>JBBRXY010000167.1:0-3731 GCA_038238185.1 Acidimicrobiales bacterium
GAGGACCCGCCCGGTCCCGGCCGTCCGGAGGCGGGTGAGCACCGAGCGCTGGTGGGCGATCGCCCCGAGGGCAGCGTCGGGATCGATGAATGCCCCCCCGGCGGCATTCGCGGGGCCGTCAGGGCGACCGCCGGCGGCCCGCATGGCGGCCACGACGTCGTCGAAGGTCGCGCGTTTCCAGTCCGAGAGCCCGAAGGTGTAGCCGGCCCGACCTGCGAGGAGGCGACCGATGTTGTCGAGGCAGTTGTCGACGGTCGTGGCCACGTCGCCGGCCAGGCCGGACGAGACCAGATGGCGCCTGAGGGGGTCGGTGTCGGTGTCGCTGGCGGTGGGCTGGGGTGAGGCCATCGGTCCATCCTCGCCCGGATTCATGGCTCCGTCACGCCCCGACCGGCATCCGAACGGAAGCCGAAGTTAGAAGTATGGCAACCGCCACTTGACAGATTGGGAAAGATAGAGTTCAATTGATTCATGTCCAACGACGAACGACGTAAGATTCTCGCTGCCGTCGCCGGTGGTCTGATGGCGCCTGCGGAGGCAGCCGACGCCCTCGACGCGCTCGGTGACCATGCCGGCGGTATCGGCTCGGATGCTGCGCCACCGTCACCGTCACCGTCACCCTTGTCGCCGCCCCCGACCGACCTGGTGCGGGTCAGGGTGCTGGCCACCGCCCGCGTCGTCCGGATAGTCGGCGACGCCGGCGTCCGGGAGGCGCTGGCCGACGGGCCCCACGAACTGCGACGCGAGGGCGACACCCTGATCGTGAGCGGCGAGACCGACGAGAGGAGCGAGGGATCGTTCGTCTCCTCGGGGCCGGGCTGGCGGGTCGGAGCCCGGGTCGACAACGGTGCTCATGCCCTCACCGTGCGGATGAACCCCGACCTGGCCCTCGACGCCGAGGTGAGCGCGGGTTCCCTCGACGTGCGGGGCGTGCGGGGGCCGATCAGCGGTGAGCTGGCGGCGGCCAACGTCCGCATCGCCGGCTTCGCCGGCCCCATCGACCTCGATGCAACGGCCGGGCGCATCGACGCCAGCGGGGTACTCGACGGGGGCTCGTCACGGGTGCGCTGCCAGGCCGGCCGGGTGACGCTGCGCCTCGAGCACGGGTCGAGCGTGAGCATCTCCGGCCGGGCGACGGTGGGCAAGATCGTGCTGCCGGGCGACGACACGGCGAAGCCCAGAGGGGGCCGCCGGCGGCTGGGCGACGAGCGCCAGGTGGTAGTGGGCGGGGGCTCGGGAACACTCGACGTCGAGGTGAACACTGGCACCGCCGTCATCCGGGCCGACCCGTGACCGCCCAACCGGTACGCCACGCGCCCCGCAGTTGCCCGGTGTGCGGCGACGGATTGGTCGTCACTCGCCTGTCCTGCGGGCAGTGCGGCACCGACCTCTCGGGGTCGTTCACGGCCTGTGAGTTCTGCGCCCTCGACGCCGAGGACCGTGCCCTGCTCCGGGTCTTCCTCGCCTCCCGGGGCAACATGAAAGACATGGAGCGCCACCTGGGCGTGAGCTACCCGACGGCACGGGCCCGCTTCGACGCCCTCCTCGGCCGACTTCACGTCCCCCGGCCGCCGGCCCCGTCGGGTCGCCTGTCGACGCTCGAGTCCCTCGCTTCCGGCGACATCGACGTGGACGAGGCCCTGAAGCGTCTCTGAGCGCGTTCCGCGCGCGATTTCCAACATCCAACAGGCTGTCGGAATATCGATAGGGGGTCTTGGGACGGTCTGAGGCCCGGCGATGATCGGTCTGCCGAGGCGCGTCTGGTGAGAGGCCTTCTTGGGGTGGCGTTGTGCGGGACCGAAGGTCGTTTTGGCGCAGGTCCCGATGCGCCGAGCGCTGGCTCAGGGCACGGCGATGCGAGCGGTTTGGTGGCGGTAGAGCTTGCCCAGGTTGTGGCTGATGTTGATCATGGCCCACTCGCTGGCCGCAGCGGCGAGGCCCCGGCGGCGGAACACCCGGTAGCCACGGTTGTGTTTGGAGTCGCCGAAGACGGGCTCGACAGTGTGGGAGCGCTTGGCGTAGTCGGCGGAGCCTTCGGGCGTGCGGAGACGGTGTTCCATCGCGTCGAGGGTGCTTGCGTCTTTGGGGGGCGCCCCGGTGGTGGTGCCAAGATCACGGGCAGCGCGGCGCTGCTTGTGGTCCTTGAGGGTGGCGATGAGTCGGTCGGGGCCCTCGGTGGTGGCGTTGGTCTCGCTCCAGTAGCCGGCGTCGGCGAGGACGATCCCGATCGGGGTGGTGACCTCAACGGCGGCCAGGACGATGGCGGTGGCGTCGACCATCGGCTGGTACTGGCGGAGATCGTTGGCTTCTTGGGTCACGCCACAGGCGATCACGATCTGGTTCTCGTTGACCGCGGCCTGGCAGTTGTAGCCCTGCACGAACCCGGTCTTGGTCTTCATGATGCGGCTGTCGGGGTCGGTGATGTTCGCCTGGGTGTCCGCCGGCGGGGCGGCTGCGGAGGCGACCCGGGCGGCTTCGAGCGCGGCGGCGGCCCGCTCGACACCCTTGTCGGAACCGGGGGGTTGACCCCGTGGCTTGCGGCCCTTTTCGGCGGCGGCTTCGACTATGGCTTGTCGTTCAGCGCTGGCCGCGGCTGCCCGGACGAGCGCGCCAGCGTGTTCTGCTTCGGCTCGGGCCAGCGCCGCGTGGGGGTCTTTCGGTTTGCGACCTCTCAGCTTTCGGCCGGTGGCCGCCATCTCACGGGCCTTGGCGGCCCGGTCGTTGGCTTCGGCCTTCGCTGCTTCGTCTTCTGCTTCGATGCGCTCCAGGGCAGCCTCGAGGCGGGCCAGGCGCCCTTTGCGGGTGGACAGGGCAGAGGGGAGCTCGTCGAGACCGAACAGGTCGTGGGCGTTGTCCTCGGCGGAGTCGGTGGCCACCGCCTCGCCCACGATGCGGGCCACCTCGGCACGGATCCACTCCGCTCCCCGGTTCTTGTCCAACGCCGCGTCCGCGGCGATCTTGGTCCCGTCGATAGCGATGGTGCCCACCGACACCAGTCCCGCTGCCGCGCACAGCCGCAGCACGTCGACGAAGCTCGCCTCGATCGCCGCCTCGTGGTCGATCAGGAAGCGGGCGATGGTGGCATGGTCGGGGGTGACGTTGCCGCAGATCACCCGGAACGCCGCATCGCTTCGACAGGCCGCCTCGATGCGGAGCGACGAGCGCATCCCAATCCCGTAGGCGTAGAACAGCATCGCCAGCATCATGTCCGGGTTGTACGCAGGACGGCCCGGCCCGTCGTTGGGGTGGACAACATGGAAGGCGGTGGTGTCGACCTTGGCCACCACGTCGATCATGAACCAGGCCAGGTGCCCTTCGTCGAGCCAGTCCCGCATGCTCGTCGCCAACAGAAACAGCTGATCCCGGTCCCCACCCACATAATGACGTGCCATAGACAATTATGCCATATGGCGCGCTCTCATGCACGGATAGGCGCTATTTTGCGACAGCCTGCTGGGGGTTGAAAATCGCGAAAAGAACGCCGGGTTGGCTGATGGAGTCAGCCGACGATGAGCACGGTCTCGGCCGCGACGATGGATTCGTCGCCGCCGCCCAGGGGCACCGTCTGCTCGAAGCCGCTCAGGTTGCACACGACCGACAACGGGCCCCGCTCGAGGACCAGCCAGCCCGCGACCTCGTCGAAACGGACCTCGACATCGCCGACGTCGGGGTCGGCCAGGGCCGGGACCTCCCGCCGGAGTCGGATCAACTCGCGATGCCAAGCCAGCATC
>JBBRXY010000168.1:0-3700 GCA_038238185.1 Acidimicrobiales bacterium
CTCGCATCGCCGTTCCCTGAGACCAGCGCTCGGCGCATCGGGACCTGCGCCAAAACGACCTTCGGTCCCGCACAACGCCACCCCAAGAAGGCCTCTCACCAGACGCGCCTCGGCAGACCGATCATCGCCGGGCCTCAGACCGTCCCAAGACCTCTATCGATATTCCGACAGCCTGCGAAGCCGATCTTTTACGTCGGGCACGAGGCCACCGGGGAATGCCTGCGGCGTACCCGGGGCGAGGCTGGAGACGCGACCAACGCGTCTGAGGCGCTGCGTCCCGTGCCCGGTGAATCGACGTTCCGGCCCAGTCGTTGAGCGGGTAGCCGGGGTCAAGTCCGACGGCGCAGCCGGCGCCCGCAGGGCTTGGTCTTGACGCTGGCGGGCACCGTCGCACAAACAATTGACACCGCCCAGCGGCCCCGCCGCTGGGCATGCCCGCCCCTCACAGTCCGATGCCAAGGTCGATGCCCCGCTCGATGGTCCGCTCCAAACCATGTGCGAAGCGGTCGATGCCAGGTTCGGGTGTGTTGGACTGCGGACGCCGGGGTGCGATCCCGTCGAGGCCCTGGCGTTCGACGTCGAGCTCCCAGGCGGTGTCGGCGATCAAGGAGTCGAGACGGTCCAGGCGGCGCAGCGCCTCGGGATGGGCGACGGTGAAGTGCACGTGGCCGGCGTACTGGCCGTACAGCTCGTCCAAGCTCTTCCTGGCTTCGGGAAGTTCTGCTGAAAGTCGGGCCCGCTCGGGTGCGGCCAGGGCCTCGAAGGCGTCGCGCAGCGGTCCTATCCTGTCGGCGGCCCGATCGGCCCTGCGGTGCAGCTGAAGCCGTTCCCGCAGGCCGCCGTGAGGAGCACGCTGCTCACACCACCGCCACTCGTTGTAGGCCCGGGTCCAGGCAACCGCGGCATCGCCGACGGGCGTTCCCTGCAGGACGCCCGACCCATCGGCGCGCTCCAGGTCCGCCAGCTCGAATTCCAGCTTGCGTACCCGGGTCTCGGCATCGCGGAGGGCGCAACCGTGATCGGGGGGAACGACGGCGGCCAGCGCCTCGCGCTCGGCCACCAGACGGGCGTGACGAAGGTTGGCGGGAACCGTCCGGTCGGCGACCCCGGCCCCCTGCACCGCGGGGGACTCGCGTGACGGCACGCCCCGGTCGATGGCCCAG
Source organism: Acidimicrobiales bacterium (assembly GCA_038238185.1). GTDB lineage: Bacteria > Actinomycetota > Acidimicrobiia > Acidimicrobiales > AC-14 > DATAQC01. The sequence goes on from JBBRXY010000168.1 coordinate 1,164, forward strand.
CCGATGCGCCGGGAGTGGGACCACGACCTGCCCAGGTCCTCGACGGCTTGCTCGACCGAATCCGCCACCACATACACCGTCGAGCGCTGCCTGGCCCGGCTCATCTTCACGTAGGCCAGCTCCCGGCCGCCGCCGTCCTCCAGCGCGTGGGCCCGGGCCACCGTGGCGCCCTGGGAGCGATGGACGGTCACCGCGTAGCTGTGCGCCAGGTGCCCGGCGTCGAGGTCGGCTCCGGCGAAGCGCTGGAAGCGGCCGTCGTCCATAGTGGCGCCCAGCTCGCGGCGCTTCACGTCCACGGCCGCCACCGTGCCGCACTCCGATGTCACGATCTCCCCCTTCGCTCCCGGGGCCAACGTCACGATGCGGTCCCCGGCCCGATACGGCGTGTCACCAATGACCAGCTCAGGGCCCGACAGCTTGCCGAGGCCGTCCCACGCCTGGCGGCCCCGGCGGTTGAGCTCGGCCACGTTGGCCCGCCGCCACGCATACATGGCCGCGTCGGTCCCGCCGGCCACATCGGCGACCCAGCCGGCCACGGTGGCATCGAGAGCCGTGTCCCGATCGCCGGACACGGTGATGCGACCGGACGCGCCATACCAGGACACGGCGGCATCCACGTCCCCTGAGCGCAGGTGGGCGAGGGCGGTCCGCTCGGCGGGGTCGACCTGGCGCACGTTCTCGGAGAGCACGTGCACGGCCCCGCCGAAGCGAGAGACCAGCGCCTCGAAGCCGCCGCCGGGGCCCACTGCGGAGAGTTGGCGATGATCACCAACGGCCACCACCTTGGCGCCACTAGTCCGCGCCGCCTCCAGGAACGCCAGGAGGGCGGCATCGTCAGTCATCGCCGCTTCATCGAGCACGGCGACGTGGCGGGGAGTCATGCGGAGGGCGTTGTGCTGGATGCGCCAGTTGAGCGATGCCAGGGTGCGGCTGGGCTCGATGCCGGCCTCACGGCCTAACGTCCGGGCCGCCTGGCCCGACGTCGAGGTACCCACCAGCTCATAGTCGGCGGCCTCGAATCCGTCGCGTGCCGCGGCCAGCGCCGTCGTTTTCCCCGAACCGGCCACGCCCACGACCAGTTCCACCCCCCGGCCCGACGTCAGGATCTCGTCCACCGCGCCACGCTGGCCGGCAGTGAGGGGCCGGCCTAGGGTCGCCTCGGCCCGGTCCACGGCCGCAGCGGCCGCGTCCCGGCTCACCTTCGGGGCGCCACGGCGGGCCACCTGGGATTCGACGCAGCGGGCGATGGCCTGCTCACGGGCGATGGTGGTGGCGGTGGCGTAGGCCCGGTCGTGGGCGCCGGCCACCCGCAGCAGGGGGACGGCCTCGGGGTCGGCCAGGGTGCGGTGCACCGCTTTTGACAGCTCCGACAGGTCGCGGCCATACAGCTCGGGGGCCACGGCCACGATCACGTCGCGCTTGGAGAACACCTTGTGTTCCACCAGCCGGCTGCCGTCGGCCAGGGCCTCGGTGGCGATGTCCCGCAGCTCGATCGGCATGAGCTCCGGTCGGGGTCGGCGGTAGGCGGCGGCCTCGTGCTCGACGGCGGTGGCGATGCGATCGACGCTCCAGCCGACGTGTTCGATTTCGGCGACCCAGCGGGGCATGAGCTCGCCCACCGGTGTGTGGCGTTTGGGGTCACGGGTGGCCCGTGCCGCGATGTTGCGGGCCCGGTAGGAGTTATAGCCGCTGCGCTCCATCTCAGCTTCGATCTCCGCCGCCCGTTTCGAGTGCGCCTCCATCACCGCCTCGGGCACCCCGGCGATGGCCCAGTGCCCGAGACGCCCCGACGGCCCGGCGTCGGCAACGATCCCGTAGCCGAGTTCCACGGCCCGCTGGGCCGAGGCCACCCGCCCGACCATGGTGGCGGCGTGCACGTGCTCGCGCCACAGGGCGGTGTCGGCTGCCTTCCAGCCGCCCTTGGCGTCGTCCATGCGCACCAGGTTGGCCACGAGCACGTGGTCGTGGGGACAGGGGTCACCGGCACGGGAGGTGGCATGGCGGGTGGTGGCGTAGATGAGGCCCTCGGTCGGCGTCCGGGCCACGTCCCGGCCCCGCCGTCCTCCGACCGCCCTCGTCACGTCGTCGAGGTAGGCCATGGTGGCGACCTGCTCGGCGCTCATGATGGCGTGCATGTGCTCGGCCCGGCCGATCACGCCCAGCTCGGCGACGGACTTGTGGGCCGAGATCACCAGCTCCAGGCCCGGGCGCTTGGTGTTGACCAGACGCGCGCCGGTGGTGGGGTCGCAGGCGCCATCGGGGCCGAAGATCGCCTCGTACTGGGCGTCGGTGACGGCGCCTTCGAGACCGAGCCCTTCGGCCCCGCGCCCACCCCAGACCAGCGGCGTCTCGCCCCGGCTGGCGTAGTAGGCGAGGGCCTGGCCGGGGTGGTCGTCGCCCCGGGCCAGCACGGTCTCGCGGTGGTAGGCGACCGAGTCCGCTCCCATCATCCGCATCCATGCCACGGCGGCTGTGCCCTTTCCTGCAACATTGAGATGTTGCAATCGTGTCTCGCTCTTTTCGGCATTGTAGGCAAG
>JBBRXY010000169.1:0-3606 GCA_038238185.1 Acidimicrobiales bacterium
CGGCAGATCATGTCGCCTCGGGAGACGTCGAGGTCGTCGGCCAGGCGGATGATCACCGACATCCCCGCGAAGGCCTCCTCGACGGGGCCGTCGTAGGTATCGATGCCCGCCAACCGGGTTTTCAGTCCCGACGGGAGCACCACCACCTCGTCGCCCGGCTTGAGGACCCCCCCGGCCACCGTTCCGGCGTAGCCCCGGTAGTCGTGGTGGGCGGCGGAATGGGGCCGGATGACGTATTGCACCGGAAAACGGACGTCGATGAGGTTGCGGTCGGACGCGATGTGGACGTCCTCGAGATGCTGGAGCAGAGGGACGCCTTTGAACCAGGCCATGTTGGGCGACGGCTCGACCACGTTGTCGCCGAGCAGAGCCGACACGGGGATGAACGACACGTCGGTGACATCGAGGCGGGCGGCGAAATCGCGAAAGTCGTCGACGATGGCCCAGAACACCTCGGCGTCCCAGTCGACCAGGTCCATCTTGTTGACCGCCACCACCAGGTGGGGCACGCGGAGGAGGTTGGCTATGAAGGCGTGGCGGCGCGATTGCTCGAGTAGGCCCTTGCGGGCGTCGACCAGCACGATGGCCAGGTCAGCGGTGGAGGCGCCTGTGACCATGTTGCGGGTGTACTGCACGTGGCCGGGGGTGTCGGCGATCACGAAGCTGCGCCGGGGGGTGGAGAAGTACCGGTAGGCCACGTCGATGGTGATGCCCTGCTCGCGTTCGGCCCGCAGGCCGTCGGTGAGCAGGGCCAGGTTCGTGTACTCGTAGCCCCGGTTGACGCTGGCGGCCTCGACGGAGGCCATCTGGTCCTCGAGGATCGACTTGGTGTCGAAGAGCAGCCGCCCGATGAGCGTGCTCTTCCCGTCGTCGACGGATCCGGCCGTGGCGAAGCGCAGGAGCTCCACTAGTGCGTCACCTGACCGGGCACTAGAAGTAGCCCTCCTTCTTGCGGTCCTCCATGGCGGCTTCGGAAACGCGGTCGTCGGCCCGGGTGGCGCCCCGCTCGGTGATGCGGGTGGCGGCGATCTCGGCGATGACGTCGGTGATGGTGGAGGCCGTCGATTCCACCGCGCCGGTGCAGCTGGCGTCGCCCACAGTGCGGTAGCGCACGGTGGCCTCGAACGGCTCCTCGTCGCCCATGGGCTGTACCCATTCGCTCACGGCCAGGAGCATGCCGTCGCGCTCCACCACCTTGCGGCGATGCGAGTAGTACATCGGCGGCACCTCGAGATTCTCCACCTCGATGTAGCGCCACACGTCGAGCTCGGTCCAGTTGGAGATGGGGAAGACCCGGATGTGCTCGCCCCGATGGACGCGGCCGTTGTAGATCGACCACAGCTCGGGGCGCTGGAGCTTCGGGTCCCACTGGCCGAACTCGTCGCGGAACGAGAACACCCGCTCCTTGGCCCGGGCCTTCTCCTCGTCGCGCCGGGCGCCACCGAGGCAGGCGTCGAAGCCGTGGGCGGCGATGGCATCGAGCAGGGTGGTGGTCTGCAGGCGGTTGCGGCTGGCCCGAGGCCCGGTCTCCTCGGCCACCCGGCCCTGGTCGATGGAGTCCTGCACGGACGCCACGATCAGCCGCTCGCCGAGCTCGGCCACTCGCCGGTCACGGAAGGCGATCACCTCGTCGAAGTTCTGGCCGGTGTCGATGTGCATGATGGGGAACGGGAACGAAGCGGGCCGGAACGCCTTCTCGGCCAGGCGGAGCAGCACCACGGAGTCCTTGCCCCCGCTGAACAGGAGCACGGGGCGCTCCAGCTCGGCCGCCACCTCGCGCATGACAGACACCGCCTCGGCCTCGAGGGCCTGGAGCTGACCCATCTCATAGCGGCCGATCCGGTCGAGGGGGGAGTGGGTGGTCACCCGCTGTCCCCGGTGACGCGGTCGGGCAGCCCGGCCCACACCATGTCGGCCGACTCGGCGAGGCTCTGAGCGTGGGTGGGCACCACCAGGTCCGGGTGCAGGGGGGGTTCGTACGGGTCGTCGACGCCAGTGAGGCCCTCGAGCTCGCCGGCCCTCTGGCGGGCGTAGAGGCCCTTCACATCGCGCTCGGCACACACCTCGACCGGCGTTGACAGGTAGACCTCCATGAAGCGTTCGCCGTGCAGGGCGCGTACCCGATCACGGTCGTCGCGGTAGGGCGAGATCAGCGAGCACACCGCGATCACCCCGTTGCGGCTGAGGAGGTGGGCGACGTAGCCCACCCTCATCACGTTGAGGGTGCGGTCCTGGCGGGAGAAGCCGAGGTCGGCGGTGAGATAGGTACGCAGCACGTCGCCGTCGAGCATCTCCACCCGCCGGCCCGCGGTGCGCAGGCGGGTGCACAGGGCCTCGGCCAAGGTGGTCTTGCCCGCCGAGGGCAGCCCGGTGAACCAGACCGTGAGCCCGCCACCGGCGGGCGGCACGTCGGCGGGCACGCCGTCGGCGGTGTTCTCGGTCGGGTCCATCTGTCCCGTGGCTGCGCGGCCCGTCACTATCGATCTCCAGTCAGGGTGTCTCTCGTGATCACGGTGTCGCTCGTACTCAGAACGCGCCGACCAGCTTCAGCCCGGTCGAAACCAGCACGACGAACAGCGTAGGCCGGAGAATGCGGTCCGGTGCCCCGGCCGACAGCCGGGCCCCCACGTAGACGCCCGGGATACCGCCCACCAGCAACGAACCGGTGAGGGCGAAGCTGACATCGCCGAACAGCAGGTGGCCCAGGGCGGCGGCGCCCACGAGCGGGATGGCCTGGATGAGGTCGGTTCCCACCAGTTCGCGGGCGAGAAGGGTGGGGTAGGCGATAAGGAGCATCACGATGATCAGTGATCCTGAGCCGACGGATGTCAGCCCAACCAGCAGGCCCCCGATGGCCCCGATGGCGATCGTGCGGACGGGGCGCACGTCGATGGCGACGATCGAGGTTCCCACCGGCCCGCGCCGGGCCTGGATCAGTGGCTTGGCGATCATGGCCGCCGCGGCCACGAGCAGGACGGCGCCCAGAATCGGCTTGAGGTCACGGCTGGCGTTGTCGCCCAGCGACTTGAGGAGCAGGACACCGATGAACGCGGCGGGCACCGAGCCGAGACTGAGCCAACCGACCATGGCCTTGTTCACGTTTCCCCGCCGCAGGTGCACCCCACCGCCGATCGGCTTCATCACCAGCGACACCACCAGGTCGCTTCCGACAGCCGACAACGGGTCGATGTTGAAGAACAGGATGAGGATCGGCGTCAGCAGGGCGCCCCCGCCCATGCCCGTCATACCCACCATGAACCCGCCGAGGAGGCCGGCGGCGGCGATGGCCCAGTTCACGTGGGCAGCGGCGCCGACGCCGCGGCGGCGATCACGTCGTCGGCCAGCTCTTGCCGGCAGATCAGGAGGTCGGGGAGCCACGGGTCGGGCTGGTTGTAGCGAAGCGGGGAACCGTCGACCCTCGACGTGTGCAGCCCGGCGGCGTGGGCGACGGCCACCGGCGCGGCCGAGTCCCACTCGTACTGGCCTCCGGCGTGGAGGTAGATCTCGGCGTCACCGCGCACCACGGCCATGGCCTTGGCCCCGGCCGAGCCCAGCGGCACCGTGGTCGCCCCGAGGGCATTGGCCACGTGGACGGCGAGTGCCGGC
>JBBRXY010000170.1:0-3588 GCA_038238185.1 Acidimicrobiales bacterium
CGACGACTGCGTCGTGTTCTCCCCGCCCCCCGGTACCGCCGCCGAGGTGGCTGCGGCCACCCTGGCCAGCCCTATCCGCGACTACCCCCCGTTCATCGACCTCGACGACCCCGTGTACGGGGTGGCCGACGATGACGACGAGCCCGACGCCTGGTTCGGCTGACCCTGACCGGCCCCGGCCGATGAGATCCGACCGGCCGCGCCATCTCAACACGATGACCAAGGTGATTGCGGGGATGACCGTCTCGCTCGACGGGTTCGTGGCAGACGAGACGGCAGCGTGGATGCTCGATCCCGACCTCGGGGCGCTCCGGGGAACTGCCTACATGGACGTCACAGCCGTTCTGCGCCCGGACCGACCCCAGACCGTCGCTGGCACCGAAGGTGTCGACGCCTTGGCCTTCGATGGCAGTGGCGCTGAAGGACGCCTGCGCCCTCGCCGACCGCGACCTCACCAGCGCCGAGCGGCAGAGTTTTGTGGTCACTGGACTGGCTTCCGGCAACGTCTGTCCGACGGACGCGTTCAGGGGGCCGGGGTGAGGACCGGCCGTCGCTTCCGACTGGTGAGATAGGCGGCGGCCAACGCCACCACGGCGGTGACCACGAGGGGGCCGTCACCGAGCCGCACCGCGAGGGTCTGGCCGCGGCGGCGGGTGACGGTGGCCGAGATCACTGCGGGAGAGCCCAGGCGGCTGCGCCGGAGGACACGGCCATGGGCGTCGACGACGGCGGTGAAGCCGGTCGGTGCGGCCTGGACGACATCGCGGCCCGTCTCTGTGGCCCGCAGGCGGGCGGCGGCCAGCTCCTGGGCCGGCACCTGAGACGTGGTGTACGACGAGGCGTTGGTCGGCACCAGCAGCACCTCGGCACCGGCGCGCACGGCGGCCCGGGCCCGGTCGGCAAAGAACACCTCGTAGGAGATCATCACGCCCATGCGGCCGGCCGGTGTGGCCAAGATGCCGGGACCCCGGCCGGCGATGGCGTCGCGAGGAACGGCCGACAGGTCGGCCAGGTGGTTGATGATCCTCCGCAGGGGTACGTACTCGCCGAAGGGCACCCGATGGACTTTCTCGTAGGTGGCGACGACCGGGCCGTCGGGGGCCCAGGCGACAGCGGCATTGTGGAAGCGGTCGGGGCCGGCGTCGGTGACCACCCCGGCCACCACCGTGGCGTCCAGGGTGCGGGCCACATCGGCCATGGCCATGTCCTGGGTCGACCCGGCCAGGGGGCCGTCGACGGTGACCACGTTCTCCGGAAACACCACCACGTCGACAGGTCGGGCCACACCCGCGGCCGCCGCCAGGTGGGCGTCGAGGGGAACCTGGGGGTCGACATAGATGGCCCGCAGCCCCCGCTGACCGCCTCCCTGGACGGCGGCCACCCGCACCGTCCCCCGGGCCGACCCCACCGGCGAGACGGCACCGGCCACGGCCACCGCCACCACCCCGGCCACCACTGCCAGGGGGACGAACACCCTACGAACTCCCGGCCGCCGTCCCCGCTCCACCACCGCGGCCAGGGCCGCGCCCAAGGCGCCGACCATGCCGACAAGCAGGAGATGGCCGCCCAGGCGGGCGGCGGGCGCAAGGGCTCCACCGGCCTGGCCCAGGGCGATGCCCGCGAGGGGGAGGCCGCCGAAAGGCCAGTGGCCCCCGAGGGCGGCGGCCAGGACCAGGGCGGCGGGAAAGGCCGGCCCTCGGCCCCGACCGGCAGGGACGGCCACCATGGCCAGGCCCACGATGGCGGCCTCGAGCAAAGTGGTGACCACGTAACCGGGCCCGGAGAACTGGATCATCCACCACAGGCCGGGCCCGAAGAGGCCCAGGCCCGCCGCTGCTCCGGCCAGCAGGCGGAGCGACCAGGGCCGGCCGGCCGCGCTCAGGGCCAGTCCGGCCGCGCCCACCGGGGCGAGCGGCCACCAGCCCCACGGCGGCAGGCTGGCAGCCATCAGGACACCGGCGAACAGTCCGACTGCGGCCACGGCGCCCCGCTCTTTGGCCCCCGTCACGTCACCACTCAACTCCGTTCACGGCGCCGGCCGCCAGCCCCGATGGCCATTGGACCGGGACCTCTGCTAGTCCTGGTAGGACGATGCAGGCCATCATCACCACCGAAGGCAAGCCGCCGTTCCGGCTCGGCGACCCCATGCCGCCCGAGTACCGGGCCGATCCGTACCCCCTGTACGACTGGATCCGCGACAACGAGCCCGTCCACCGGGCGGCCGACGGCAACTGGGTGCTCGTCCGCTACGCCGATGCCAGTGCCGTGCTCCGCGATCCCCGCTTCTCCAACAACCCGGAATGGTTGGGGCCCAACGCCGTCAATTCCAGCTCGGTCCGGGTGCCGGGGTCACGGGTGATGATGTTCCTCGACCCGCCCGATCACACCCGTCTGCGGTCGCTGGTGAGCAAGGCTTTCACGCCCAAGGTGGTCGACGGTCTGCGCCCCCGTGTCCAGGCCATCGTCGACGAGGCGCTCGACGCCGTGGCCGACCGGGGCGAGATGGACGTCCTCGCCGACCTGGCCTACCCACTGCCCACGACCGTCATCTGCGAGCTCCTGGGCATTCCCCTCACCGACCGGGAACTGTTCAAGGACTGGTCGGCCGACGCCTCGCGGCTTCTCGACGGCTACGTCGACGCCGACGCCCAGGTGCGGGGCATGGCCGCCACCATGCACCTGGCCCAGTACTTCACGGACCTGATCGACGAGCGCCGGGCCAACCCTCGCGACGACCTCCTCACCGCCATGATCCAGGCCGAGGAGGACGGCACCAAGCTCACCCACGAGGAGCTGCTGACCACTGCCACCCTGCTGCTACTGGCCGGGTTCGAGACCACCATGAACCTGGTGGGCAACGGCATGCTCATGCTGCTTCGCCACCCCGACGAGCTCTCCCGGCTGCGCGACGACCCGTCCCTCGACCGCACCGCCGTCGAGGAACTGCTGCGCTACGAGGGCCCGGTGCACATCACCGCCCGCATCGCCACCACCGACGTCGAGGTGGGCGGCGTCCACATCGAGAAGGGCGAGCAGATCGCCGTGTCGATCGCCGCCGCCAACCGCGATCCGGCCCAGTTCGCCGACCCCAACCGCCTCGACGTGGGTCGGACCGACAACCGCCATCTGGCCTTCGCCGCCGGCGCCCATTTCTGCCTTGGCGCAGCACTTGCCCGCATCGAGGCCCGGGCCGCGGTGACCACCCTCGTACGGCGCTTCCCCGATCTCCACCTGATCGGGCCCGACCCACAATGGCGCGACCACTTCGTGGTGCGGGGCCTGAAGGAGCTCCCGGTCGGCTTCGATCCGGGGGCGGCCCGACGCGAATGAGCATCGGTCGCCGAGGCGGCGTAGGCTCGCGCATGGTGGACGACCGCCCGCTGTTGCTCCTTCTCTCCCCGGCCTGGCTGGGGACCGGCATCTTCGAGACCTTCGGGCACCGGATGCCGCCGATGTCGCTCATGACGCTGGGGGCCCATGCCCGGCGCTGCGGCTGGCGTACCCGCATTGTCGACCTCCAGTTCGAGAAGATCCCCACCGACATCACCCCCGACCTGGTGGGCATCACGGTGTGGACCATGAGCTGCC
>JBBRXY010000171.1:0-3483 GCA_038238185.1 Acidimicrobiales bacterium
CTCAGACTGAAAGGGAAGCATCTACATAAAGACCTATCGTTACGTGCGGAGGGCTCACGGCCGAGTGCCGGAGAACCTGAACACGCCCGACATCACCGACATCAGCGAGCACTCGGTCGTCGTCATCACGGCCTCCGAGATCACACAGGTCGGAGACAACCCCCGCCACCGCTTTGTTGAGCGCCGCGTTGGGTGGGCATCGGGGGGCGCGTAGCGGTCAGGCTGGGTGAGGACGGCGGCGCCAGGGTGAGCACGGCGGCGGCCTCGGCGTGTGGTCGGGTGGCGTGGGTCGGTCGTGTCGGGGAGGGTGGGTTCTCGAACGCGCAAGGACCCCCGCGCCCTGTCTCTGGTCGGAGTCTGCGAGGGGGCCCTTGTTGACGAGGCCCGGAGGCGTCGCGGTGCTCATGGTAGAGGTCGACCCGGTGGCGGTCGAGGCGGATCTGGTCGCGGGTCGTCTGGTGTGCCCTGACTGCGGCGCGAGGTTGGCGCCGTGGGGCAACGGCCGGGACCGGGAGCTGCGGAGCCGGGCGGGGGACCGCCGGTTCCGTCCCCGGCGGAGCATCTGCACTGGTTGCGGAACGACGCACGTGTTGCTGCCTGACGACAGCCTGCTGCGCCGGCGTGACGCAGTGGCCGACATCGGCGGCGCGGCGGCCGCTCACGCAGCCGGGGCGGGGCACCGCAGGATCGCCAAGCACCTTGGCCGGGAGCGGGGCACGGTGCGGGGCTGGCTGCGACGTTTCGAGGTGCTGGCCGGGCGGGTGCGGGAGCATTTCACCCGTTGGGCGGTGGCGTTGGATCCGATGCTCGGGCCGATCCGGCCGGCCGGGTCTGGGTTCGCTGACGCGGTCGAGGCGGTCGGTGTGGCGGCGGCGGCCGCGGTGCGCCGACTGGGGCCGTGCGAGCCGTGGCGTTTCGCGTCGGCGGCCACGAGCGGGAGGTTGTTGTCCAACACCAGCCGCCCCTGGCCGGGGCCGCCCTGATCGTTCAACTTCGCCTCCATCCGTCACGTCACCTTGGAGGCGCACACGATGAACGACCGTCAACGAGAGGTCGCCCTGTTCCGCTACTCACTGATCCGGGAGGCCGCCGACCCCGAGTTGTCGCACGCCGAGCGGGGCGAGCTCGTCCGGGAGGTCGCGGCCCGAGATCACACCGGGCCCGGTGGGCGGCGGGTGCGGGTGGCCCGCAACACCGTGGACCGGTGGATCCGCACCTACCGGGCCGGCGGGTTCGAGGCCCTGGCCCCGGGTGTTCGCCACTGCGAACCGGTCACCCCCCAAGCCCAGCTTGAGCTGGCTGAACGGTTGAAGAGGGAGGCGCCTCGCCGCACCGCCGCCCAGGTGGCCGAGATCATCCGGGCCGCCGAGGGCTGCGGTCCGTCGGCCCGCACCGTGCAGCGCCTGTTCGCCCGTCTCGGCCTGAACGTGCGCCCCGACGGCACACCGGCCCAGGCGTTCAGCCGGTTCGAGGCGGCGCATCCGAACGACTTGTGGACCGGTGACGCCCTCCACGGCCCCAGGGTCGGTGGCCGCAAGACCTACCTGTTCGCGTTCATCGATGACATGTCGCGGGCCCTGGTCGGCTACCGGTGGGGGCATTCGGAGGACACCGTCCGCTTGGAAGCGGCGCTGCGCGCCGCGCTGGCCGCACGCGGCGTCCCCCGGGCGGTGTATGTCGACAACGGCTCCGCCTTCGTCAGCTCGCAGCTGCTGCGGGCCATGGCCACCCTCGGGATCCGCCTCGTTCACAGCCGCCCGCGGCGGCCCCAGGGCCGGGGGAAGATCGAAAGGTTCTTCGCCACCGTGCGCATCCAGTTCCTCGTCGAGATCGACGCCCGGGGCGTAGCCGATCTGGGCGAGCTCAACCGGCTGTTCGCCGCCTGGGTCGAGACCGTCTACCACCGCCGGGCCCACACCGAGACCGGGCAAGCCCCCATCGACCGGCTCCTGGCCGGCCCGGCCCCGACGCTCCCCGCGCCGGCGTTGCTGCACGAGGCGTTCCTGTGGTCCGAGACCCGCACCGTGACCAAGGTGGCCACCATCTCCCTGCACGGCAACACCTTCGAAGTCGACGCCGCTCTCGTCGGCCACCGCGTCGAGGTGATCTTCGACCCGTTCGACCTCGAAGCTGTCCAGATCCGCTTCCAAACACGGGAGATGGGCGCCGGCGTCCCCGTCAAGATCAGCCGCCACTCCCACCCCAAAGCCCCGGTCGAACCGACCGCGGCGCCGGCACCAGCAACAGGCATCGACTACCTCGGGCTCATCGCCCGCCGCCACGAAGCCGAGCTGTCGCGACCGATCAGCTACACCCAGCTCTCCCGGCCCGACGAGCCGCCACCCCAACCCGACCCCGACAGCGTGACCGGCAACCAACAAGACGCGACCGAGGGGGTCGGATCATGACCATCGACCGTCTCCGAGCCCACTGGGGCCTGACCCGCATGCCGTTCGGGAAGAACCTGGCCCCCTCCATGCTCCACACCCACCGCTCCCACGCCGAAGCCACCGCCCGGATCGGATGGTGCATCGACGAACAGGTCCTCGGCGTCGTCACCGGCGAGGTCGGCGCCGGGAAAACGGTCGCCGCCAGAGCCGCGATCGCCGCTCTGGACACCAGCCGCCACAGCATCATCTACGTCGGCAACCCCGCCATCGGCGCCCGCGGCCTCTACGCCGCGATCGTCACCGCGCTGGGCGGAACACCCCGTTTTCACAAGGCTTCTCTGATTCCGCAGACCACCGACGCGCTCGCCGCCGAAGCCAACGAGCGGGGCAAACGGGTCGTGTTGATCCTCGACGAAGCCCATCTCCTCGACGGTGACCAACTCGAAGAGCTGAGGCTCCTCACGAGTGCCGACATGGACTCGCGGTCACCGGGCGCCGTGCTCCTCATCGGCCAACCCACCCTCCGCCGGCGGATCAAGCTCGGCGCCTTCGCCGCCCTCGACCAGCGCATCGCCCTCCGCTACGCCATGACCGGCATGGACCCCGCCGAGACCGGCGACTACATCGGCCACCACCTCAAACTCGCCGGTCGAGCCGACACCTTGTTCTCCGACGACGCCATCACCCTCATCCACCAAGTCTCACGCGGCATGCCCCGAGCGGTGAACAACCTCGCCGTCCAAGCCCTCGTCGCCGCCTTCGCCGACAACAAAGCCATCGTCGACGAGTCCTCCACCCGGGCCGCCGTCACCGAAGTCACCGCCGACTAGAACCGCCCGAACCCATGGCGACCACCGACAGCGACACGCGGCCATCCACACGTCTTCATCCTGCGTGTCACCACCATGCTCATCCAGCGTGGCGGCCGACACCGCTTCGTCGGCGACGCCAACGTCTGGGTCTCCAACGTCGCTCCGCACGGTACGCCATCCGACCCGAACAACGGCGTGACGTACGTCCTCAACGTCGACTGGCCGAACGACATCGACATCCTCGTCGACGTCACCCTGCTCGACAGCCCCGTGGTCTGGGA
>JBBRXY010000172.1:0-3450 GCA_038238185.1 Acidimicrobiales bacterium
CTCCCGCTGACCCCGACAGTGGCGCATCGCCGCAGGATCGTCCGCCGTCATGGACGGTCGAAGAGGTGGCTGGTCTCGACCGGAGCCAGCTGGCAGCGTTGGTGGTCGAGCTGTTCGCCCGGGTCGACGCGCTGTCTATGGATGTCGCCCGGCTGTCGGCCGAGAACGTCCGGTTGCGCTCGGAGTTGGCCAAGAACTCGGGGAACTCGTCCAAACCGCCGTCGCGTGACCCGGCGGTCGAGCGCCAGCGCCAGGCCGAGGAGCGGCGGGCCAAGAAGGCCCGTGCCGCCGGCGGCAAGTCCCGCCGGCCGGGCAAGCAGCCCGGGGCCAAGGGCCAGGCGGCGGAGATGACGGATGCACCCGACGAGGTCGTCGAGCACATTCCCGCCGCCTGTTCGGGTTGTGGCGCCGACCTCGGCGACGCCCCGGTTGACAGCGTGGCCCGCCGCCAGGTCATCGACATCCCGGTGCCCGCGCCGGTGGTGACCGAGCACCGGGCCCAGACCCGGCGCTGTGGGTGCTGCGGGGTGGCCACCGCGGCGGCGTTCCCCGACGGGGTCCGGGCCCCGGTCTCCTACGGCCCGAGGGTCCGGGCCGTGGTCGTCTACCTGCTGGCCCGCCAGCACGTGCCCGTTGCCCGCACCGCCGAGGCCATGGCCGAGCTGTTCGGGGTGAAGATCTCCACCGGGACCGTCGACGCCGTCTATGCCGAGGCCGGCCGACGCCTGCGGGGCTTCATCACCGCGCTGGTCGCCTTCCTCCGCACGCTGCCGGTGCTGCACGCGGATGAGACGACCGACCGGGTCGGGGTCACCACGTGCTGGATGCACGTGGTTTCCACCCAGGCCTACACCTTGATCCACGCCTCGGCCACTAGGGGGACCGAGGCCATCGTCGCCGCCGGCGTGCTCGTCGGTTACCGGGGGGTGATCGTGCACGACCGCCTGGCGCTGTACTGGAAACTGAAGAAGGCAAGGCACGGCCTGTGCGCCGCCCACCTGCTACGCGATCTCGCCTCCGTCGCCGAGGTGGCGACCCAGGCCGCCTGGGCCGGCGGCCTCGCCGGGCTGCTCGTCGAGATCAACGCGTCCTGCGACGCGGCCCGCCTCGCCGGCCACAAGTCGCTGGCGCCGACCCGCCAACGGGAGTTCCGGGCCCACTACGACGCCTTCGTCGCCGACGCGCTGGCCGCCAACCCCGAGCCGACAGGCCGCAAGCGCAACAGCCTCGAGCGGGCGTCCTACAACCTCGCCGTCGCCTTCGAGACCCACCGCCAGGCCATCCTGCGATCGATGTACGACCTCGCCGTGGGCTTCACCAACAACCAGGCCGAACGTGACCTGCGGCCGGTGAAAATCCACCGCAAGGTCTCGTCGTGTTTCCGCAGCCAGGCCGGCGCCGAGCGGTTCGCCCACGTACGCAGCTACCTGTCCACCACCCGCAAGAACGACGTGGGTGCGCTCGACGCCCTCACCCGCCTCTTCAACGGCGACCCATGGATGCCACCTCAGGCCGCGTGAGAACGTGAATGGTTAGAGCGCCGGGATAAACCGGCATGGAGAAAGGAATGAGAAAGTCCAACATCGAAGGAGTAGCGACCCACGGTGGCCCCGAGTCATGCGTCGACGTTCGTGAGGACGGCGGCGAAGCGTTGACAGGGGTACGTGCAGGCCGGGCTATTGAGCCGCGAAATCAACGACATCGGGGTGCCGACGCAGTTAACCAATGCGGAAGGCCACATCGCTGGCAGCGCTATCGCGAGCTGCCGGCGGACCCCGCGCGGTCGAAGAACCTGTGCATGTACGGAATCTCCATGCGCGAGAACCGGGAGGTCCCACGCCCGCCCGCCGGGCTGATCACCGGGTGGGCCGCTCAGGGAAGGCCAAGGCCGCAAGCCTGAGATGCACGAGCGTGGGAAGTCTGACAACCCCGTAGTACCCGCGAAGCCGCCGAACAACGCCGGTCCGCCGGCAGCGGAGGTGGTGGAGGAAAGGGGGTTGGCCAAGGAGAACACGGCCAGCACAACACGCCCCGGACGCAGTGCCGGGCCAGGCGTGTCAAGCGGGTTGGACCGTGTGCGTGAGATCGCACGAAGAGACAAAGATGCACGGTTCACGGCGTTGCTGCACCACGTTGACGTCGACCGCCTCCGCGCGGCCTACTGGGCAATCCGCCCCCAGGCCGCACCGGGGGTGGACGGGGTGACGTGGGCCGAGTACGGCCAGGACCTGGAGGCCAACCTCCAGGTCCTGCACGCTCGGGTCCACAGCGGCGCCTACCGGGCGAGCCCGTCTCGGAGGGTGTACATACCGAAAGCCGACGGCCGCCAACGGCCGCTCGGGATCGCCACGGTGGAGGACAAGGTTCTCCAGCGGGCGGTCGTTGAGGTGCTGAACGCCGTCTACGAGGTGGACTTCCTCGGCTTCTCCTACGGGTTCCGGCCCGGACGCGGCCCGCATGATGCGTTGGACGCGCTCGCCACCGGGATCAAGCGGAAGAAGGTGAACTGGGTGCTCGACGCGGACATCCGCGACTTCTTCACCAGTCTCGATCATGACTGGCTGGCGAAGTTCCTCGAGCACCGGATCGCGGACAAACGGGTCCTGCGCCTCATCCGCAAGTGGGTGAGCGCTGGAGTCCTCGAGGACGGAGCGTGGGCAGCGAGTGAGGTCGGGGCGCCCCAAGGGGCATCAGCCTCGCCCTTGCTCGCCAACGTCTACCTCCATTACGTCCTCGACCGGTGGGCCCGGCAGTGGAGGAGTCGGCACGCCCACGGTGACGTTGTCATCGTGCGGTTCGCGGATGACTTCGTCGCCGGCTTCGAGCATCAGGCCGATGCGCAGCAGTTCCTCGCCGATCTACGCGAGCGTTTCGCCACGTTCGGCCTGGAACTGCATCCCGACAAGACGCGCCTCATCGAGTTTGGGCGGCACGCCGCACGGGCACGAGCGACGCGAGGCGTTGGGAAGCCCGAGACGTTCGACTTCCTCGGCTTCACCCACATCTGTGGGAAGACGAAGAACGGATGGTTCTGGCTCAAGCGCGTCACCATCTCGAAGAGGATGCGGGCCAAGCTGAGTGAGATCAACATCTCGCTCAAGCAACGCCGACATCAGCCCATCCCCGTGCAGGGGCAATGGCTGGCGAGCGTGGTGCGTGGCCACCTCGCCTACTACGCCGTGCCCGGCAACACCGACGCCGTGGCGGCCTTCCGCACCCAGGTGGGGCGGCTCTGGTTCAAGGCGCTGCGGCGCCGCAGCCAGCGCAATCGCCTCAACTGGACGAGGATGGGCCGTCTCGTCACCCGGTGGCTACCAGCAGCCCGCGTGATGCACCCGTTCCCAGAAGTGCGCTTTGACGTCCGCATCCAAGGCAGGAGCCCAGTGCGTTAGGAGCGCACGCTGGGATCTGCACGGGGGGCCGCCCGCAAGGGCGGTCCCTACCGTGATC
>JBBRXY010000173.1:0-3442 GCA_038238185.1 Acidimicrobiales bacterium
CTGGCCGACCGCCCCGTCGATCCGCTGGCGCAGCAGGTCGGCGTGGCCGTTGTGGCGGGCGTACTCCTCCACCATGTGCACCAGCACCCAGCGCAGCGAGATCGCGCCGTGCCAGCGATCGTTCCCGGCGACGTCCAGATCGGGTGCCTCGGCCACGAACCGGTCGGCGAACGCCACCTCGTCCCGCCACACTCTCCACGCCTCGGCCACCATTTCGGGATCGGGCAGGGCGCCGTCGAAGTCTCAGACCTCCGGAAGTCGGCCGGGCGGGACTGTTGAAGTCATGAGGCCCCCGAGCCGGTAGATGACGGGCCGTGGGTCACCGACCATGTGCCCAGGGCTCTCGTTGAGCTCGTCGGCAAGCAGGGCCACGGCCCGCGCCACCCGGGGCTGGTTGGGCCGGTCGATGGTCACGGTGACGGCATCGGCGCCGAAGTGGATCCGCCCTGCCTGGTGCAGAAGGTTTCGGGTGATGGCCCGGTACTCGTCGGGATCGCCGAGGTAGGCGTTGAGGCGCCGTGCCAGGTCTGCCTCGGCGTTGTAGGCCAAAAGCCGCAGCACCATCTGCAGGCTGCGCCGCTCGACCCTGGGGGTGGCCCGCTCGGCGCCCGGGACGATGTCGTTGGCGAGCCGCTTGGCGGCGACGCCCTTGCGTGCTGCCTTGGCCTCGGCCATGTCGTCGTTGGCCATGGCCACCTCGTCACGGCATCGGCGGATGGTCACGAGATGGTCCCCGCCGGTGGAGGGGCCGTCCATGGCCTGGCCGAGGGCCCGCTCGGCTGAGGCCAGGGAGGCTTCAGCCGATCGCAGCGTGGCGGTGGCGGTGGTGCGGTCCGGGTTTCGCACCGGGGTGGTGTCGGGGCCGACGCTCATCGTGTAGTCGCACAGCGAGTCGATGCCGTGGTGCTCGGCGAGGTACTTGAAGGCGTTCTCGATGCGCCAGCGGCAGCGCAGCAGGTGCACCATGCGCGCCGCGGTGGCGGCGGTGTCGGAGGTGAGCACCTGGAACACCACCTTGTCGCCCTCGTACACGCTGATCTGGCGGGCCGGCCCGTAGCCGTCGAGGTCCACCATCTCATCGGCGATGCGGTAGGTGTGGCGACGGCCGTCGAGGTTGAACCAGCTCCAGCGTGGCGCAGCGGTGGGTTCCACCAGCGCGCCCCGACGGTAGGTGACCCACTCGACCCCGGCGTCGCGCAGCTTGGAGAACGTCACCGGGTAGGACCCGCCCCGGTCGAAGCCGATGAGCAGGCGGGCGCCGGGCCCGCAGATCCCCCGCAGCTGGCCCACCACGTCGTGGATGGTCTTGGACAACCCGGAGGGCTCGCCCGAGCAAAAGCAGATGGCCCGCCCCGACAAGTCGACCACGAAGGTGTCGTCACGTCCCTTCTGGGCGTGGCGGCGCTTGGTGTTCCAGCCCTTGGCCACCGGCCGGGCCCCGGAGTAGGCGACGAAGTGGTCATCCACGAAGAACACCTGCTGGGGGCCGTCGGCCGCCCCCACCAGCGCCTTGGCGAAGGCCGCCTGGATGGCCAGGGCATCGACGCGCTCGGCGATGGCGCCGAGGCGAGGGCGAAGGGTGCGCAGCTCGGGCATGGCGGCGATGCCGACCAGGGCGCCGGCGTCGCCCCGGGCTAGGTGCTTCATGCCCTCGACGGTGCCCGATCCGAGGGCGAAGCCAAAGGTGGCGGCGCCCAGCACGGCCACGTCGTCGTAGAGCCCGCCTCGCCCCGCCGCCCCTGCGAACAGCCCGGCCACGCCCATGGCCTCGAGGAACGGGTGCAACAGCATGGCCCCGGCGTAGCGGCTCGGGCGTTCCGCCTCGGGCTCCACCGCGTCGTCGTCGCGGCCATCGACATCCTCGCCGGGATCGGCCGGTGCCGGGGCCCCGGCACCGGCCTGGTCGTCGCCCGTGGTCTCGTCCACCTCATCGCCCGCCCCTTCGGCGCCCACACCGTCGAGGCTGGTTTGCTCGCCCGGGGGAACCGCTCCTTCAAGGACACGACCGATGGTGCGGGCGTGCACTCCGAGGCGGGTGGCGATCTCAACGTTGCTCACGCCCTGCGACGACCACCGCCGAGCCTTGGCCACCTGGGCCACCGACAGGCTCGGGCGCCGGCCACGGGGCCGCACCAGGCCGGCCGAGCCCTGGTTGCGGGCCCGGCCCCGGAGCATGGACACGTACACCGCCGTGATCGAAAAGCAGGCGGCGACCTCGGTTCCGGCGTGGCCTGCGTCGGTGAGGGCCACCACCGCCAGGTTGCGCATACCGATGTCGGCGGTGTCGTAACGCCACACCAGGTGCGGGCCCCGGGTGATGAACGTCTCCTCGCCGGCGACGAAGCGCTCCAGCGCGTAGGGCTCGGGCATCCCCGGCAGTTCACTCCCAGCAGCGCTTCCCATGCTCAATCATAGCCCGGGCAGTCTCAATATTCAGCGATTTTCGCCGACTCGTGCTCAGCTATTCGTGCTGGTCAGAGCCCTGCCGGGCAAGCATTTCCGGAGGTCTGAGCCTGGTCGTCGTCCAGGATCTCGAACATCGCCAAGGGGTACGAATTCTTCGTCCCCGCCCTTTCACCGAACCGCCCATGGTCTAGCAGACCTCGGCTGGCCGAGCACCGTCGCGGTGGATTTCCTGCCCCGTTCGTGTCGAAGCCCGCTCGATAGCGCGGCCGCTTGCAGAGGCCTTGCTCGTCATCGAAGCGGTTAGGACACTGCGCGTATTCTTCAGGCGGTCGAGCGCACACTGGAGGGTGCTAGCCATTAGGATGCAGCGCGACCCGCGAGCAATGGGAGGAACGGCAAATGCCCGAGCGAGAGGGATACATCCCCGGCGTCCCCTGCTGGGTCGACACCAGCCAGCCCGACCCCGAGGCCGCCCTCCCCTTCTACAGCGGCCTGTTCGGATGGGAGTTCGAGAACGTGATGCCCGAAGGGTCGGAGGGCAAGTACTTCATCGGCCGCATTCGCGGCGGCGACGTGGCGGCGGTCGGGTCGATCCCCGCCGGTGCTCCGGCGATGGCGATGTGGAACACCTATGTCTGGGTCAACAGCGCGGACGAGACGGCGGCCATCGCTCGCGATGTGGGCGGCACGGTGGCGATGGAGCCCTTCGACATCATGGACTCGGGGCGGATGGCGGTCCTCACCGATCCCGAAGGAGCTGCGTTCTGTATCTGGCAAGCAAAGAGCCACAAAGGTGCCAAGGTCGTCAACGAGCACGGCTCGCTGAACTTCAACGGCCTCGCCACGCGGGACCCCGAAGGCGCCAAGGCATTCTATGGCGCCGTCTTCGGTTGGAAGACCCTGGCCTTGGGTGCGGGTTCGATGTGGACGCTGCCCGGCTACGGCGACCACCTCGAGGAGACCGGCCCGGGCCTCCGCGGGCAGATGGCGGCGATGGGCGCCCCCGACGGTTTTATCGACGTCGTCGCTGTGCTCA
>JBBRXY010000174.1:0-3435 GCA_038238185.1 Acidimicrobiales bacterium
AGGTTCGTGACCCGGGCCACCTTGACGCCAGGCCCGAGGGCCAGCTCGAAGCGGGTGACGGTAGGCCCGACGGTCATGCCCACCAGCCGGGTGTCGACCCCGTGGGCCGCCAGGGCGCTCTCGAGGGTCCGGCCCTCGGCTTCCACCAGGCGCTGGTCGACCTCGTGGGCGGAGCCGCGCTTCAGGTCGGCCATCGAGGGCAGTTTCCAGGCGTTGGGAACCGCCGCCGGCCCGAGGTCGATGGCCAACTGCTCGGGCTCCGGTTCGGGCTCGGTCGGGACGTGGACGAGGGTAGGCGGCTCGGGCTCGCCGTTACTGCGTCCGTCGGGGTCGTCGGGCCCTTCGGAGTCGGAGTCGGCCGGCGGGGCCACGTCGGGGTTGATGAGGAGGGGCACCGGCGTCGGTGGGCCACCGTCGGCGGCGACGGCACCGGTGTCGACCGGGCTGACCGGCCCGGAGCTGGTCTTGGCCCGGATCGAGCGAACCGCACGGCCCATGACCGCGCCGACGGCCTGGGCGGCCCGGGCGCCCAGGGCCACCACATGGCGGACATCGGAGCGGGCCAGCACCACAATGCCCACGCCGCCCAGGGCGAGGAGCACGACCGCCGCTCCCCCACCGGCGAGAAGGGCGGACAGTGGCGACGCGACGGCCCCGCCCACCAACCCTCCGGCGGAGCGCAGGGTGACGAGGGACGCGTCCATCGACGGTGACCCCTCGACAAGATGCACCAGCCCGGCCACAACCACGGCCAGGAGGGCGGCGCCGACCGACAGCCGTCCGGCGTTCTCCCGGGGCCGCCGCACGAGCAGCACCAACCCGACGGCCACTAGCGCGGGGGGAACGAGGTAGCGAGCCTTACCGACGGCGGTCGCCGTGGCCAGCGCCAGCCATCTCCCGGTGGGCCCGGCGAGGTCGCCGTAGATACCGAATGCGGCCAGGAGACCGAGGGCGGCGAGAGTCAGGCCGGCGACGTCGTGGGCGTGGCCGCCCAGGAGGGGCTTGCCCAGCCGCGATCGGTGGGAGCGCCTCGGCGCCGGCCGCGAAGACGACGGGCGATTCCGTTTCGCGGGCGCGGTGGCCCGGGACGATGCCGCGCGCGTCGAGGGTCGGGATGCCTTGGCCTTTTTCGACCCACTACCCCTCGCGCTCTTCTTGGACCCGGTGGTCGTAGCCACAGTAACCACAACCGTAACAGCAGCAACACTGGCTACAGGGGAGCCTCGTTCGTGTCCGACCTATCCACCCTTCGCGCTCACGGGGGCGCGACCCTGGTGACCGGACCCCGACGGAGGACCGATGCTCAACGCGGTAGTCGAGATAGCCATCGGCCTCATCGTGATGTACTCGGTGCTCAGCCTGGGGTGCTCCAAGGTCAACGAGCTGGTGGCCACCGTCTTGTCGTTGCGGGCCCGGAACCTCCGCAAGGCCATCCGCCACCTGTTGGGCAACACCTACGCCACCAAGGTCTACGAGCACCCGTTCATCACCAGCCTGTACCTGGGCGACGCCAAGCCGGCCAAGGGCATCAAGAAGCTGGCTCAGAAGCTCACCAAGCCGCCGGGCCCGTCGTACCTGCCCGCCGACAAGTTCGTCATCGCCCTGCTCGACTCAACCTGCCCGACCGCGGTGACCGCCGATCCTCCCCTGCCCCCCGACCCCGGCGACCGCCTCGAGTACGCCCTCGCCCGGACCCCGGAGGCAAGCGCGTCCCCCGACGAAGGCCGTCCCGGCAACGAGGCGACGCCGCCGTCGGTCGAGCGCGACATCATGGCCGAGATCGATCTGGTCACCGAGGAGAAGCTGAAGGTTGCGCTGCAGACGCTGTGGCGGGCCGCCAGCGGGAGCGTGGTCACCTTCCGGGCCGGCGTCGAGCAGTGGTTCAACCACACCATGGACCGCGCCACGGGCTGGTACAAGCGCACGGCCCAGATCATGGCCCTGGGCCTCGGCCTCACCCTCGCCATCGCCCTGAACGTCGACACCATCCACGTCACCGAACGCCTCTGGAGCGACGGGCCAATACGCTCGGCCGTCCTCGCCCAAGTCAACAAGCTCCCGCCGCCGACCACCGTCGCGACGACGACCACGATCGCCGGGACGCCGGCCACGACGCCACCGGCCACCGAAGCGCCGCCCACGACCGTCGCCAGCATCGGCGACCAGGTGAGCGGCATCCAGGACACCCTCAGCGAGCTCAGCAGCCTCCAGCTCCCCCTCGGGTGGGACAAGGGTCAGCGGCCGGACAGCTACCCGTTGGCCCTCGTCGGGTGGGTGATCACCGCCATCGCCCTCTCGCTCGGGGCGCCGTTCTGGTTCGACTTGTTGAACAAGGTCACCGCCCTCCGCGGCGGCGGCACCCAGGAAACCACGCCCACCCAGTCCCCGAAGAAGCCGGCCCCGGCCAAGTAGCGCGCGCGGCAAGGCGGCGCTGGCCGGGGCCCCGGGCTTCCAAACCGAGGGTCCGCTGTCCCGCAAGCCGATCGGCCTGCGGGAGACGAGTCGAGCGGTTGGGGCGTCGCGTGCCGTGATGTGACCCCCGGCAGAGGGAGCGTACAACGCGGTGCGGCGACTCGCGCTACAAAACGTATACTGATCCGTATGACGACTCCGGTGCCCACCCGCTTCACGGATGAGGAGCTGGCGCTGATCGACGAGCTCGTTGCCGACGGAGTAGGCGACAGTCGGTCTGCAGTGATCCGGCGTGGTGTGGCCCATCTTGCCGACTCAATTCGTCGGGCTCGCGTCGGCACCGCGATCGCCGAGTCGTATCGCGAGCGTCCGCAGACGCCCGACGACGACGAGCTTGCGATGACGAGCGCGACGGCTCTCACGGAGGCGGAGCCGTGGTAGCGCAATCCGAGCTGTGGTTGATGGAGACGCCGAACCGGAAGCGCCGACCTGTGCTAGTCGTGTCCCGTGACGAGGTGATCCCGGTCTTGAACAACGTCGTCGTCGCGCCGGTGACGACGACGATCCGGGACATCCCGACCTGCATTCCCGTCGGCTCCGAAGAAGGAATCGACCACGACAGCGTCGCCACGTTCGACAATCTCGCAGCCGTGCCGAAGTCCGTGCTCACCAGACGACTCGGCAAGCTCGGCGCGGGTGGGCGACGTCGCATCTGCGCCGCCCTCGACGCGCTGGCCAACTGCTGACCGGGCCCTCAACCGGCAAATTCCGGGTGGGTGGCGACAGGCTGCGTCGGTGGACGTTACGGGCGCCTCGTGCCGGCGCGCCCGCTCGAAAGGGTCCTTGTCGTGACTGCCGGCCTGGTGACACCGAGCCGGCGGTAGGTGACGGTCCCGCCGGCCCACGTGAACCCTTTATTGGTCGGTGTGCCACCCAGATCGGGCACCGGGTCGCTGCGAACGAGTGCCACCGGTATGACGCCGGCCCAGTGTGGGAACTCGAGCGCGAACTCGTGACCGACAA
>JBBRXY010000175.1:0-3393 GCA_038238185.1 Acidimicrobiales bacterium
CATATGAGCCAGATGCTTCTGTCCGGGTTCCCCTGGGTGGGCGGTGGCCTACCGTTGCGCCGAAGGGCAGGTAACTGGCAACGCGTCTATTAGTTCTGATGCGGTGCAGTTCTGATTTATGACGGTGCCAGTGTCGCGGATCACGGAAAATGTAGGTTGACGATCACCGAAAATGTAGGTGCGTCTGGGGGCGGTGGGTGGGTTGGGGTTGATGGTAGTCAGTGTCTGGCGGTGATCTCCTCTCCTATGAGCTCGGCGAGGGCGATTGGCTCGTCGCAGCATGGGCAGGTGCCGCCGATCCCGACGCGTCGCATGAACGTCGCGCAGGTGTCGCAGTGTTGTTGGCCGAGGGCCCGGGCACCGCAGCTGTCACATTCGTAGACGGTGATGGGCCGGCGGGGCTGGGCTTTGGGCACGACGACAGTCGCCGGTTGGGTGTCTCGGCGACGGCGGTAGGCGGCGGCCCGGCACGCCTGGGAACAGAACTTTTGGCGGCCGGCGGGCGTGAAGGGATGTTGGCAGATCGGGCAGGTCATCGTGACGGGGTCGTGACACCACGGGGATGTGGGCGGGTCGATGTGGTGGAAGGTGTAGTAGCAGGCGAGCGAGCAGCACCACGGCTGGTTGGTGATCCGCTCGGGCGGGGCGGGGGTGGCGCACACCGGGCAGGATGTCATTTGGCGGTCACCGCCCGCCGGGTGGCCTCGGCCCGGGCCCGGTGGCTGCGCATGCGGTAGCTGTCGCCGTCGATGTTGATCACGACGCTGCGGTGCAGGAGTCGGTCGAGCATGGCGCCTGCGATCATGGGGTCGTCGTTGAAGACCTTGCCCCACGAGGCGATCCCCAAATTGGTGGTCAACGCGATGCTGCCCTTGAGGTATCTCTGGCTGACCACTTGGAACAGGGCGGCGGCGGCCTCGGCCGGCAGCGGCAGGTAGCCCACCTCGTCGATCAGCAGCAGGCGGGGACCGGCGTAAAAGCGCATGGTCGTGGCCCACCGGCCTTCGAGCGCGGCCCGGTGGCAGCGGGCGGCCAGGTCGGCGGCGGTGGTGTAGTAGACCCGCATCCCGGCCGCGACCGCGGCGTGGCCGAGTCCGACGGCCAGCATGGTCTTGCCGACCCCGGGCGGACCGATGAGCAAGATGTTGGTGGCGTCGTCGACGAAACGCAAGGTGGCGAGCTCGGCGATCAACTTGGGGTCGACCGACGGTTGGGCGGAGAAGTCGAAGTCGGCCAGGGTGAACGGCGACGGCAGCGACGCGAAACGGGCCAGGCTGGCCCGGCGGCGTTCGTCGACCGATTCGACCTCGACGGCCAAGAGCCGCTCGACGAACGCCTGGTTGGACAGGTTGGTCCTGGTCGCCTCCTCGAGCAGGCCGGGCAGGGCCTCGGCCGCCGCCCCCATCCGCAAAAAGGCCAGGTGGGCCCGCAGTTTTTGGTAATCGGCCCGTTCGGTCATGCCGAGACCTCCCCGCCAGGCATGTCGGTGGCGCCGGGGAAGGCGAGGCGGATCACCTCAGCCATGCGCTCCAAGTCGACCGTCGGGGTGGCCCCTCCCGCCCCGAGCAGCCGGGCCCGCTCCGCCAGGGCGGCCGCCCCGGGCCGGCGGTTCTCCTTGCGGTCACAGGGCCGGGCCGTGGTGAACTCGGCCAACACCACCGCCTCCAGGGCCCGGCGATGCGCCGGGCTGCGCACCATGGTCCCCGCCCCGGGCGGGGCCAGGCGGTGAGCGACCAGGACGACACCGGCGGGACTGACGATGTCCATGGTGGTGGTGCCCAGCCGCTGGCGCAGGACCATGGTCACCCCGGCCAGGCCGGGCGGCACCGAGTAACGGTTCCCCCGGAAGGCGACACTGGCCTGATGATCCACCGTCACCGCCAACTCGATGGTGGCCGGGAAGCAGACCGGGGGCAAGGCCAACAGCAACTCGGCGTCGGCCAATTCGCCCACCGTCGGCCACCGAGGCCGGCCCCCGTCCGCCGGTGGCGGCTCGCCGATACGGGCCGGGCTGCGCAGCCGGGCGTCGCCCGTGGTGGCCCAGAACCGGTCCAACGACACCTGAGCCGCCTCCGCCGACTCCGCCGTCAAGGTCCGCCACCACCGGCCGGTGGCGAAACGCACCGCCGCTTCCACCGACCCCTTCCGGTTCCCCCGCCGGGGCGGGCAGGGCACCACCGTGGCCCCGTAATGCTTCGCCACCGGGGCGAAACTGGCCTGCACGTCAGCCGAGCCGGGCACGATCACCGTGGCCATACGGTCCACCCGCCACCGCCGGGCCGTGCCCCCCAGCCGGCGCAACACTCCGTCCATCGCCTCGATCAGATGCGCCTGGTCCATCGCCGGGGCGATCACCCCCCGACTGCGACCCGAGTGCGGCAAGGTCCCCAACAACACGTAGCCGACGCCGCCCCACGGCGCCCGGCGACGCTCGAACCAGTCCCACTGGATCTCCTCGCCAGACGGGTGGGCGATCTCGATCGTGTCACGACCCCGAACCCCGCCGCACGCCTCGCAATGCGGGCGCAGCCCCGCCCCCCGCAACTGACGGGCGAACGACGGGTAACTCAACGAGTACCCAAGCTCGACCACCTCGTCGAACAGCGCCGACGCCCACACATGCGGATCATCCCCGAACCGGGCCTTCACATACGGGACGAACCGTTCCAGCTCGTCGGGCCCCGAGCGGCGCCGGACACCGGGCTCGCGCCCCTCCACATACGCCTTGGCCGTCCGCCAGTCACAACCGATATGCCGGCCGATCGCCACATACGACCAGCCACGCTTCCTCAGTGCATGAACCTCCACGTCTTCTCCCTGTGTGAGCATGAGCCCGGGGCTCCTCTTCGCTGAACGGCTTGGACACCGCCAGCGTGAGAGGGGCCCCCGACCAGTTGGTGGACCCTCCAGCAGATCCACCCAACGCACCCAGAGACCGACATTTTCGGTGATCGACTTCCTACACGGTTACGTGATCCTCAACACCAGCAGCAGGCTCTGGCGACTTGCGACAAATGCCGACCCCGCGAGCTGTGGCTCCTAACGATCGCTGTGGCCCAAGCGACAACGAACGTCCTCCAAGAGAATGCTCGAACAAGAACGCTCATCGTGGTTGGAACCGGCCTGAGGCAAAGGTCGGGTCCGGCGGTCATCCATGTGTCATCGGTCGCTCTTAGTGACCGACAAGAGGTACGACTGACCGTACGGCATTGCTCCGGAGTCCTGGGGTGTCCTGGCGGTGTCCTGGCCCGGTAGGAGCCCTCCTTGGGAGGGCTCCTACCAGCTCTTTTGTAGCGTAAGCAGCGTGGAGGTAGCGGGAATCGAATCCGCGCCGACGTGGCGGCAGTGGGGGTGTCGAGACTGAAAGTCCATGGATTCACCTGGTACTCCGAC
>JBBRXY010000176.1:0-3360 GCA_038238185.1 Acidimicrobiales bacterium
GCTGGCCTCGATAAGGGGTCGACCCTGCCCGGCCGGGAAGCTGCGGGCACCATCACCGACGCCCAGGTCACCGAGATCGCCACCACCAAGATGCCCGACCTCAACGCCAACGACCTGGCTGCGGCCAAGAAGCAGGTCGTCGGAACTGCCCGTTCCATGGGCATATCGGTTCGCTAGAAGGATGCGCTCATGACGACGACCACCAAGGGTGGCAAGAAATACACCGAGGCAGTTCGTCGTTTCGACCGGGAGAACCAGCACTCGCCCGGCGAAGCGGTCGATCTGGTCAAGAGCCTGGCTTCGGCTGGCTTCGACGAGACCGTGGAGTTGGCGGTGCGCCTGGGTGTCGACCCGCGCAAGGCCGATCAGATCGTGCGGGGAACGGTGGCGCTGCCGGCAGGCACCGGCAAGACCGTGCGGGTGGCCGTCTTCGCCGACGGTGCCGCCGCAGCCGAGGCCCGCGAGGCCGGAGCCGAGGTGGTCGGCGGCGACGATCTGGCCGAGCGGGTGGCGAAGGGCTTCCTCGACTTCGACGTGGCCATCTCCACGCCCGATCTCATGCGGTCCCAGGTCGGCAAGCTCGGACGGGTCCTCGGGCCCCGCGGCCTCATGCCGAACCCCAAGACGGGCACGGTCACCGACGAGGTGGGCAAGGCCGTCAAGGAGTTCAAGGGCGGCCGGGTCGAGTACCGCACCGACCGCTACGGCAATATCCACGTGCCCATCGGCAAGGTGAGCTTCACCCGTCGCGACCTGCTGGAGAACTTCAGGGCCGTGCTCGACGAGTTGAGCCGGGCCAAGCCGGCGGCGGCCAAGGGCCGCTACCTGCAAGGGATCACGGTGTCGTCCACCATGGGCCCGGGCGTGAAGGTCGACTCCAACGGGCTGAAGGGCCTCGAGGAGGAGTTGGCCGAAGCGTCCTGACGGACGCCCCGCCTCGGCCGACTAGAGTTGCCGTTCTAACCACCAAACGCCAGAGACGTTCGGCGCGCAGAGGCGCATAAGGACCAGTAATCGGGTCCACCCAACCAGGCGTGAAGCCCAGTTTTCGGGGCCTTCTCGTCTGCCGTGCCAATCGCCTGGACGAGGAGAGGTCGGCCACATGGCCATCGAGAACCCGAGACCCGAAAAAGTCGCCGTCGTCGACGAGGTGCGTGAGCGCCTGTCCTCGTCCAACGCCACCCTGCTCACCGAGTACCGCGGCCTCAAGGTCGAGGAGCTGGCCGAGCTTCGCCAGTCCATCCGGGCCGCCGGTGGCGACTACAAGATCTACAAGAACACCCTCGTTCGCCTGGCCGTGGCCGACCTCGGCCTCGAGGGGCTCGACGATCTGCTGGTCGGTCCGACGGGCGTGGCCTTCGTCGATGGCGATGCCGTCATGGTGGCCAAGGCCCTCAAGGAGTTTGCCAAGACGGCGCCGAACCTGGTGGTGAAGGGCGGCGTGCTGGGTCGCACGGCTCTGAGCGCCTCCGAAGCCGGTTCACTCGCCGATGTCGCTCCCCGCGAGGTGGTGCTGGCGCAGCTGGCCGGCGCCCTCGCCGCTCCGCTCCGCCAGTTCGCCGGGCTCCTGGCCGCCCTACCTCGCAACCTGGCCTACGGCTTGGCCGCCCTCATCGAGCAGAAGGGCGGCGCCGAAGCCGAAGCCCCGCCAGCCGAAGCCGAAGCCCCGCCAGCCGAAGCCCCGCCAGCCCCAGCCGAAGCCGAAGCCCCCGCCGAAGCCGTTCCCACCGAGACCCCCGCCCCCGACGCCGAAGCCGAAGCGGCTCCGGCCCTACCCACCGACGAAACCCCCGACGGCACCGAGTCTGCCGACAAGGAGCAGTGATGGCCACCAAAGAAGACATCCTCGACAGCATCGCCAGCATGACCGTGCTCGAGCTCAGTGAGTTGTTGAAGGAGTTCGAGGACAAGTTCGGCGTCACCGCTGCCGCTCCGGTCGCGGCTGTCGCCCCCGCCGGAGGCGGAGGAGGCGACGCTGCGCCGGCCGCCGAGGAGCAGGACGAGTTCGACGTCCTCCTCACCGCCGTCGGCGACAAGAAGATCCAGGTCATCAAGGAGGTGCGCTCGCTCACCAACCTCGGCCTCAAGGAGGCCAAGGACCTGGTGGACAACGCCCCCAAGCCCGTCCTGGAGAAGGCTTCCAAGGAGGACGCCGAGAAGGCCAAGACCCAGCTCGAGGCTGCCGGCGCCACCGTCGAGGTCAAGTAGGGGAGGTCACGGCGACCGGGGGCCGGATGGCCCGTGTTCCCGGGATCGGGTCACTGAAATCTCGGGACGCTCCGAATGGCCGTTTGCCCACAAGGTCTTGACCGGACCCTGCGTTTGGCTTAGCCTCCCCCCGAGGCACGTATCGGCCTTGCCGTCACGCGTCGGTGCGGCTAAGCTGTCCGGTGCTGTGCCCGGCCGCGTGTCTCACCTCTCTACAACTCGGTGGATGAGACGCGCCCCCGCACCCCCAGCATCACTGCTCGCACCTGCCTAAAGGGAGTCGCCCCGTGCCGTCCCGTCCCGCCACCCGGGAACGCTTCTCCTTCTCCAGCCTTGGCGAAGTACTGCCTCTGCCGGACCTGATCGCCGTCCAGCGCGACTCGTTCCGCTGGTTCCTCGACACCGGTCTGGCCGAGACGTTCCGCGACATCAGTCCCATCGAGGACTTCACCGGGCAGCTGAAGCTGCTGCTGGAGTTCGACGCCGCCGACCCAGACCTGCGCCCGCCGCCAAAGTTCACGGTGGACGAGTGCAAGGAAAAGGACATGACCTACTCGGCGCCCATCTTCGTGCGCGCCCAGTTCCTCAACGCCAACACGGGCGAGATCAAAGAGCAGACCGTCTTCATGGGCGACTTCCCCGTGATGACCGACAAGGGCACCTTCATCATCAACGGCACCGAGCGTGTCGTCGTGTCCCAGCTCGTCCGGTCCCCGGGCGTCATCTTCCAGCCCGGCCGCGACGCCAAGACGATCGCCACCGGCACCATCCACCCCTACCGGGGTGAGTGGATCGAGTTCGACATCGAGCAGAAGCCCGGCAAGGACGTCACTGCCGGCACCCGGGTGGCCCGCAAGCGTCGCCTGAGCCTGTTCGTGCTCCTGCGGGCCCTGGGTTACGACGAGGAGCTGCAGCCCGGCTTCCTCGACCGCTTCGTGCGCCACTTCGACTTCCTCGAGGGCCAGTGGGAGAAGGAGCGCGAGCTCGCCCCCACCCGCGACGAGGCTCTGGTCGAGATCTACAAGCGGGCCCGTCCCGGCGAGCCCCCCCAGGTCGAGGCGGCCCGGGCCTACTTCGAGAACGCCTTCTTCAACCCCAAGCGCTACGACCTCACCCGCGTGGGCCGCTACAAGCTCAACCGCAAGCTGGGCC
>JBBRXY010000177.1:0-3346 GCA_038238185.1 Acidimicrobiales bacterium
GGAACGGTCGAGGACCGAAGCGAAGCGGAGGGCCCGAGCGACCCAGCCGGAACGGTCGAGGACCGAAGCGAAGCGGAGGGCCCGAGCGACCCAGCCGGAACGGTCGAGGACCGAAGCGAAGCGGAGGGCCGCATGACCGACGGCCGGCACCAGCCCGAGACCGATGAGGCGGCGGCACACGACAGGCACCTGGCCATCTCCAGCCAGAATCCCCGCCGCACCGAGACCGGTGTCGGGGTGTCGTTCATCGTCGCCACGTTGGCCGGCGTCGGCCTCGCCGTCACCTACGCCCTCGGGGGCCAGACGCAGCTCGAAGGCGTGCTCCTCTTCTTCTGCCTGGGCGGGCTCGGATTCGGCATGACCCTGTGGGGCAAGCAGTTGATGCCCCACGGCCCCTTCGTGCAGCAACGCCACAGCCTCATCAGCACCGAGGATGACCGGGATGAGTTCGTCGCCGCGTTCACACGGGGCGAGGAGGCGTTCGGTCGTCGCAAGCTGCTACTCGGCTTCCTGGCCGCTGGCTTCACGGGACTGGGCGCAGCCCTGCTCTTTCCCATCCGCTCGCTCGGGCCCAGCCCCGGGCGCTCGCTCTTCGAAACCCCCTGGACCACCGGCGCCCGGCTGGTCACCCCCGCCGGCAAGTTCATCCACCTCGACGACCTCGAGGTGGGCGGCGTCTACACCGTGTTCCCCGAGGGCCACATCGGCGCTGACGACGCCCAGACCCTGCTGATCCGAGCCGACAGCTCGCCAGTCGTTACCCGCGCGGGACGCGAGACGTGGTCACCAAACGGATACCTGGCCTATTCGAAGCTGTGCACCCACGCCGGCTGCCCGGTCGGCCTCTACGAGCACGAACGTCAGCAGATGTTGTGTCCCTGCCACCAGTCCACCTTCAACGTGCTGGCCGGGTGCCAGCCGGTCTTCGGCCCTGCCACCCGCTCGTTGCCCCAGCTGCCGATCATGGCCGACCCCGAGGGCTTCCTCCGAGCCCAGAGCGACTACACCGAGCCCGTCGGGCCGGGCTTCTGGAACCGCTGATGATGGCCAGGAGAGAGAAGCGAAAGGGGCGAATAGCCCGCACCGGCGCGTGGTTCGACAACCGGTTCGCCGGTTCGCACTTCGTGCGCACCGCCCTCAACAAGATCTTCCCTGACCATTGGTCCTTCATGCTGGGCGAGATCGCCCTGTACTCCTTCGTGGTCCTGATCGTCACCGGGATCTACCTGACGTTCTTCTTCAACCCCAGCCTCAAGTCCACGATCTACAACGGCTCCTACGCACCCCTGCGCGGCGTGAAGATGTCCGTCGCCTACCAGTCGACCCTCGACATCAGCTTCGACGTGCGGGCCGGGATGGTCATGCGCCAGATGCACCACTGGGCCGCCATCGTGTTCCTCGGCGCCATCGTGGTGCACTTGTGTCGGGTGTTCTTCACCGGCGCCTTCCGCAGACCACGTGAGCTCAACTGGATGGTGGGGGTCACGCTCCTCCTCCTCGCCATCCTCAACGGCTTCGCCGGCTACTCGTTGCCCGACGACCAGCTGTCGGGCACGGGGCTGCGGATCATGTACTCGATCCTGCTGTCGATCCCCCTGATCGGCACCTGGGCGGCGTTCTTGCTGTTCGGGGGTGAGTTCCCCTCGGACATGATCGTCTCGCGCCTCTACGGCATCCATATCCTGATGGTGCCGGCGGCGATCGCCATCGTGTTGGGCGCCCACCTGGCGATCATGTGGCACCAGAAGCACACCCAGTTCAAGATCGAGGGGGCCGCCGAGGACAACGTGGTGGGGTCGCCGGTGTGGCCCACCTACGCGGCCAAGAGCGTCGGCCTGATGTTCATCGTCAGCGCGGTTATCGCCGCCCTCGGGGGCCTGGCCCAGATCAACCCGATCTGGCTCTACGGGCCCTTCGCCAGCGAGAAGGTCAGCTCGGCGTCCCAGCCCGACTGGTATATGGGATGGCTGGAGGGGGCGCTGCGGATCATGCCCGCCTGGGAATGGCGGGGATGGGGTCACATGATCCCCAACCCGTTCTTTCCCGGGGTGCTTCTCGCCGGGATCACCTTCAGCGCCCTCTACTTCTGGCCCTTCCTCGAGGCGCGCTTCACCAAGGACCGCGAGGAACACAACCTGGCCGATCGTCCGCGCGACAATCCGGCGCGCACCGCTCTCGGTGCGGCCACACTGGCGTTCTATCTGTTGCTGTTCCTGGCCGGCGCCACCGACGTGTTGGCCGTCTACTTCGGGCTGTCCGTGAATGCCATCGTGTTCGCCTTCCGGTGCGCTGTCTTCGTGGTCCCGATGATCGTGGGGGTCGCGACCCATCGCATCTGCAAGGAGCTCTCAGCCGTCGGCGCCAGAGCCGGCCGGCGCAAGCCACCGGCCTTGTACGATCGTTCGCCCGAGGGCGGCTACGACTCCAAGCCGGCACCGCCGCCCGCCGGGGGGCCACCCCCGGAACTACCCCCGGAGCCGCTTCCCGAGGAACCGGTCGAGCACCCCAGGTCCGAACCGAGCGCCCGGTGACCGACACCCCGTCAACGCCACACCAGTACCGTGGCTGGGCCTACGCCGCGATCGTGGCCATGGCCGTGCTCAGCCTTTCCGGCTGCGAGGTACCCGACTTCGGCGCCCCCCGAGGAGCCACCACCCAGGGCCAGGACACGTTCCGTCTGTGGCAGGGCGCGGTGGTGGCGGCACTCGTCGTCGGGGTGATCGTGTGGGGTCTCATCTTCTACGTGATCATCCGCTACCGCCGCCGCGACGACGAGGTCCCGACACAACGGAGTGCCAACATCCCGCTGGAGATCGGTTACACGCTCGTCCCCGTCCTCATCGTGGCCGTCCTCTTCTACTTCACTGTCACCACCCAGAACCGGGTCGAGAAGGTCGCCGCCAATCCCGCGGTGAAGGTCGACGTCACCGGCTACCAGTGGGGCTGGAAGTTCCAGTATTCAGGCACCGCGGTCGTCGTCTCGACCCAGGGCGCCAGCCGGCCCGTGCTCGTCCTTCCCGCCGACCGAACGACCCGCATCACCCTCCAGGCGGTCGACGTGATCCACGGCTTCTACGTGCCCGAGTTCCTCTTCAAGCGCGATGCCGTCCCCGGCCTGGTCAACACCTTCGACTTCCATCCCGTGCAGACCGGGACCTTCCTCGGCCACTGCACGGTGTTCTGTGGGCTCCGCCACGCCGACATGCTCTTCGACGTTTCCGTGCTCAGCCCCGCCGATTACGGCCGCTGGCTGTCGGGACAGGAAGCCCAGGTGACTCCGTGACGCCGGTGACCCCATGACCCTCGTCGACGAGAAGGAAGTGGCGCTCGCCGACGAGCCGCCCGA
>JBBRXY010000178.1:0-3221 GCA_038238185.1 Acidimicrobiales bacterium
GAATCCAGGACTCCTGACACGGTGAGCCATCGCTGCAGGTCAGGACAAAGCGGCTGGTCACGGTCCGGCGATAATTTCTGCGAGCCCTGGGAGCTGCTCGGCGACCTCAGCGAAAGCCCGACCAGCGGTTCCACGGCACGCTCGGCCCGGGCGAGGCCGTCCCCGGTGGGCCAAATTTTGGGGGTGTGTCAGGAGTCCTGGATTCCGACGACGTACGAGGCGCTGGAGGAGCTTTGGGACTCGAAGGGGATCGAGTTTCAGCGGCTTCTCATTGAGGCTGTGCTCGAACCGATCACCGTCAAGCCGGCGGAGCTGCGGGGTCGGAGGACATTCGACCCGTCCCGATTGGTGCTGAATCCAGGACTCCTTACACACCCCCAGAATCTGATGTGGAAGTTGGGCTGGTCGCAGGCGTCTTGGCGCTGAACACCAAGGTGAGGCCGCTGCCGGGGTAGGTGGTCCTGGTGGCGTTGAGCTCCTCGCACATAGCGGCGAGGGCCCTGGTGCGGCGGGGAGCCGAAAGGGCGTTGATGCGAACGTGCAGCTCGTCGCCGACGATCTCGAGGTCGGCCGGGCTGGAGTACACCTCCCGCAGCAGGGTGCGGGCTTCGTCGCCGGCCCTGGCGTAGTGGGGGGCGAGGATGCGGGCCAGGGCCGACTCGGCGTTGTAGGTGGCCAAGCGGATGGCGTCGAGGATGCGCTTGCGCTCGCCGTCGCAGCGCTTGGCGTCGGGGTGGCGCTGGCCCAGGGGCACCTTGGCGGGGATGGCCCTGGCCTCGGCCTGGCGCCGGGCGAGCTCGGCGGCGGCCTCGGCGTAGGCGGTGGCGATCTCGGCCGCCTCGGCCTTGGTGCGCCCCCCGTTGAGGGCGGCGTGGCCCTCGGCCTGGCGGGCGGCGGCCAGCGCCGCGCTGGCCTCCTCGACGGCGGCCTTGGCCGCTCGGCGAGCCGGGTTGGGGACCAGTCGGGTGAGGTCGTCGTCGATCTTGGCGTAGGAGTCCAACCCGTCCAGGGCGTAGTGCGCCCGGCCGTAGCGGAAGAAGTTCTCGATGCGCCAGCGGCTGAACATGGCGTGGGCGATAACGGCGGGGTCGTCGTCGGTGCGGGTGGTGAGGATCTGGGTCTGATGCCCGCTGGTGGGGTCGAGGCGCACGATCTGGCGGCAGGCGAAGTAGCGGGACTTTCCCTTGTGCTTGTAGGCGATGCGCACCTGGCGGTCGGCCAGCAGGTACTCATGGGTGCGCCCGAGCTCGTCGGTGAAGCGGTGGGGGGCGAACGCCGAGCGGGGCTCGGGGGCCTTTCTGCCCTTGCGGTAGGTGAGGATGTCGAAGCCGGCCGCCACCAGCTCGGTGAACAGCACCGGGCTCCAGCCGCCCCGGTCGAAGGCGATGGTGGGCCGGGTGTCGGGTCCCACCAGGGCCCTGACCTCGGCCGCCACCCGGGCCAGCTCGCCCACCAGCGAGGCGCCCGGCGCCGCGTTCCACACCAGCACCCCGTCTCCCCGGGAGTCGCACACCCAGGTGTCCTCCTCGGCGGGCATGGCCAGGCGCATGCGGGCCAGGTGCACCTTGGGCAGGCGTGCCCCGCCGTGATAGGCGCGCACGTGGCCGTCGACGTAGAACACGCCGATGGCGGCTTGGTTGTCGGCCACGTGGCGCCGGGCCAGGGCCCCGACCAGCTCGCCGGCCTTGCCCTCGGCGGCCAGGCCGGCCATGCGCCGGCGCAGGGTGCGCACCTCGGGGGCGCGGTCGAGGCCCAGCAGCCGCCCCAGGTCGGCGGGGTCGATACGGGTCAGGCCCTCGGCCCGGGGCTCGCCCAAGATGGCGGTGAAGACCACGGTCAGCACCAGCGAGCGCAACCCGTAGAAGGCGGCCCGTGTCTTTGAGTACACCGTGGTGGCGCACTCGATCAGCCCGGTGGCGGCCAGAGCGGGCAGGATGACCAGCGCCCCTGCCAAGGGCAGCGAGGAGCCCCGGGTGATGACCGGCGCCGCCTCGGCCAGGGCTCCCGAGCGGGCGGCCTGGCGCTCGGCAGCTCGGGGCTGGGGGCGGGCCAACGGCTCCAGGTCGGGCGACGCCTGCCGTGGCTCGGGTGCGCTCGGCGCTGCGGGGGCCTGAGCGGCCAGTGCCCGTGACACCGAGTTGCGAGACAGCCCCGTCAGAGCGGCGATGGTGTCCATCGAGGTCCCCTGGGCCCGGGCGGCCACGATCTCGGCCACCTTGGCCTCGGTCAGCTTGGAGGGGCCCTTCGGTCCCGGCCGGTGGGGGCTGAGCGCCTCCACCCCGCCCTCGCCATGGACTCGCCGCCACGAGCGCAGGGTGACATCGGCAATGGCGAAGGCGGCCATGACCTCGCCGTGGCGGGCCGAGCCGGTCTCCACCAGCTGCACCGCCGCCAGGCGGCGGCCCACGACATCGCCCGCGTCCCAGCACCACGCAGCTCTGCCCCACATGAACACCACGCCACCGGCGTCCACCTCGAGCAGGTCCACCCCCGGAGCGACCGACACCGAGCCCGCCGGGGCCAGCGCCAGGGGCTGGCCACGCTGCATGCGCCCCATTCCAACACCATCGACAACCTGTCCTAAATCCACACCCAATTATCGTCGATCTCAGGGCGCAGATGGTGGATGCTCCCTTGTTCTACAAGGGTTTCTCGCTCACCGTGTCAGGAGTCCTGGATTTCGGGATAGTATTCTCGTATCAAGATTCCCGCGGTTCGAAGCTGGTGGCCTCCATCGCGTCGCGCATGCGTGTGAGTGCGACCGGCTCGGTCATCGAAGCCCGCCTCTCCGAGGCTGATGATGGTTCAACTCAGCCGTACCTGCCGCCAACCACGAGCCGGCGCTGACGTTCGACCTGCCCGCCCTATAACGGCATGACCGCAGTTCCCCATAATGAACAGTCCGGCCGGCAACCGCGGTATCTTCGAACACCGGCTGCGGGACGCATCTCCCAGGGAGCACGTCGGGCTCGAGGTCCAGCATGTTCTTCATCCGGGCGTCTACCGTTCCTCCCAAGACGAAGGTGAGTCGTGACTGATCTCGAATCCGTGGATGGGAAGCCCTAGCCTCAGACCTTCCGGGTGCGCCCAGCAGCTCGGGCGCCATGGCATGAAGGAAGGGGATCTTCCGATGACATGACGTAGCCGAGCGACAAACTCACGACAGCCAGCCGGTGCAAGTCCGGTCCGGGGAGACGTCAGGGTCCCCGGTAGCTGACTCC
>JBBRXY010000179.1:0-3159 GCA_038238185.1 Acidimicrobiales bacterium
TCCCGGTCACGGTCCCATGGGCGTGGGTCGCCATCAGGCGGTCCAGGTAGGCGACGAAGCTGGGCCGCAGCGTGTGGGCGACGTCGGCCATACGTCGCTCGAAACTCTGACGCAGTGCGGCGCCGGCGCTGGGCGGGGGGTGTTGCCGGACAGGCTTGATGACCACGTGAGCGTCGTTCTCCGTGAGCATCTGGCTGCCTGACGACCGAACGACCGAAGGGTTGTCTCGAAGAGGGCAAGGCGCGAGTAGGCCCGCCAGCAGAGCTGGCGGGCAGGTTCCATGGTTGCGCGGCTCGTTTCCGCCGGCGTCAAGGCCCTCCGCTTCACTGCGGTCCCTGCGGGACGGCCCTGACGGGCCGGCCTGGACCCCGGCTCAGTGGCGGCGGGGCTCCTCGGGACCCGCCGCCGCCCAGACCTCGGCGGGCCGACCGGCGGTGGCGAGGCGCCGACGTTGGGCCCGGCCGTCTGCGCCGAGGGTGACGAGGGCGGCGTCGATGCGGGTGCCCGGCAGGTTGCGCCCGAACAGGTCTCGCAGCTCGGTCCGGGTGAGGCCGTCGGGGGAGGCGAGGAGCGAGGTGTGGATCGCCTCGGCGACGGGGTCGGCGGTGGTGTGGCGCATGGCCCACGCCACCGAACGGGCCGCGTAGTCCCACAGGGCGAGGCCGGCCCGCAGGTGGGCCGGGCGGATGAGGGTGTCGCCGTCGGTGAGCGCGTCGAGCATGGCCAGGCGCAGCACGTGGGCCTCGGCCCGGGCCAGCAGAGAGCCGACGAGCCCGTCGGTGGGCTCGGAGAGCCGGGCGTAGACGTCGTGCCACTCGATGCGGGCCGCCACGTCGAAGTAGACCCGCCCGACGCGACGGGCCCCGGCGAGGTTCGCCCCCAGTCGTTCGGCCATGCCGGTGCCGCCCAGGGGGTCGAGGTCGCCGCCGTCGGGGAGCAGGCGGTGGCGCCGGCAGGCAATGAAGCAGAAGCGGTTCAAGAACCCGTTGGCCGCCTCGACGGCGCTGGTGTGGGCGGCGAGCTCGGCGCCGGTGATGTGGCCGATGACGGCGATGTGGGCGGCGGTGGCCCGCACGGGGGCGGTGCGGGTGAGCAAGGCCAGAGGCCGGCCGTCCCAGGCAGCGCGCAGCACCGGCGAGAGGGTGTTGATGTCGCGCCCGGTGGCCTTGAGCACGGAGACGAACTCGGGCTCGACGACGAGCAGGCGGGGGTCGGGGGCGCCGCCATCGGCGCCGTCGGGGTCCCGGGCGGCCCAGATCAGCCCCTCCCCGGTCGAAAGGCCGGTGCGCACCCGGCCTCCGAAGCTCGGGTCGCCCCGTTGCAGGACACGTTCCACGTGGTCCCACGACGACCCCTTGCGGGCCTTGGCCGAGTCGCCGACGAGGACCACGAACTCATTGGGGTAGTGGCGGGTGGCCTCCACCGCCACCCACGCCCCCCGGCCGATGACCGCCCCGGCGCCGACGAGCAGCTGGGCCAGGATGGCGACCGGGTCGGCCTCGGTGGCCGGGGCGATGGCCTCGGCGATGGCGCCGGCCAAGCCCCGCCACGCCGGGCGGTCGGGTGGGGCCGGCCATCCGGGCGGAGCGGCGAGCACCCGCCCGTCAACGTCGTCGACGTTGACGTCGCGCACCACTGGCTCACTCACCGGTGATCTCGACGACGGCCATCTTGGCCGCAGCCTCATCCACGATGGACTTGTCGGCCGCGAAGGTGGCGACCAGGGCCTGGAGAGCGAGGTTGTTGACCGCCCGGGGCAGGCCTCGGCTTGCGTGGTGGACGACAGCCACCGCATCGTCGCTGAAGAGCGGGTCCGAACGCCCCGCCAGGCCGACGTGATGGCGGATGTAGGCCAGGGTCTCGGCCAGGTCCATGCCATCCATGTGGACCCGCAGGGTGATGCGCTGGTCCAACGCGGCCATGGTCCCCTGGTGCAGTCGCCTTCTCAGGGTCGGCTGGCCTATGAGCACCACCGCGGCGGGGGAGCGGCTGTCCATCTCCGCGTTGGTGATCATCCGCAGGTCCTCGAGCTGGTCGGGATCGAGGAGGTGGCTCTCGTCGACGACGAGGAGCACCCGCCGTCCCCGCTCGGCCTCCGCACACGCCAGCGCGTCGGCGGCCTGGGGGACGAGGGCGGCGCGGTGGAAACGGGGGGCCCCGCCGAGGGCGGCGACCACCAGGGAGAGGATCCCCCGCCCGCCCACGGTCGGGTTGGCGCAGTAGATGACCTGGGTCCGGGACGGGTCGAGGGAAGCCACCGTCGCCCGGGCGGCCACCGTCTTGCCGCACCCGACCTCACCGGTGAGGGTGCCCAGCCCCCGCTCGGCCACGCACCACGACAGCCGGGCCACCGCCTCGGCATGGGCGCCGGAGCGGAACAGCTGCCCCGGGGCCAGGTCCCGGCCGAAGGGCATGCGGGTGAAGCCATAGAACTGGCACAGGCGGTCCACGCTCATCGCTCGATCTCCTTGTCGGTGGTGGCGCCGTCGGTGGTGCCGGCGGGGGCCGGCGGGGGGATCTCGGCATAGGCGATGCGCCGGGCCGTCTCGGCGGCCACCCGGGCGGCGACCAGGCCCAGGTAATCGATGCCGGAGGGCTTCGGGGGCGGCGCCGCCTCGGGGCGCGCCGCCGGGTGGGTGTGGCGGCGGATCTGGCGGGGGATGGCCTTGCCCATCGGCCGTCCCTGATAGCGCACCTCGATCTCGGTCAGGTCGAAGGGGTCGAAGACCAGCTCGACCTTGGCCCCGGCGAGGGCGGTGTCGATCTCGTAGTGGGTGCCGAACAGGCTGCCCGACGCCGTCGTGGCCGCGGTCCGGCGCTCGGACCACAGGAACGCCTCGTGCAGCTCGGCCGGGCTCGGCCGGCGCAGCGGCCGGGCCCTCATCAGGCGGGCGAGCGGCGTCTCGCCGGTCTCGGAATGCAGCGCCCGGTGATAGACGCCCTCCAGCCAGGCGCCGAACAGCTCGTTGAGCTCGGCCAGGCTCTGCGCCCCGCCCCGGGCATCGAGCTCGACGAGGAACTGCGTCCGCACCGTGCGGAAGAAGCGCTCGATCTTGCCCCGCGAGGCCGGCTGGCCGGGTCGGCTGTGGGCGATGGCGATGCCCAGCACGGCGAGGGTGCGGTTGAACGGGGCGGAGGTGAACGCACTGCCGTTGTCCA
>JBBRXY010000180.1:0-3121 GCA_038238185.1 Acidimicrobiales bacterium
CGATCTTGAACCGGGCACCGCCG
Organism: Acidimicrobiales bacterium; assembly: GCA_038238185.1. Taxonomy (GTDB): domain Bacteria; phylum Actinomycetota; class Acidimicrobiia; order Acidimicrobiales; family AC-14; genus DATAQC01. The sequence goes on from JBBRXY010000180.1 coordinate 24, forward strand.
GCCGACCCCGACACGATGGCGCCGGCATGTCCCATGCGCCGACCCTCCGGGGCCGTCACGCCGGCAACGTAGGCAACCACCGGCTTGGTCATCTCCGCGGCCACGAAGTCGGCGGCGGACTCCTCGTCGGTGCCACCGATCTCGCCGATGAGGATGACGGCTCGGGTCTCGGGATCGTCCTGAAAGCGGCGAAGGCAGTCGACGAACCCGGTGCCCGGAACCGGGTCGCCGCCGATGCCGACACAGGTGGTCTGCCCGATCCCCTTGCGGGTCAACTCGTACAGGGCCTGGTAGGTGAGCGTTCCCGAGCGGGACACCACCCCGACGGGACCACCGGCCAGGGCGATCTCCACCGGAGTGATGCCGATGTTGGCATGCCCCGGCGAGATGATCCCCGGGCAGTTGGGCCCGACCAGGACGACGTCGGGGTAGGTACGGCGCAGGTAGCTGCACACCCGGACTTCGTCGTGGAGGGGAATGCCCTCGGTGATGCACACGATCAGGCCGATACCGGCGTCGGCGGCTTCCACAATCGCCCCGGCGGCCGCCTTGGGTGGGACGAAGATCAGGCTGGCGTCGGCATGGGTCTCGGCTCTCGCCGCGGCCACCGTGTCGAACACGGGAATTCCGTCGACGTCGGTACCACCCTTCCCCGGGGTCACGCCGGCGACCACCTGCGTGCCGTAGGCCCGGTTGCGCAAGCCGTGGAAGCGGCCCTGGCTCCCGGTGAGGCCCTGGACGACGACTCTCGTGTTCTCGTCGACGAGGATCAACGGCTCGCTCCCGCGGCCACATCGACAGCGCAACGGGCGGCCGCTTCCATCGTGGGTTCGGACAACAAGAAGTCCGAGACGTGGCCGGCGAGGATGGCCCGCCCCTCCTCGGCGTTGGTGCCGTCGAGGCGCACGACGATGGGACTTCGCAGCGCCACCCGGCCGAGCGCCTCGACGATCCCCTCGGCCACCAGGTCACCCCGGGTGATGCCTCCGAAGATATTGACCAGGATGGCCCGGACATTGGGATCGCTGTTGACCACCTCGAGGGCGGCGGCCACCATGTCGGCGCCCGCGCCGCCGCCGATGTCGAGGAAGTTGGCCGCAGTGCCGCCGGCCTGGTTGACCACATCGAGGGTGCTCATGACCAGCCCGGCACCGTTGCCGATGATGCCCACAGTGCCGGCCAGGCCGATGTAGTTCAAGCCCTTGTGACGGGCCCGGCGTTCGCGCTCGTCGAGAACCTCGTTCGCCCGCCACTCGGCCCATTCGGGATGACGGAACATGGCGCTGTCGTCGAGGGTCACCTTGGCGTCGAGGGCCACGACCGCGCCGTCGCCGACGACGGCCAGCGGGTTCACCTCGATCAGCTCGGCGTCACCCTCGCAGTAGGCGGTCCACAGTGCCAGCATCACCTCGGTCGCCTGATCGGTGGCGACCGGGTCGAGACCCGCCCGCTCCACCAGGTCGCGCGCCGCCGCGGGGTCGAGGCCGTCGAGGGGATCGATGTGGAGGCGGGCGATGGCGTCGGGATCGTCGGCCGCAACCTCTTCGATGTCGACTCCGCCGCGCGCCGACACCATAGCCAGGTGGAGCTTGGCCGCCCGATCGAAGGTGATCGACACGTAGTACTCATGGATCGGCGACGATGCCTCCTCCACCCACACCCGGCGCACGACATGACCCTTGAGCGGTCGGTGCAGCATCGATCGGGTGGACGTGCGAACGTCGTCGGCTGTCGCGGCCATCTGAATTCCACCAGCTTTGCCCCGCCCGCCCACCTGCACCTGGGCTTTCACCACGACGGGATACCCCAGACCTTCGGCCAGGGCCACGACCGCCTCGACGGTGTCGGCCACGCCGCCGCGCGGCACGACGACCCCGTGGGCGGACAGGAGCTGCTTGCCCTGGTACTCGAGGAGGTCCATTGCTAGGAGGCCTCTCGCTCGTCGAGGGTGGTCTCGAGCCACTTGCTGATGGACGCCATGGTGGCTCCCGGCGTGAACACGGCGGCTACGCCCAGGGAGCGCAGGCTTTCGATGTCGGCCGGAGGAATGATGCCCCCACCGAAGACGACCACGTCGTCAGCTCCCTTGGCGGCCAGCAGGTCGAGCACCCGGGGGAACAGGGTCATGTGGGCACCGGAGAGCACCGACAAGCCCACCGCGTCGGCGTCCTCCGCCAACACGGTCTCGGCCACCTGCTCGGGCGTCTGATGGAGGCCGGTGTAAATCACCTCGAAGCCTGAATCACGGAGGGTACGCACGATCACCTTGGCTCCCCTGTCGTGACCGTCGAGGCCGGGTTTGGCCACAACCACCCGGTACGGACGGTTCATTGAACGCAATACTAGGCAGGTGCCCCCCTCGTCATCGCCCCCGCCCCCGCGCCGCCGTCCGCTGGTCACGTTCAGCCCGGCGGTGCTGCTGGTGACTGTGGGCGGTCTCATCGTGGGGGTGCTCCTGTTCGTGGCGGTGATGAACTCGATCAGCTCGGGCAACGCCCGTAGCCCGGTGGGCACCACCCTGTACGTACTGGGCAGCGCCAAGTCCCTCGGTCCCTCGGTCGACCGTCAGGGTCCCCTTTTGCTCTCGGACCCGCTCGGCTCGAAGCGCTCGATCTACGTCCAGTATCTCGGCGGCAACGACTGGAGCACCTTCGACACCAGTGCTCCTGGCGCGTCGGCGGGTTGCCTGGTCGAGTGGCACTCCACGGAGCGGGCCTTCGTCGACCGCTGCTCGCACCAGGCCTACCCCGCCGACGGAACCGGGCTCACCAGCTTTCCCACCCGGGTCGACGACGACGGCAAGGTGCTGATCGACCTGCGGTCCCCCCAGGCACCGGCCACGACCACCACGACCGTCGCGCCGACCACCACGGTCACCGCTCCGCCGGACACCACAGTCCCGCCTGCCTAGCCGCCACACCTACCGCAGCACCTTCTTGATGGGGGTCCAGGCCAGAAGGAGGTGCTTCTCGCCCAGGCCGGGGAAGCGCACCACGGCTTCGGTCTTGTCGCCTGACCCCATGATCTCCAGGACTACCCCCTCTCCCCACTTGCCATGCACGACGTCGTCACCCACCGACAGGCCCAGACGCTCGGCG
>JBBRXY010000181.1:0-3121 GCA_038238185.1 Acidimicrobiales bacterium
CATGCACGTCCGTCATCAGATCGGGGTCCTGAGCAAGGTTGCCTCCGCCTATCTCATCCCCGACAACCACGTAGGTCGGGCGACGGTCTCGAGCATCGCCGTGGCCCACGAGGTCGACCGCATGGGGGGGCGGTCGATCGCCTGCCTTAACGCCCGTGATCGCAACGCACTCGGCTTTCAACGGGACCTTCTGACAGGTGCCGCCTACGGCGTTGACGAGTTCCTCTTCGTCTACGGTGACGATCCCGTCTCCGGCTCTCGGACCGGCCAGCTGACGGTGCGCTCGATGATCGAGGCTCTGCGGCGATTCAGCGGGGAGCAGGAGGGCGACGCCAGCCGGTTCAGAGCCGGCGTGACTACGCGGCTGCGCCCTCTCCCGGCCTGGAAGCGCGACGCCGACTTCTTGTTCGTCCAGGTCTCCTTCGACCTCGACGCCCTTCTGGCATGGCGGGAGACCGTCGACTTCGACGGTGCCGTCTACGCCGGCGTCATGGTTCTTCCGAGCGCCTCGATGGCCCGCAAACTGGTGACGGACATCCCGGAGATCACCGTTCCGTCCGCTTGGCTCCAGGCCATCGAGCAAGATCGGACCGCAGGCACCCAGCTCGCCTGTGAGCTCGGCCATGCGATACGCGACAGCGGTGCCTTCGACGGCGTGCACCTCATCCCTGGAGTCCGCTACCGGGAAGCGGCGACTTTGATCGAGAGGCTCAACCGCAACTCGCTGACCGGCCATTAGAAACAGGCCCTCGACGCCGCCGAGTCGAGAGCCACGACCCGACCCGAGGATCGAGCCGTGGCTCTGACCGACTGAGCTGCCCCTTCGTCGCACCGGCGGCTATGCCGGCAGCTTCGTCGGCGGGACGGACCCGATACACGCACGGGGCCAGGATGGCGATGCCCTGCTCTCCCTTGCGGACCTGGCGACCGAGGGATTGCCAGCGTCGATAACCACAGACTCTCGTGACGCCTTCGGGTCGCTGCGAGAGGATCAGGATCAAGTTACGGTTCTGTATCGATGCAGCTTGGATGCCACATCGAGCATCGCCTTCCATTCTTCACCGGTGACGAGCGCCTCGACCTGGGCGGTGAGGCGCTGGTGGAGCTCCTCGAGCTTCTCGGCCTGGCGGTGCGGGTCGTGGTCATGCGTCCTCCTTCGTGCGTCGATCCCGTCTCTCGGGGTCACGCGCCGAAAGGGGCCGGCCGAAACCAGCCCAAGTCCGCTTCATGCAGCCCGCCCCGTTTCCTGTCCATCACCGTCCGTGCCACCGGGTCCAACCCCGCCGATGAACGGTCCGGGGCGCATGCATTCAGCGGGTTCGAATACCGGCCTGCACCAGTTCGATCGACCTCGGAGCATGAAGATCGCCACAAGAAGCGGGGATCAGTTCCCGAGGGCCTCCCGGGCCAGGGCGAGGCCTATGATCGACTTGGCGTCGACCAGCTCGGCCGAGGCGATAAGACCGGGCACATCGCCAAGCGCCACCTCCTCGATCGTCATGTGCTGTTCCTCCACGCCCTGGGCCGACGCGTTCACGGTCTCGAGGTCCGTGGCCAGGAAGACGATCGAGTGCTCGTCGCAGAAGCCCGGGGAGTTGTAGAACTCGGCGAGCTTGCGGAGCTGCCCGGCGCGTCGTCCGACCTCCTCCTGGAGCTCGCGGGCGGCGGTGACCTCGGGTGCCTCGCCGTCGACGTCGCGCTTGCCGGCGGGGATCTCCAGCAGGACACGGTCGACCGCGGCCCGGTACTGGCGCACCATCAGCACGGTCCGGCCGTCGACCACGGGCACCACCGACACCGCTCCGGGGTGGCGCACCACGTCGCGCTCGAACGTGGCACCCGTCGGGTCGGCGAAGGTGGCCTGGACGGTGCTGATCAGGTGGCCGGCGAACACCACCCGCTCATCGAGCCGGTGGAACGTACCCTTCTCGACGGTCACTACCCGCTCTGACGAGCGAGACCGCTGGCGCGTTCGGGCACGGAGCCGTCACTCCGTTCGGGCACGGAGCCGTCACGCCGTTCGGGTGCAAGGTCTGCTTCGACGGCAGGCTCGGCCCGGCTCATAACCCGGGCCGCGGCAGCTCCGACGAAGGCCCGGAACAGCGGGTGGGGCCGATCGGGGCGGCTCTTGAACTCTGGGTGAGCCTGGGTGCCCACCCAGAAGGGATGGCCGGCCAGCTCGACGAACTCGACGAGACGGTCGTCGGGCGACGTGCCTACGCTCAGCAGGCCGGCGTTCTCGAGGCGCCGCCGGTACCGGGAGTTGAACTCCCAGCGGTGGCGGTGTCGCTCGTAGACGATCGTGTCGCCATAGGCGCGGGCCACGGCCGAGTCGGCACGGAGGCGGGCCGGGTAGACGCCCAGTCGCATGGTGCCGCCGTAGTTCACCACCTCGCGCTGGTCCTCCATGAGGTCGATCACCGGATGGGGCGTCTCACCGTCGAACTCCGAGGAATTGGCCCTGTCCAGGCCGCACACGTTGCGGGCAAAGTCGATCACCATGGTCTGCATGCCGAGGCACAGGCCCAGGCACGGAACATCGTGTTCCCGGGCGTAGCCGGCCGCGGCGATCTTGCCCTCGATGCCCCGGGGCCCGAACCCGCCGGGGATGACCAGGCCGTCGAGATCGCGCAGGCGGCCCTCGGCCAGCAGGCCCTCGACGTCCTCGGCCTGGATCCAGTCGATGTCGACGCGGGCACCGTGGTCGTAGCCGCCGTGGCGGAGGGCCTCGACCACCGAGAGGTAGGCATCCGGCAGCACGACGTACTTGCCGATGAGGCCGATCCGCACGGGCGTGGTGGCCGCCTCCACCCGCTTCACCAGGCCCTGCCAAGCGGTCAGGTCCGGGGTGTACTCGGGCCCGTCGAAGCGGAGCAGGCTGCACACGTAGTCGTCGAGACCCTCGTCGTGGAGGACGAGAGGGATCTCATACAGGTTGTCGGCGTCGACGGCGCTGACCACCGCGGCCTCGGGTACGTCGGACAGCAGGGAGATCTTTCGTTTGAGGCCCTCGGTGAGCGGGCGGTCGCTGCGGCACACGATGGCGTCGGGCTGGATGCCCCGGGCTCGCAACTCGGTCACCGAATGCTGGGTGGGCTTGGTCTTCTGCTCGCCCGAGGGG
>JBBRXY010000182.1:0-3104 GCA_038238185.1 Acidimicrobiales bacterium
GATTGTGGCGGCTCATTCGTGACACGGGTTTTCAACCCGTGCCCTCGATCGAGAACACGGGGTGAAAACCCGTGTCACGGCGTGGCACCGGCGGAACCGCCACAAAGAGGAGTTACATCCAATGCAAGTCAGGGCGATTGCATCTTCGTCGCTCTATGTACTTTTGCTATTACTAAGTAGGTTCCAAAAAGTTCTTTGACAAGTAGGATTGCGTCGTCGAGTCACCCGGATCTGGAGGTGAGACGATGGCTGTGTCGACGACGTTCGGTCTGACCCGCGGCGAGCGTGCGTTGCTGGAGTCGCTGGCCGCCCGGACGGGCGAGGCGGACGAGCTGCGGCGGTCCCTCGGTCTGCTATGGCTGGACGACGGGGACGATCCGCGGGACGTGGCCGACCGCCTGCGGGTGAGCCGCCAGACGCTGTACCACTGGGCCGGCCGGTTCCGCGGCCGGGCCGGCCAGGATGTCGCGGCCCGGGTGGCCGACGCCCCGCGCGGGGGCCGGCCGCCGACGGCGGCGGGCGTCATCGACCCGCTCGTCGAGGCGGTGTTCGAGGCCGACCCGCGGGACCTGGGCTACCGGTCGACGGTCTGGACCGCGCCCCTGCTGGTGCAGTACCTGGCCGAGGCCCACGGGCTGGACGTGTCCCGCCAGTCCGTCGGCCTGGCCATCGCCCGGCTGCGGGTCCGGTGGAAGCGGCCCCGGCACGGGCTGTCCCGCCAGCCGCCGACGTGGCGGCAGTCAAAAGGGGGCTCAAGACCGGGCTGCGGGGCCGGGCCCGGACGGCCGTGCTCATGCTGGACGAGACGATCATCACGGAGACGCCGCCCCTGTACGCGTGCTACGGCCGGGTCGGCGAGCAGGTGACGGTGCCGATCACGGGCAACCGGGCCAAGCGGTTCGTCCACGGGGCGGTGAATGTCGGGACCGGCGGGCTCACCCTGCTGGTCACTCACGAGTGGGTGCAGGAGACACACCAGGCGTTCCTCCGCCAGGTCCGGTCCCACTGGCGGGGATGGAACCTCGTCCTGTTCGAGGACCGGGGGTCGCCCCACACGGCCGGCGACAGCCGGGAGTTGGCGGCCGGCCTGGGCATCGAGGTCCGCCTGCTGCCGACGGCGACGCCCAAGCTGAACGCCATGGACCACCTGTTCCGCCATGTGAAAGGCCGGGCCGAGGCCAACCGGGCCACCCGGTCGATCGACGAGTCGGCCGACAACGCCTGCCGCTACCTGCTCGACCTGACCCCGCGTGAGCGGCTCCGCAAGGCCGGCGTCCTGTCCGGCAACTTCTGGCTCACGACGTGGCCCAACTGACCGACGAGACAAGTTGTCAAAGAACTTTTTGGAACCTACTTAACACTACAGCGCTAAGGTCGCACAACGCGGGCCGCGATCCGGTGGTAACACCTCCATCTGACGAGGAGGTTGCCGATGACCGGAGAGCAGGTCGCGGGCTTGGGACCGGCGTTTACGGAGTACCTGCGGGCGTTCCGCCCGTGCTTTGTCACGGAGAACACGTTCAAGCACCTGGGCACGTACGGCCGGGGGCTGTTGAGTGACTTGGCCCGCAAGAGCGTCGAGCCGATCGCCCTGGCGGCGGGGTGTGCGGTGCGGACGCTCCAGGAGTTCCTCACCCACCACGCCTGGGACGAGGGCCGGATGCGGGACGAGGTCCAGCGCCGTGTCGCCCGCGACCACCTGCCCGCCCCCGGGCCCAAGCCGGCGGGCGGCGTGGGCGTCGTCGGCTGGGTCGACGAGACGGGCGTGGCCAAGAAAGGGGACAAGACGCCGGGCGTCCAGCGGCAGTACTGCGGGGCCAGCGGCAAGGTCGACAACTGCGTCGTCACCGTCCACCTCGCCTGCCGGTGCGGCGACTTCGCGGCCCTGCTCGACCGCGACCTGTTCCTGCCCGAGACGACGTGGGGTGCCGACCGCGACCGGTGTAAGGCGGCCCACGTCCCCGACGACGTGGCCTACCGCAGTAAATGGGAGATCGCCTTGGAACAGGTCAGGCGGGCGGTCGGCAACGGCATCCGGTTCGACTGGCTGACGTTCGACGAGTGGTACGGCGGCAAGCCCGGGTTCCTGGCCGGCCTGGAGGGGCTGGGCCTGCTGTACGTGTGCGAGGTGCCCAAGAACCTGCCGTGCTTCGGCACCTACCCCCGGTACAAGTCGCTGCAACGCCCCTACCAGCCTAAGCGGGCCGACAGCATCGGGTCCCGCGGCAAGTCGTTCAAGGGCAAGGCGTGGAAGAAGGTGAAGCTGGCCCGCAAGACGTTGGCCGACCAGGTGTGGGACGTGCGGGCCGCCCAAGTCTACCTGTCCCGGGGCGGCAAGCCGGCCGACCGTACGCACTGGCTCATCGTCGCCCGCAACGCCCGAACCGGGGAGGTCAAGTACTTCGTCTCCAACGCCCCGCCCCGGACGGCCCTGCTGACGCTGATGAAGGTCGCCTTCACCCGGGCCGGGGTCGAGCACATGTTCCGCCTGGCCAAGACGGAGGTCGGGTTCGGCCACTTCGAGGGCCGTACCTACAAGGGACTTTTGAGACACATGACACTGTGCCAACTCGTCCTGCTGTTCGCCGCCGAGCAAACCGGCCGGCTCCGGGGGGAAAAACCCGGAGGTGACGATCGAGCAGACGGCTCGGGCGTTGAACGCGGTGTGCCGTTCCTGGCTCGACCGCCGGTCCGGGCAATCACGGGTTGAGCACGTCGCGTCGGTCATTCAGTACCACCAAGCTCGGAACAAGGCCGCCAGACAATCCCGCCAGGGCTATTCACCAAAACGGGAGTAGCGCTGTAGTGCTAATTCGCACTCCGACCGCGAAACGCGCTCCGACGCTGCAATTCCCTTTGCATCGCCCCGGCTTATTAGCCACATCATTCCTACCGCAGTGGGTGTGCGGCACCGGCCGGATTGTTTCCGCTTGGATCGGGATGGCTGACGGGTCGGCCGTCCCGTCCCCAACCACATCCGGCCGGCCGCCGACAAAGGGCTGATTCAAGCAGTCGGTTTTTGGGCCCGATGACCTCCGGGGGCCCCGTGACGCGCCGGGCATGTCCCGGCGCGAAGTCGTCGTTTCACAACCTCCGAGAGCCGC
>JBBRXY010000183.1:0-3065 GCA_038238185.1 Acidimicrobiales bacterium
GACGTGGCCCGGGGTGTCGATGATGTTGATCCACATGTCCCGCCACCGGCAGGTGGTGGCCGCCGAGGTGATGGTGATGCCCCGCTCCTGCTCCTGGACCATCCAGTCCATGACCGCGGCGCCCTCGTGGACCTCGCCGATCTTGTAGGTCCGGCCGGTGTAATAGAGGATGCGCTCGGTCGTGGTGGTCTTGCCCGCGTCGATGTGGGCCATGATCCCGATGTTGCGGGTCCGGCTGAGCGGGAACTCTCGGATGACTGGAGCTTCTGCCATAACGGATGTGCTTTCTGGGTTTGAACTCTGACGGCTGCCAGCGGCGCCGCAGGCGTCCCCTCCGGCTGTCAGCGACCGCCGACGCCGAAGGCGAGGCCCCCGGGTGGGGGGAGCTAGAGGGGGGAAGGTTTCCTTCCCCCCTCTAATCACCAGCGGTAATGCGCGAATGCCTTGTTGGACTCGGCCATCTTGTGGACGTCCTCACGACGCTTGACTGCGGTGCCGATGCCGTTCGACGCGTCGAGGAACTCGTTGGCCAGGCGCTCGGCCATGGTCTTCTCCCGACGTTGGCGGGAGTAGCCCACCAGCCAGCGGATGGCGAGCGTGGTGGCCCGCCGGGGCCGGACCTCGATCGGCACCTGGTAGGTGGCGCCACCGACCCGGCGACTCTTCACCTCGAGCTGGGGCCGCACGTTCTCCATGGCCCGCTTGAGGGTGGAGATGGGCTCGGCGCCGGTCTTGTCCTTCACGATCTCCAAGGCGTCGTACATCATGCGCTCGGCCAACGACCGCTTGCCCCGCTGCATCACCTTGTTCACGAACTGGGTGACCAGCACGGAGTGGAAGATGGGATCGGGCATGAGCTCGCGCCGCGGCGGGGGTCCCTTGCGGGGCATCGGTCTACTTCTCTCTCTTGGCGCCGTAGCGGCTGCGGGCCTGCTTGCGGTCGCGGACGCCGGATGCGTCGAGCACGCCCCGGATGATCTTGTAACGGACGCCGGGAAGATCCTTCACCCGGCCGCCACGCACCAACACGATGGAGTGCTCCTGGAGGTTGTGACCCACGCCGGGGATGTAGGCGGTGACCTCCTGGCCGGTGGTGAGCCGGACCCTGGCCACCTTGCGAAGCGCCGAGTTCGGCTTCTTCGGCGTGTGGGTGTAGACGCGCGTGCACACCCCCCGACGCTGAGGAGCGCCTTTGAGGGCTGGGGTCTTGGTCTTCTCGAGCTTGCGCTCGCGACCTTTTCGCACGAGCTGGGCAATGGTGGGCAAAGCGAGAACCTCTCAGACGCGAACTTGTCGATTGTACTCGACCGCTGGCGGGCCCTCGTCAGGCGCTCATCGCCGCTCTCGGTCGTCCATGAGGCGCCGGAGCTCGTCGAGGGCGGCCAGGTTCTGAGTGCGATTTCTAACAGCCAGTGTTAGAAATCGCACAAAGAACGGGGGCTGGGTCAGCTGGCGGCGTCGGTGGGCTTGGCAGCCAGGTAAGCGGCTGTCGCCTGATCGCCGTTACCCCCGTCGGATGGCGGCGCCACGCCGCCGGGCAGCGGCATGGGCCCGGTATCGCCGGCGCCACCCGAGGCGGTGCCGATGTTGGCCAGCCAGGCAGCTAGGTCGGTGTCGGTGTCCGACGAGTAGTAGGACAGCGGCTCGTAGTCGGGGGCCTGGATATCGAGGTTGCGGTAACGCTCCATGCCGGTGCCGGCAGGGATGAGCTTGCCGATGATGATGTTCTCCTTCAGGCCCATCAACTGGTCGCACTTGCCCTCGATGGCCGCCTCGGTGAGCACCCGGGTGGTCTCCTGGAACGACGCGGCCGACAACCACGACTCGGTGGCCAGCGACGCCTTGGTGATACCCATGAGCTCGGGACGACCCTCGGCCGGCCGCTTGTCCTCGGTGACCAGGGTGCGGTTGACCTCGGCGTACTGACGGGCGTCGACGCGCTCGCCGGGCAGGAACTCCGACTCGCCGGCTTCGGCCACCAGCACCCGCCGCAGCATCTGGCGGACGATGAGCTCGATGTGCTTGTCGTGGATCGACACGCCCTGGGCCCGGTACACCAGCTGCACCTGGTCGACCAGGTACTGCTGGGTGTCGCGAATGCCCTTGATCTCGAGTAGCTCCTTGGGGTCCTTGGGCCCCTCGATGAGGGCGTCGCCGGCAGCCATCTCCTGGCCGTCACGCACCAGGAGGCGGGTGACGTCGCGGGTGGACACCGGGTAGCTCTCCTCGCTGGCATCATCGCCGACGATGGTGACGGTGCGTCCCTTCACCTCGTCGTCGACGAGGCGGACCACACCCGAGGTGCGGGCCAGGACGGCCTTGCCCTTGGGCGTGCGGGCCTCGAACAGCTCGACGACGCGGGGCAGGCCGTGGGTGATGTCCTCCCCGGCGATACCACCGGTGTGGAAGGTCCGCATGGTGAGCTGGGTCCCGGGCTCGCCGATGGACTGGGCGGCAATGACGCCGACCGCCTCGCCCAACTCGATGGCCTTTCCGGTGGCCATGGAACGGCCGTAGCAGAGCCCGCACACCCCGTGGGTGGCCTCGCAGGTGAGCACCGAACGCACCCGGACCCGGTTGACACCGGTGTCCTCGCGCAGCGCGGCCATCTCCGGCTCGCCCACCGTGGTGTTGGCCGGCATCTCGGTACCGTCGGCCAGGGTGACGGCGTCGACGAGGGTGCGCCCGTACAGGCGCGTCTCCAGGTTGGTGCGCTGGTCGGGCCGATCTGGGGTGACGTTCTCCAGCCACAGGCCGCGGGTGGAACCGCAGTCGACGCTGCGAATGATGAGCTCCTGGGCCACGTCGACCAGGCGCCGGGTGAGGTACCCGGAGTCGGCGGTGCGCAGGGCGGTGTCGGCGAGTCCCTTGCGGGCGCCGTGGGTGGAGATGAAGTACTCGAGGACGGACATGCCCTCACGGAAGTTGGACTTGATGGGCCGGGGGATGATCTCGCCCCGGGGGTTTGCCACCAGTCCGCGCATACCGGCGATCTGGCTCACCTGCATGATGTTTCCCCGGGCTCCCGAGTTCAGCATCATGTCGATGGGGTTGAACGAGTCGCC
>JBBRXY010000184.1:0-2996 GCA_038238185.1 Acidimicrobiales bacterium
AACCACCCTGAGCTGCGTTGGCTGAAGACCGTCGTGGTGAGCGTCAGGGAGAAGGCACGACTTGATCGTTGGTAGGGATCAGCGGAGAGTCCCCGGTCTCGATCACTGAAATTCCCCAGGGGTGAGGGGGGTGGTGGGCCTGTTGGAAGGGTCCGCCGTTTGGGTTGGGGGCCCCTCGATGCTGGCGGTGTCCAAGCCGTCCAGATCGAGGAGCCCTACCCCATGTTCTCAGTGGGAGAAGACGTGGAAGCTGATGCCTTGTTCAAGCGGGGGTGGTCGATCTCGGCCATCGCCCGTCATTTGGGCCGGGACCGCAAGACGGTCCGGGTGTATCTGGCCGGGGAGCGGTCCCCGGGGGTGCGCCGCTGGGCTGAGCCCGACCCGTTGGCCCCGTACTCGGCGTATGTGACGGCCCGGTTCGGCGACGACCCGCATCTGTGGGCTTCGGCGTTGTTCGACGAGGTCGTGAAGCTCGGTTACGACCGGTCGTACCCGAGTTTTGTTCGTCAGGTCCGGGCCGCCCGGTTGCGCCCGCATTGCGAGGCGTGTTCGGGGGTGGGCGGCCGGGAGACGATCGAGATCGACCATCCCGCGGGCGAGGAGATCCAGTGGGATTGGTTCGAGCGGCGTCGGGCGCCGTGGGGGGCGACGGCGTATGTGTTGTTGGGGACGTTGTCGCATTCGGGGCGGACCCGGGCGGTGTTGGCCGAGACGATGGACCAGGCCCATCTGATCGAGGCCATGGACGCGGTGATGCGCCGGCTGGGTGGCACCGCCCGGCGGTGGCGGACGGATCGTCTGGCCACGGTGATCGTGCCGGGCAGCTCCGAGGTGCAGGCGTCGTTCGCTCCGGTGGCGAAACATTACGGGGCGGTGGTGGTGGCCTGCCCACCGCGGCGGGGGAACCGCAAGGGGGCGGTCGAGTGCGGCGTGAAGTTCTGTTGCGGGAGGTGGTGGCGGACCATGACGGCGGCCACGGTGGCCGACGCCCAGGTCAGCCTGGACCGGTTCTGGGCGACCATCGGCGACGCCCGGCTACGCCCACCGGGCCGCTACGCCACGCCGGGCAGCCTTCGGGGCGGGGTCCGACCGGCGTGGCCGACCGTGGCCGTCCTGGCCGACGCCGAGGTGTTGATGGCCCTGCCCCCGGTCCCCTACCCGGCCACCGTCGAGGTGACCGCCACCGTCGATGACCGGGCCACGGTGGCGTTCCGCGGGAACCGGTACTCGGTCCCGCCCGGCCTGGGCGGCCTCGAGGTGCGCGTCGCGCACCGCCTCGGCACCGCCACCGTCGAGATCTTCTCGCCGGCAGGCGTGGTGTTGGGGTCGCACCGGATGGAGGCGCCCGGGGCGGGCGCGATCGTGCGCGACGACGACCATCGCCGGGCGCTCGAGGCGGTCGTGCTGGCCCAGTTCTCGACGGCCCGGCCCTGTGACCGCAAGGCCAACAAACCGCCCGGGGCGGCCGCCCAAGCCGAAGCGGCCCGTCTCGGCGGGCTTGACGCCGTCGAGGCAGCGACGCCGACGGTGGACCTCGACGGTCTGGCCGAGATCATCCACCTGGCCTTCCCCGGGTCGACCCGCGTCAGCGGCCAGGAGCGGGGCGCGTGAGCGACTCCTCCGACTACCAAAAGCTCCGCGCCCACCTGGCTTTCCTGCGCATGACCGCAGCGGCCGAGGCGCTGCCCGGCGAACTGGACCACGCCCGAGCCGCCAAGCTCGGCCACCAAGCCTTCCTCGAACGGCTGCTGGCCGTCGAGGTCGCCGCCGTCGATGCCCGCCGTTCGGCCAGCCTGGCCCGGTTCGCGTCGCTGCCGTCCCCCTTCACCCTGGCCGACTTCGACTACTCCGCCCAACCGTCGGTCGACCCGAAACTGATCGGCGAGCTGGCCACCCTCCGCTTCGTCGACGACGCCACCAACATTTTGCTCATCGGCCCGCCCGGGGTCGGCAAAACCATGCTGGCCGTCGGGCTCGGCCACGCCGCCGTGGCCGCCGGGATGCGGGTCTACTACACCACCGCCACCGAGCTCGCGGCCCGCTGCCAACGCGCCGCCCTCGAGGGGCGGTGGGCGACCACCATGCGCTTCTACGCCGGACCGAGGCTCCTCATCATTGACGAAGTGGGCTACCTGCCGATGCCGGCCGAGGCCGCCGCCGCCCTGTTCCAAGTGATCAGCCAACGCTACCTGAAAGGCTCCATCGCGTTGACCACCAACCTCGGCATCGCCAGCTGGGGCAAAGCGTTCAACGACGACCCCATGATCGCAGCCGCCATGTTGGACCGCCTGCTCCACCGCTCGGTGGTCCTCAACATCAACGGCGACAGCTACCGGATGCGCTCCCACCGGGCCCGGGCCGACGCCGCCCGCCGGGCGGTGGCCGGATCATGACCGCCACCCCCAACCCCCCACCCCCCGCCAGTCACGAAAACGTCACGATCACCTGCCCGATCTGCCAACGACCTTTCACCGCCAGCGGGCGGCGCATGTACTGCTCCGACGCCTGCAAAGCCGCCGCCTACCGACGACGACGCGACAACCACCCGCCCGCCGCCATCCCCGCCCCCCGACCCCGCCGGCCCGTCACCGTCTACCAATGCGACACCTGCGGCACCCGGACCCTCGGATCCCAACGATGCGACGACTGCAACACCTTCATGCGCCGCGTCGGCATCGGAGGCTGCTGCCCCAACTGCGATGAGCCCATCGCGATCGACGAACTCCTCGACCCAGGAGGTGGTAGGCACCACACCATGAACTAGCCTCAAACCAAGCTCACCACCCCGCCCACACCTGAGGAATTTCGGTGATCGACACTGAGGAAAATTCGCGATCCGCACCAATGTCGAACCCGACGATCTCGCGCCGTCCCTCGGCGTTGGCTGCGGTGGCGATCACCGCGGCCACGTTCACGACCCGGCCCCCCTCGCGGACCCGTTGGGTCAACCCGTCTATCCACAGGTAACGGTACGGGCCGGCATCCAGGGGACGGTC
>JBBRXY010000185.1:0-2981 GCA_038238185.1 Acidimicrobiales bacterium
ACCCGACCAGCCTGATCCGGCGCAAGGTCCGGCCCATTCTCACCAAGGGCCGCACCGTCCGTCCCCAGCTCGACCCGCACATGCTCGGCATCGTCAGCCGGCCGGGAGGGGTCGACGTGCTCCAGCGCACGGACGCCCGATGGCTACAGGCCCAGATCACCGCGGCCAAGCCCGACATCGTGGTGGCGGGCCCGCTCTACAAGATGTTCTCCGCCGACGAGCGGAAGTGGGAAGCCGGCGCCGCCCGGGTGACGGGCATCCTCGACGACCTCCGTACCCGTCTCGGCTTCGCCCTGATCCTGGAGACCCACGCCCCCCACGGCTTCGGAGCGCACCGGGCCATGCGCCCGGTCGGCTCGTCCATCTGGCTCCGCTGGCCCGAATTCGGGCTGTCCTTCGCCCCCGTCGACAAGCACGCCGGGGTGGTCAAGGTGACGATGTGGAAGGACCGCGACGAGCGGTACTGGCCGAATTTCCTCATGCGTGGAGGGTCCTGGCCGTGGACCCCCTGCCGTGACCCCAACGGACCGGGAGCCGCGCTGCCCCCGATCGATGAGTCCCCGCCCGATCACGAGCAAGGAGAGTTCTGATGACCGCCCCCGTAGTCGGCAACCTCGCCGCCTCGCATCCGGCGAAGTGATCATCGTGGCCCACACCCCGAACCCGAGGAGGCTCGTGTGAGGGCGGTGCCGATCCCCCAGGGCTGGCCCGAAGCGATGGGCGGCACCCGTGTAGTGATGGGCGAGCCGGGCGACCCCACCCGAGACGACGTGCGCCCGTGTGAGTACGTCGTCTCACCCTCAGCGCTCTACGACGGCCGCCCCTGCTTCCACGCCTTGGTGGAGCTATCCGACGAGGACCGCGCCGCCATCGCCGCCGGGGCGAGGGTGTGGCTGACCCTCGACGGTGGCGAACTGCCGTGGTCCCTGACGGTGCAGCCATGAGGCGCCGGTCTTGGCAACGTCGGCGGGGTCCCTTCTACGTCGAACTGAACCTCTCGTCGGTTCACCGGCCCTACCTGCTCGGCTCATGGAGCGATGAGAGGACGTGGAATGGTGCGCTGATGTGGGGCGAACCCGGCAGTGATCCGGTATGGATGCTGGACTGGACCTGGCACCTGCCCGAGCCGGTTGGTCGTGGCTTCGACCGCTACTACGCCCGGGGCATGAAGTGAAGCGCTCCCGCCTCCGCCCCGTCTCAGCCAAGCGCCGAGCGGTCAACGCCGAGCGGGCCAAGGTCGTCGCCCAGCTACGTGAGACCCGCCGCGGCTGCGAGGGCATGGCGCTACTCCGCCAGGCGGCCCACGACGCCTCTCAGAGGGACCAGGAGGCGTACGTGGCAGCTCTCCGAGCCTGCAACCCCTGGCAGCGGGTCCTGGCACCTCATGAGCCCCTCAAGCGGTCGAGACGCTCGGGAGGGCTGGCCGACCCCGACCGGATCATGCTCCTCTGCGATTCGTGCCATGCCTTCACCGAGGCCGAGGTACGGTTGGCGACCGAGGCGGGGATGCTGATCCCCTCGTGGCGTGGCTAAGGCCAAGCTCTCCCGGGAGGAGGTGCTCGCCCGCCAGGCCGAGAAGCTCCCACCGCGGGAGATGAGCGAGAAGCAGTTCCAAGCATGGGTGGTCGTCCGTGCCCGCCGGCTGGGATGGACCCGCCAGTTCCACATCCTCCGAGCGCAGGTCCAGGGAAGATGGGTGACGAACTCCAGCACCCCCGGCGTCCCAGACCTGTGGCTCCTCCGCCCCCCCCGCCTCGTCGTCCTGGAGATCAAGCGGTGGGGAGGCAAGCCCACCCCCGAGCAGTCGTCATGGATCGCCGGCCTACAGCGGGTGCCCGGCATCGATGCCTACGTGGTATCGCCAGCCGACGCCGAAGACGTGCTCGACCTGCTGGCTATCGACCCGCCCACTGACACCGGGGTACACTGAACCCCGGTAACCATTGAGACAGGAGCACCGCATGGAGCTACAGGATTTCGAGGGGAAAGCAGTCACCGAGGTAGGCATCGAGATACCCGGTGCGGCGGGAGGGCTCAGGGATGCGATGAAGATCGACCCCGAGCAGTTTCGGCAGGGGGATCAGGTCTTCGTCGTGCTCCACTGCGACGTCACCAAGATCCGCTTCGAGCCGGTGGACAAGGAGGACCCGACCGGACCCCAGCGTCGGGTCCACGTCTTCGGCGTCGAGGGGGCCACGATGGTCGACGGCGACCTGGTGCGGACCCAGCTCGACGAGCAGGCCGAGCGCATCCTCAAGGCCAAGGAGGCCGAGCGGGGCATCTCCCGTCTGCCCTACGACGACGAGGGGGAGTTCGGACTGGCCCACGCCCGCGGCGAGCATCAAGACGGGTTGGCCGAGGGCTGCCCGGTCTGCGACCTGGAGCGTGACGCCGTGGCGGCCGAGGCTGAGGAGCCGACCCCGATCAAGGGCCGCAAGCGGGGTGTCTCGTGAGCCGCACCGTCGCCGCCATCCGCTCCCGCCTCCTCGACCTGCGGGGCCAGATCGAGCGAGGCGAGGCCAAACTGACGCCCCTCTACTCCGAGCGCACGAAGCTCCTGCTTGAAGCCCGAGAGGTCGACCCGGCCACCGACAAGCCCAAGGTCATTTGGTCCGACCTTGCCGAGTGGACGGGTGTGACCAAGGTGGCGTTGTACAAGGCCGTCCGCAAGGATCGCTACGTCTCATGAGCGACCCCGACCACCGCCCGATCTGTCCCGACTGCCGAGAGGTCATCACCGGCTGCGCCTGGAACGGCGGAAGGTGCTTGTCATGTCACGAATGGTCCCTCTCCCCGGACCCGTGCGACCCCGGCTGCGACGTGCTGTGCCTGCACCAGTGACCACCTACTGCCTGCCCATCGACTGCCCCACCTGCGCTGGCCCCGTCGACCTGCTCAACGCCCACTCCAACGGTCTGCTGTCCATCGCAGTGGTGGTCTGTGAGCCCTGCGAGCGGGAGTACGAGGTCACCATGCGCCTG
>JBBRXY010000186.1:0-2913 GCA_038238185.1 Acidimicrobiales bacterium
ACGTGCGAACCGAACACCGCCGTAGTTCTGGCCCAGGGCGCAACAGATCGGCGCGCATGGAGCGTCAACGATCTGGTGGTCCTTCGTCGAGGTCGGAGTTCAACCGGGGGGGTCAAGCCGTTCGAGGCGCTCGACAATTCGCGCACCGAACACCGGCAAGGCTATTCGGGGGGCGGCGAGGTCGACGTCAGCTGCCCGCCCGATATCGGTACCGATGCCGCGCTCGGAAACGTTCACGGGCGGCTGGGATCAGAGGTCAAGGTGAATGCGGATCGCCGCCTCCAGGTCTGCAAGGGTCGCTGCCGAGAGCCGGCCGGTGACCGCTCCTACTCGCTCAACGGCAACGGACCGGATCTGCTCGGCCTGGGCCTTCGACGCCTTCGGCAACCCACAGGACTGGGCGGGAAGGTGTACCTGGAACGGATAGACTTTAGAGGTTTGGCCGGTAATGGGCACTACCGTCACGACGCCCCGCCCAAGGCTTTGGGCTGTGCGGTTTGCGCCGTCGTTGCTCACGGTGGACTTTCGCACTTTCTTGCCGGCCCATCCCGAACTGAAGCGGTCCGGCATCAGCGGGTGGGCCAGCGCTCGTCGGCGTCGACGATGGACAGCGAGAGGGCTTCTAGCTCGGCGACGAGAGCCTTGAGCTTGCGGGCGTTGTCGAAGAACGCCTGGTAGTCGGCGAGTTGCGCCTCGCTCATGCGGCGGTGCAAGGTCCTGCCGCCCACGGTCCGGCTCCACTGGATGTAAGGCCCGTGCATGCGGGGTGGCTCGGCGTGGCAGGCGCAGTTGGACTTCCCGCAGCGGTAGCTGCGCACTGCGACCGAGCCAGGCAGAGCGAAGCCCACCTCGGCGAGGGACTGGCGTAGACGTCGGAGCATCGCGTCGCGATCTTTCTCGCTGCCTTTGCGGTCGGGCCTGGCCACCGGTATCCACCCTATCCCCGTATCCGCGAGAAATACTCGCGGACACCCTCGACCCTCGGGGGGCAGGAGGAGGGCCGATGGCGGGTCGAGGCGACAGGGCGCGCTCGAGTTGGGGGGCGCTGCTGGCAGCTACGTCGGGTTGTTTCAGCCGGCCCGGCTTCGTCTTGTTCTCCACGTTGATGGCCGGCTGGGTGCTCGCTCCGGGGCGGCGCACGGTGACGGCCATGATCAGCGTGGCCGACCCAGCCGCCACCCGGGCCCACGACGCCTACCACCGCTTCCTGCGCGACGGGGCGTGGGCCATGGACAAGCTGTGGCGGGTGCTGGCCGTCCACGCCATCGCCCGCTTCGCCCCCGCAGGGGTGGTCCCCTTGGACTGCGACGACACGCTGTTCCACAAGTCCGGCCGGCGAATGGAGGGAGCGGGCGTCTTTCGCGACGCAGTGCGCTCGAGCGGGCGGAGCGTCGTCTACGCCACGGGGCTGAACCTGGTCGTGATCACCCTGAGGGTGAACCCGCCCTGGGGAGGATGCCCGATCGCCCTGCCGGTCAACGTCGCCCTGCACCGCAAGGCCGATGTGACCACCACCGTGGCCCACGCGGCGGAGATGGTCCGCCAGCTCGCCGCCTGGCTGCCCGAGCGGAGCTTCCACCTCTGCGCCGACGGCGCCTACGCATCCTTGGCCGGCGCGGGGCTGCCCAGAACCCACATCACCTCCCGGATGCGCCGTGACGCGGCGGTCTATGAGGCTGCGCCCCCGCCCACCGGCCGGCGAGGCCGGCCCCGGACCAAAGGAGATCGGCTGCCCACCCCACCCGAGATGGCCGCCCAGGCGCGCCGTCGGGACTGGCAGCGGGTGAGCATCGACGTTCGTGGTCGAGCCGTCGAGCGGCTGGTGTGCGTCCGTGACGTGCTCTGGTACAGCGTCAACAAGGCCGACCTGGTCCGTCTCGTGGTGGTCCGTGACCCCGACGGGGCCGAGCCCGACGACTTCTTCTTCACCACCGATCTCGCTGCCACCGGTGCCGAGGTCGCCTCCCGCTACGCCGGGCGCTGGTCCATCGAGGTCACCTTCCGCGACGTCAAGCAGAACCTCGGCGGCGAGAACCCTCAGTCCTGGAAGCGCAAGGGGCCCGAACGCGCCGCCTGCCTGTCCCTGTGGCTCCACGGCCTGGTCTGGTGCTGGTACCTCGACGTTCACCCGGCCGGTGCGACCTGGCCGACGAGGCCCTGGTACCACCACAAGGCCACCCCCAGCTTCCTCGATGCGCTCGCCGCGCTACGCCGTCTGCTGTGGTCCGAGCGAATTACCGGACCCTCGTCCCCAACGCCTCACGACAGCAAAATCACCGAAGCCCTGCTCAACACGCTGGCTTACGCCGCCTGAGGTCGACCAAGAGTGCGAAAGTCCACAGGCGGTTATCGGTGCCCGACCCCATGGCTTCGGCCGCCGAGCAGGCTCCGCCGGCCAGCGCGACCGGTCAGCCGAGCCCTTCGGGCGACACCACGGGGGCGAGGAGCCAGCCGTCGGCCGCGCCATCTGGATCGAGCTTCTCCCACCCCTCAGCCAACGGGGGGAGGAGGCCGAGGAGGTGGAGGCGGCAGGTGTCGTGCAGCTCCACCAGGGCCCGGCGCAGGAGGGCGCCGTCCAGGTGGGCGCTCTTGCCCGGGCGGCCGAGGACACCGCGGACCGCCAGCCAGGAGTACACCGCCCCGCTGCCGTCGTCCTTGACCCGCCTGGCCCGCTGCTGCTCCCTGGGATCGGCCACGTTGAGCTTGGGGCCGACGGCCGCCCGCACGCAGGCGAGGAAGCGATGGTCGTCGTTGAGGCGGTCGAGTCGGACCATCAGGGGCTCGGCCGGCCCGTGGGCCAGGGCGGTGAAGCGCTCGAGGGCCGACCACATCAGCAGGTAAGCGGCCTGGAGGCGGAAGAAGCAGTCCCAAAGGGTGGGGCTGTCGTCGGAGGAGGCGGGGAAGGCAGCGGTG
>JBBRXY010000187.1:0-2907 GCA_038238185.1 Acidimicrobiales bacterium
ACCATAGCACCATAACCGGGACGGTTATGGTATATCTTACTGCAGGACCCCCGGCCAGTGCTGCGGACGAGCTGGACCACGGGCGCAGCAGCCAACACCCGCGGCGGGTCGGGCAGTGAAGCCGCTGACCAGTGCAACAAGGGTGCGCTCAGCTTTGGCGTCGTGCGGACGCTCAGGACCTAGCGGGACCTTCCTGGCTAGGACCTGACGGTGTGACGTTTTCCCTGGTGGGCGGGGGTTTTTGGGGTGTCGCCGTGTAGTACCTAACTGGCGTGTGACGGGTCGTCGGGGGTGATGGCGACGGCGGTTTTGTCGATGGCGGGGAAGGGTCGTGTGGGGTTGTAGTTGTCGGCGGTTTCCCATGCGCTGGTGGGGTCGGCGGGGCTGAGGTGGTCGATCTGGTCGACGTGGAGGCATCGCCAACGGTGTCGGGGGTCGGCGGGGAGCGCTCCGGTGGTGGTGTATCCGCCGGTCTGGTAGGCGAGCAGCATCGCTCGGCCGGCTTTCCAGCCGAGGGCGTGGGGGCAGACGAGGCGTTGGTGGCCGTGGTAGGAGACCAGGATCGGTTGGCGGGCCCGGAGGGCGGCTTCGAGGAGGGTCCAAGCCGTTGGGGGCGGCCCGATGGTGGCGGTCATGGCTTGGGGGCGTAGGTGTCAAGGGCGAACAGGTCGTAGAGGCGCCGGCCGGTGGGGTCGATCTCGGTGAGCATGCGCCGGGCGCGGGGCCGGCCCCGTTCGCCTTGGTAGAGCAGCACGGTTTCTTGGATACGGGCGAGGGTGTCGAGGAGTTGGCGGACGCTGAGGTGCAGGCCGTGGCGGTCGGCTTCTCGGAGCATCAGCCGGGCGGCCACGAGGGCGAGCACGCAGTAGAAGACATGCACCCGGATCTTCTGTTCGGTGAAGTGGAACATGGGCGAGAAGGACACGACCTTGGGGTCTTTCATCTGTCGGAAGTCGGCTTCGGCGGCTTCTTGGGAGCGGTAGTCAGCGACGATCCGGGCGGTGGTGGCAACCTCGGGGCCCTTGTCGGTGAAAAGGATCCGTTTGCCGAACAGCTCGTCTTCCAATGCGGCTCGGGCTTTGGGCTTGGTGCGCCAGGTGAGGCGCAGCTCGGCGGGGGCGTCGCCGGTGAGGGTGGTCGAGATCACCCGGGCCAGCCATCTCGGCTTCAAGATGGCGGCGATCTCGGCGGCGACGTTGTCTTTGGGTTTGCGGGTTTTGCCTCGGGCCAGACGCGCCGCGAGGCCCTGCAGCTGGCGGGCGGCGGTGGCCAAGGTCTGGTCGAATCCTTGGGACTGCTTGGCGTGCAGGTTCTCCGAGTGACACACCACGATGCGCCGGCCGATGCCGAAGACGACCTTGGTGGTCTCAAAGGCGGTCAGCCCGGGGAAGGCGTCGGCGTCGACGGCCCGGTAGCTCCCGGCGGGCACGGCCAGCAGGTCGGGGTGGTCCGACGGCGGGAGCGAACCGACGAAGTGGAACGGCGAGCCCTCGACCAGGTCATAGTTGGCCTCGGAGTTCTGCCCGGCGTCGAAGACCAGCGTGAGCCGCTCGGTCGGCCTGCCCGCCTCGTCGCCGGCCAGGGTGTTAAAGCGCGCCACGAGCTCTTCGACCATCACCGGGAACTGGGTGACGTCGGGGCGGTTGCCTGGATAGGCGTGGGAGACCAGCGGGATGCCACCGTCGACCGAGACCACCAGGCCGAGGCCGACGATGCAAAGGTCGCTACGTTTCTGCTTGCTGTGCCCTCGCTGGGCGATCGGGGCCCGGTCGTTGGCCGAGTCGATCCAGGTGGCGAAGTTGGTCATGTCCAACGCCAGCCCCGACAGGTCGATCCCGAAGGTCTCGACCATGCCGGCGACGAGGCGACGCTCGATCTGGTTCAGGTCCACTTCGCTGAGGTGGTCCATCGCCTCCCAGAAGCGCCGGTGATCGAGCGCCGAAGCCGGCAGGCGCAGCCACCGGTCGCCGGCGGTGGTTCCCCACCACTCGGCCAAGGCCAGCTTCGAGCACGGATCGCACACCCGGTTGAGCGTCGCCAGGGCGATGTAGGTCCCCACCGACGCCGCCGCGTCGGCCCGGCGAGGACCGACGATCTCGTCGACGATCTCGGCAACCCTGAGTCGCTGCAGCATCGCCCACACCGCGGCGACATCCCCGAAGGCCAGATGGTGGGTGCGGTCGGGCACCACGGTGGCGCCGTCGATGGCCGCTTCGATATCGGCGGCCTTGCCCAGGTAGCGCTGGGAGACGATCTTCGGTTTGCCACCCACCCGGGCCACCTCCCGCAGGTAGTAGTAGGTCTGGCCCTTGATGGTCTTCCCGATGATCGATGCCATGTATTAGGTCATACACCCTCCGGCCGAAAAACGCGAGCACCTGACCAGCACAAACGCGCTGGTAGCGACCCTTTTTTGAAAGATCCTCGCCGAGGGCGGTCAGGCGCCCAGACCAGCTAGCCCGGAAACTCCCGCTAGCCCGGAGCCTCGCCCTTCATCCCGACGTCCTCGCCCTCGACGAGCCAACGTCTGCTCTTGATACGGCGAGCAAAAGCGGTATCGAGCGATTGATCCGCCAACTGGCCGACTCTGGCCTCACGGTGGTCATGGTGACGCACGATCCGGCCCAGGCCCAGATGGCCGACCACGTGATCGAGGTCCTACCCCTGCGGCATCTGGAGGAGCCGTGACTCTCATCGTTGGCGCCGCCACACCGGGCGGATCGGCCCTGTCGGGGCCAGTGACCTATTGGGACATCGCCCTGTCCATGCTCCTCGTCGCCATCGCCATCGGTCTGTCCCGCTGGCAGAAGGTCGGCCTGGAAAAGGACATGACGGTCGCCACCTTCCGGTCCTTCGTGCAGCTGGTCGCGGTCGGATACATCCTCAACTACATCTTCAACGGGCATG
>JBBRXY010000188.1:0-2902 GCA_038238185.1 Acidimicrobiales bacterium
AGGCGGGTTGGGGGTGGACGGTTTCATGGCCTGACTTGGTAGGTGATGGGTCGGGTGTCGCCGGGGATGCGGGCGGGGGTGGCGTTGAGTTCTTGGGTGAGTAGTTCGAGAGAGCGGGCGACGCGGGGCTGGTCGGGCCGGTCGATGGTGACGGTGACGGTGCGGGGGGTGTAGGTGATGGTGCCGGGCTGCTGGAGCAGGTGGCGGGTGATGGCGCGGACCTCGTCGGGGTCGGCGAGGTAGGCGTCGAGACGTTCGGCCAGCCACAGCTCGGCGTTGTAGGCGAGGAGGCGGAGCACCATTTGGAGGCTGCGGCGGCCGAGGAGGGGCAGGGCCCTCATGGCGCCGGGGTCGAGTTCGGTGGCGGGCCGCTTGGCGCGGTGCAGTCCGAGTTCGTCTTTGGCTGCTTCGATCTCGTCGACGATCATGGCCCGCTCGTCTTGGAGGCGGGCGAGCTGGGCGAGCTGGCCGGGGCGGTGCTGGCCGGTGGCGAGGGTGGCGCCGAGGGCCTGTTCGGTGGCGGCCTGTTCGGTTTGCAGGGACCGCAGCGCGGCCCGGGCGGTGACCCGTTCGGGGTTGGCGACGGGGCGTTGGTCGGCGATGAGGTTCATGCGGTAGTCGCACAACAGGTCGATGCCGTTGTGGGCGGCGGCGTACTTGAACAGGTTCTCGATCTTCCAGCGGCAGCGCAGCAGGTGCACGAGACGGGCCGGGGTGGAGACCAGGTCCGAGGTGAGGATCTGGGCGACGGCGTCGCCGTGTTCGAACAGGGTGACTTGGCGGGCGGGCCCGTAGCCGGGGAGGGTGACGTTTTCGTCGACGACGCGGTAGGTGTGGCGGCGCCCGTCGAGTGTGAACCACGACTGCCGGGGTGTCGTGTGGGTGGGGGCGAGGTCGTTGCGCCGCCAGGTGAGCCAGGTCACCTGTTGGTCACGCAGCCACCCGAACGCGACGGGGTAGGAGCCGCCCCGGTCGAAGGCCAAGGTGATGGGGCCATCCCCGTACACCGAGCGCAGCTCGGTGACCGCGGCCCGCATGGTGCGGCTGAGCCCCGACGGTTCCGAGCTGGTGAAGCACAACGCCCGGCCCGAAAGATCGGCGATGTAGGTGTCGTCGCGGCCGGGCTGGGCGTGGCGGCGTTTGGTGTTCCAGCCCTTGGCCACCGGGCGGGCCCCGTAGTAGGGGACGAAGTGGTCGTCGATGAAGAAGACCTGCTCGGGCGGCTCGGCGGTCCCGATCAGGCCCCGGGTCAGGGCCGCCTGCACGACGGAGGGGTCACACCCATCGGCCAGCACCGACAGGCGCCGGCGCAGGGTCCGCAGCTCCGGGGCCGAGGCGATCCCGACCAGCGCACCCACATCGGCGCGGCCGAGATGCTTGGTCGCCTCCACCGAGCCGGTTCCCAAGGCCAGACCGAACAGGGCGCACAACGCCACCGTCGTGGTGTCGTAACGCCGGGCCGGTCCCGACCCCAGCGCGCCGAGCACGCCGCCCGCCCCCACCAGATCAAAGAACGGGTGCAGCAGCATCGCCCCCGCGTAACGGCACGACACCTCGCCGTCGCCGACCCGGTCCACACCGGCGGCCTCATTACCCTCGTCGCTGCGGTCCTCGTCGCCAGTGGTGGCGGTGTCATCGTCGGTGGCGCCGATGACGACTTCGTCGACCGGCTCAAGCTCGAGCGACAACGCCTGGCCCGCCCCGGCCAGCGCCCGGCTCACGGTGGCGTCGCTCACCCCGAGCCGCCCGGCGATGTCGCGTCCCGTCATCCCCCCGGCCGCCCACCGACGGGCTTTGCTCACATCGGCGCCGGTCAGCTTCGGAGGCCGCCCCATCGGGCGGACCAGCTCCCCCGACCCCAGCCGCCGAGCCCGCACCCGCAGCTTGGAGAAGTAGTCCGCGCTCAACCCGAACAGCGCCGCCACCTCCAGTCCCGCTACGCCCGCCCCGGCCAACGCCACCATCGCCAGGTTCCGCATGCCGGTGTCGTCCTCGTCGAAACGGAACAGCACCCGAGCGCCCCACGTGACCGTCACCCACCCGTCGGCCCGGTACAACCGGGGCTCCTCACGCTCGGGCATACCCTCGAACGCTACGTTGCCGGCCGCCGCTCCCATGCCAACCACACTACCCCAACCCCAACTCAGAACCGCTGTACTTATGCAAACATTGTGTGAACAAACCGGCTGCTCACAACACGCTACTTCCGGAGGTCTGAGCCTGGTCACGGATCGCCGGTTCCCCGCCTGCGTTCTTCGACTCGTCCGAGGTAGCCGCGCAGGCCGCTGTCGCGGCGATGGATCGCCGACGCACAACGCGAAGGGGTATGGCCTACAGGTCCTGGAGGATCTCGCAGTTAGGGTCGGGCGATGGGGCGCGAGGTGGTTACGGGTTACTGCTGGCCGCAATCAGTAGGCGCGGGCGAGCAGGTCGGTCTGCACCTGTCGTCATCGGGTGGGCGGCCGGTGCGAGTCGAGGTGGCACGGGTCGGCGCGCGACGGGAGGTCGTGTTCAGATCCGAAGCCATCGCGGCTGACGAGCACGAGACGCCAAAGGATGCTTCCTCGAAGGGGTGCGGCTGGCCTGTCGCGCTCACGCTCGACGTCGACCCGACGTCGCGGTCGGGCTACTACGAGGTCGTCATGGAGCTCGACGTCGGCGAGAAGGTCCGGCGCGACCACGCGTTCTTCGTCGTGCGGCCGTCCTCTGACGCCCGCATGGTGCTGGCTTTGGCGACGAACACGTGGCACGCCTACAACGACTTCGGCGGACCGAACCTGTACACCGGGGGCACCCACGTCGCCATGCAGCGGCCGATGGCGGCGGGCTACCTGTACAAGCCTCCGGGCAAGGGCCGTCGCGTGACGGGGACAGGCGCGCCCGACCCGCAGAACGCCGCGCA
>JBBRXY010000189.1:0-2793 GCA_038238185.1 Acidimicrobiales bacterium
CCGGCCCATGCGTTCCCACCAACGGAGGATGGACGCCACCGCGAAGGCGGGGGTGTCGTGGTGGTCACCGACGTTGACCCAGCCCTCGTTGCCGTAGACCCAGTTGCTGCGGATCACCGAAACCCCGCACTGTCGATCACCGAAACCCCGCAGTTTCTGAGCGGGGGATCGGGGCTTGCGGTGAGCCTACGCGACAGTCAGGTGGTCACCTCCTGGCCAAGCAGCTCGTTGACGGCGACGGCCTCTCCGCAGCATGGTGAGAGGCCTCCCAGCCCGACGCGGCGCATGAAGAGCCCGCATAGTTCGCAGCGCTGGATTCCGAGCTCTCGCGCGCCGCAACCGTCACACTCATAGACCGTGACCGGGCGCCGGGGCTGAGCCTTGGGGACGACGACTGTGGCCCCGCCGGCATCCCGGCGCCTCCTGTAAGCAGCGGCCCGACACGGGTCCCCGCAGTACTTCTGGCGGCCAATCGGGGTGAATGTCTGCTGGCAGACCGGGCAGAGCATCGTGACGCCATCGTGACACGACGGGGAACCGGCCCGGCCGGGGCCGAGGTCCTCAGCGCTGCTCGTGAGGTCGGTGCTCATCGTCCGGCCACCGCCTTGCGGGTGGCCTCGGCCCGGGCGCGGTGGCTGCGCATCCGATAGCTGTCGCCACCGATGTCGAGGACCACGCTCCTGTGGAGCAAACGGTCCAACATCGCACCTGCGATCATTGGATCATCGTTGAAGACCTTGCCCCAGCTGGCGATGCCCAGGTTGGTGGTCAGGGCGATGCTGCCCTTCAGGTAGCGCTGGCTGACCACCTGGAACAGTGCTGCGGCCGCCTCGGCGGGAAGCGGGAGGTACCCCACTTCGTCAATTATGAGGAGCCTCGGGCCGGCGTAGAAGCGCATGGTGGTGGCCCACCTCCCTTCGAGGGCGGCCCGGTGACAGCGGGCGGCCAGGTCGGCGGCGGTGGTGTAGTAGGTCCGCATGCCGGCGGCCACCGCGGCGTGGCCCAGGCCGACGGCCAGCATCGTCTTGCCCACCCCGGGCGGGCCGATGAACAACACGTTGGTGGCGTCCTCCACGAAGCGCAGCGTGGCGAGGTCGGCGATCAACTTGGGATCCACCGACGGCTGGGCGGAGAAGTCGAAGTCGGCCAGGGTGAAGGGGCTGGGCAGGGATGCGAAGCGCCCGAGGCTGGCTCGCCGGCGGGTGTCGACGGCGTCGGCCTCGATCCCCAGCAGGCGCTCCAGGAACGCCCCGTGGGTGAGCTTGGCCGCCCGGGCGTGGTCGAGCTCGGCGGGCAGGGCCTCGGCCGCTGCGCTCATGCGCAGGAAGGCCAGGTGGGCCCGGAGCTTCTGGTAGTCGGAGGACTCGGTCATGCCGACACCTCCCCACCGACGTCGACGCCGGTGACGTCGACGGTGCCCGGGAAGGCGAGGCGGACGACCTCAGCCAACGCCGCCAGGTCCACCGCCGGCTCGGTGCCGGTGGGGCCCATGAGCCTGGCCCGTTCGGCCAGGGCGGCCGTGCCCGGGGGCTTGTTGGCCTTGCGGTCACAGGGCCGGGCGGTGGAGAACTGGCTCAGCACCACCGCCTCCAGGGCGGCCCGGTGCTCGGGCGTGCGCACCATCGACCCCGCCCCCGGCGGGGCCAGGCGATGGGTGACCAGCAGGCGCCCGGCCGGCGAGAAGACCTCGAGCGTGCCGGTGCCCAGGCGATGGCGCAGGGTGACCTCGACGCCACCGAGGCCGGGGGCGACGGAGTAGCGGTTGCCCCGGAAGGCGACGCTGGCCCGGTCGTCGACGGGGCGGGGAACCTCGACGGTGGCCGGGAACGGGACCGGCGGCAGGGCCATGAGGACCTCGGCATCGGCCAGGGCGCCGACGGTGGGCCATGCCGGGCGCTGCCCGGCCTCCAGCTCATCTGGATCGGCGTAGCGGCCGGGCGGGCGAAGGCGGGCGTCACCGGTGCTGGCCCAGAAGCGGTCCAGGCTCACCTGGGCCTCCTCCGGCGTGGTGGCCGTCATGGTCCGCCACCATCGGCCGCAGCAGTACTTCACCCCGCACTCCACCGCCCCCTTGCGGTTGCCCCGTCGGGGCGGGCACGGGGCCACGACCGCTCCGTAGAACTTGGCCACCGGGGCGAAGCTGGCCTGCACGTCTCGGGTGCCGGGCACGATCACCGTGGCCAGGCGGTCGGTGCGCCACTGACGGGCGGTGCCGCCCAGCCGGCGCAGCACCGCGTCCATGGCCTCGACGAGATGGGGCTGGTCCATCCGCTCGGCCAGCACCCCCCTGCTCCGCCCCGAGTGCGACAGCGTGCCCAACAGCACGTAGGCCGTCGCCCCCCACGGCGCCCCCCGGCGCTCGAACCAGTCCCATTGGATCTCCTCGCCGGCGGGATGGTCGATCTCGACGGTCTCACGGCCCTTCACCCCCGAGCACGCCTCGCAGTGCGGCCGGAGCCCGGCCAGGCGCAGCTGGCGGGCGAAGCTCGGGTAGGCCCGGTCATAACCGAGGACCACGACCTCGTCGAACAGCGCGGTGGCCCACAGGTGGGGGTCATCGGCGAACCGGGCGGTGATGTAGTCGACGTACAGGGCCAACGGGTCGGGGCCGGCGGGGCGCCGGACACCCGGCACGCTCTTGCCAGTCAGGTAGTTGGTGATCGTCCCTCGGTCGCGGCCGAGGTGACGGGCGATCGCGGAGATCTTCCATCCCCGCTTGAACAACGCATCTGCTTCCACGTCTTCTCCAGTTGAGAGCATGGGGTCGGGCTCCTTCGTGCTGCGGCTTGAGAG
>JBBRXY010000190.1:0-2782 GCA_038238185.1 Acidimicrobiales bacterium
GCCCGCAGCCGACGAACGAGGCCACGGTCTCGATCGTTATCACCAGTTCCGCCGGGCCCTCGACAACCTCGAGCACCCGAAACCCGTCCAGTCCCAGAAGTGCCTCGGCCAGCCCGATACCGTCGTCCATCGTCAGGGGTCTCCTATTCGTCGCAGCCTTCGACAGCCGCAACGATGACGGGACCCCTGGCCCGTTTGGTGGATGCCTGGTTACCTCACGCTCCCCAGTTCAACGCGTAGCGCCACTAGCCTCGATCCTCGGGACGGCTCGTTGCGATAGTCCCCTTGAGCTTCTCAGCGGGGCGGGAAGCCGAAGCGGAGCTTCTTGCCACCCCACCAGGGGATGGTGATGTCGAGCTCGGGGAAGCCGGCGTCGATGAGCACCGGGGTGTAGGTGCGAAGTGCCAGGTCCACCCGTACGTGGTCGTCGTTGACCACGACCGTGCCGGTGGTGTCGAGGAAATGGCGCCACAGCCGGTCGGGGGTGGCCAGCTCGTAGCGGGGCAGCTTGCGGGCCAGGAGGCGATAGCAGTTGCCGGCCAGCACGGTAAGGGTGGTGTCGACATCGACGTTGAGGGGCAGCCCGGAGGACAAGGCGTTGAGGTGGAAGCCAGAGATGTCGGCGTCGAGCTCGTTCTCGATGATCATCCGCTCGGCGTAGCGGCCGAACAGGTCCTTGGCTCCCGTGGTGAGGTTGTTGGTGATCAGCAAGGTGGGCTGGTCGTGGCCGATGTTGCGCACCGCGATCTGGCGCAGGGGATGGTCGATGCCCTTGAGGCGGAGCACCTGTTCGTGGATCTGGGGATGGCGATAGCGCCCGGCCCGGCGGAGGTTGTGGGTGGTCCAGGCTGAGGCGGGGAGGGCGGCGAGGGCGGCGAGGACCTTGGGGCCGCGCTGGCGCAGGGTGAGGAAGGTGATGCCCCGGGCCGCCAGCTCATCGAGCATCGGGTAGGTGGTGAGCTTGGAGTCGAACACGAGCAGCCCCGGATCGGTCCCGGCGACACGCGACCAGTACTCGGCGAAGGCGATCACCTCTTTGGCCTGCTCGGCCTTGGTGACATCGGCGTTGGCGTAGACCATCTCGGTCGAGGCGTGGTCCTGGGCGAAGAAGGTGAGCACCGAGCGTGTTCGCTGGGAGCGTGAGGCGACGTAGTGCTCTTCGAGGGGGACCTGCTCGCCGTGGTGGCGGATGGTGTGGAAGTCCAGGTTGAACCCGGCTTCGCCGCTGTAGAGGCCGACCTGGCGGCACCGCTTCCCGAGGCCCTCCAGCAACGCCACGTTGGACGAGCGCCGCACCCGGTAGGAGTAGCTGGTCAGGTGGGTGGCCTTGGGCAGGGCCACCAGACCGGCCGCCAGGCCGAGGCCGGGGTCGGCCCCGAGTGGGAAGGCGTTGGCGGCCCGGCCCCGCTGTGAGCACTTGAGCAGCAGCAGCGAGGCCAGGGAGTGGAACGACGACAGCACGTTGATCCCCGGGTAGCGGGCGCCGGCCACGAGTGTGTCGAGGCCGAGCTCGGTCATGGCCGGCATGAGCAGGTACAGCCCGGCGTGGTCGCAGTCGTAGCGGGCCCCCGTCGGCCACTCGCCGATGGCCCTGGCCCGCACCGGCTCCAGGCGGGGCGCCGGCCCGCCCGGGGAGCGCCGCTCCAGGCGCTCCAGGCCCTCGGCCTTCAAGATGGCCCACACCGTCTGGGCCGACACCGGGCTGCCCTCGGCGGTAAGGGTCTGGGCGATCTCGGTCACCGAGCGGTCCCGGGCCCGCAGCACCAGGGCCCGGTCCCGCACGGTGGCCGTCTTGCGGGGTCCTTTGGGGCCGGGCTTGGAGGAGCGGAAGAAGCTGCTCCGCCCCGCCCGCAGCTCCGCCGCCAACTGGTGCACGGTGGCCGGCGAGTAGCCGAAGCGGGCGCCGACAGCCTCGGCGCTGGCCTCCTCCACGAAGTAGTGCCGCAGCGCCTCGTACCGTCGCTGGACCGGCTCGGCCGGTTCGGTGAAGTACTCGGCCCCGGCCCGCATACCTCAGGCGGTCTTTCTGAACGACATATCAGAACCGTAGAGTCCCAGGAGCATCAACGGGTGGACCGCCCTCGACCCCACAGGCTTGCAGGCCTGTAATTACTGACTTGCAGGCGACCGCCGCCGCCCCGCCGCCGAGCCCGGCCGCGAAACCACGACGGCCTTGAAGTCCGTCTATTCCAAAAATTCACCTACACGCGAGCCTAAGACACTCCACCAAGCCCAACAACCGCAGGGGTTCTGGAGGGTCAACGCCAGGAAGCGGACCTACCCGCCGAGGGGCCGAGGATCGAGGCTAGCGACGCCGGCTCCCCTCGGCAGCCCGGCTGGCTGGGGCGCCCACCGGCCCCGATCTTGGGAGAGGCCGCTCGCCCGGCTTGACCGGACCCATCTGATCGGGGTCGACCTCGTCGTCGTGCGGGCCGGAGGTGGGCGCCAGGCGGTCGGGTGGCTCAGCGTCACCGTCGCGGCAGTGATTACCTGCCTGGCCGCCTGGGCCGTGCTGAAGCGGCTGAAGCGACGGTGGCCAGATGGCGGCGGCCAGGTGTGGTTGGGCCTGTCGGGCCGACGTCCTGGCCGTGGGCCGTCCTGGCCATGCACGTGCTGAGCGCCGGCATCTCGTTGATCGGCGGCAGTCCACGGTTCCTGCTCGCCAAGGACGGAATGCTCACCGCCGCCACCGGGTGCTGGTTCTTCATCGCCTGCGGGCCACGAGGCCGCTCACGTTCCGGTTCTCCCGCCCACTGCTTGAAGGGCACAAGGTCTTCGACCC
>JBBRXY010000191.1:0-2731 GCA_038238185.1 Acidimicrobiales bacterium
CGATCCGCTTGGACATGGGACCGAAAGTGTACCCGTCCCCCTCGATCGACAGGTGTGGCGTACCCGGGGGGCCCGCAGGCGATCCGCTGGGGAACCACCCTCTCGTTCCGACGGGGCATGATGCGCTGAGCCCGCCTTCCCGGCCCAGTGAGGTGCGCCGTCGCCGACCACGTCTCCACCCGCCAACAGCCATCTCCTTCGGAGGGCCGCCCGGGCCCTCCGTCACCCTCGGCGTGGGGTGTGGCCGAGGATTACCACGATGCTGCCGGCAACCTCTGCCGCCCTCCGGCGACCACGCTGTCCGCCGTCCTGGCCGCCATGCACGCCAACGACGAACGGCCCCTCGCCACCGCACCTGTCGCCACCGCCCGGCCCGGTGGACCGACAGGCGTCGAGGGACCGACGGAGCTGGTCACCGAGGACGGCGCCACCATCAGTCTCGTTCGCGGTGCACCGCTGCCGCCCGACCTCCCGTTCGGCTATCACACCCTGGTCGATTTCGAGGGTGGCTCCGAACACACCCTTGTGGTGAGCCCAGGAGCGTGCCTGCTGCCCGCCGCACCTTTGTGGGGTTGGGCCCTCCAGCTCTACGCCACCCGCTCCCGGCAGAGCTGGGGTATCGGCGACCTGGCCGACCTGGCCGACCTGGCCAAGTGGTCGGCAGACGAGCTCGGGGCCGGGCTCCTCCTCGTCAACCCCCTCCACGCCGCCACACCCGTCCTTCCCCAGGCGACGAGCCCCTACTACCCGAGCAGCCGGCGCTTCCGGAACCCGTTGTTCCTCCGCATCGAGGACGTGCCGGGCAGCGAGGCTCTCGGGCCCCGAGTCGAGGAGCTGGCCGACGCCGGCCACCGCCTCAACGCCGACCGCCGCATCGATCGCGACGCGGTGTTCCAGCTCAAGATGACCGCCCTGGCGGAGATCTGGTCACGTCTCGGCGGCAATGACGACTTCGAGCGGTGGAACACCGAGCAGGGCCCCGATCTCGAGGCCTACGCCACCTTCTGCGTATTGGCCGAGGAACACGGCCCGGCCTGGCGAAGCTGGCCCGACGACCTCCGCCATCCCGCGGGTGTCGGCGTCGTCGCCTTTCGCTCCCGCCACCGTGGCCGGGTCGACTTCCACCGGTGGCTCCAGTGGCTCCTCGACGTGCAATTAGCCCGTGCTTCAGCCGCCGTGGCGATCGTGCACGACCTGGCCGTGGGCTTCGATCCCGACGGCGCCGATGCCTGGGAGTGGCAGGACGTGGTGGCGCCGGGGATGTCTGTCGGAGCTCCGCCCGACGAGTTCAACACGCTGGGCCAGGACTGGGGCCTCCCCCCGTTCGATCCGTGGCGCCTTCGGGCTGCGTCCTACCGACCCTTTATCGAGACGGTACGCTCGGCGTTCCGCCATGCTGGCGGGCTGCGCCTCGACCACGTCATGGGGCTGTTCCGCCTGTTCTGGGTGCCCTCGGGTGGAAAGCCCGGTGACGGAACCTATGTGCGCTATCCCGGAAACGAACTTCTCGACATCGTCGCCTTGGAGAGTCATCGGGCCCAGGCCTGGGTCGTGGGCGAAGACCTGGGCACGGTAGAGGACCAGGTACGCCGGGAGCTGGCGGCCCGGGACGTGCTGTCGTACCGGCTCTTCTGGTTCGAGCAAGACGATCCTGTCGCCTACCCCGAGAAGGCCCTGGCCGCGGTGACGACCCACGACCTGCCCACGGTCGCCGGCCTCTGGACCGGAGCCGACCTAGCCGCCCAGGAGGTCGCCAGGATGTCGCCCAACACCGAGGCCACGGCGACCATGCGGGCCCGCGTCGGCCACGTGGCCGGTGCCACCGACGACGCTCCGGTCGACGAAGTGGTGACCGGGGTGTACACGGCTCTGGCCCGGGCTCCCTCGCTCCTGGTGACCGCCGGCATCGACGACGCCCTCGGCATCGAGGAACGACCCAACATGCCCGGGACGGTCGACGAGTGGCCCAATTGGTCGATCGCCCTCCCCGTCACCCTCGAGGACATCAAGGACGACCCACGGCCCCGGGCCATCGCCGACCTGCTCAACCGGCGCGGCCGGTCCGGCGACCCTCGTTCTGGGCAGGACTAGGGCGCCCAGGACGACCCTGAACCTGACCGGTTCGGCTGGCAACGTAGCGTCGTGGCATGGAAATCGAGGGTTTGCGCCTCTGGATCGCCGGAACGAACGCCTGGTTCGTCGCCCCGTCGGGACCGGGTGGCGAGTGCGTGCTCATCGACGCCCCCCCGGACCCCAGCGCGATCGTCAACCGCCTGGTCGAGTACGACCTGCGGCTGGTCGCCCTCCTCGCCACCCATGGCCACGCCGACCACGTGGGCGGCGTGGCCGAGGTCGTTGGTGCTCAGGACCACGACGTCACCGTTCACCTCCACGACGCCGACCGACACCTCCTGCTCGACCCCATCGGCAACGGGGGCACCCTGGGCCAGATCCTGGCCGCCGAGGAGCTCGACCTCGAACCACCCGAGCTGGTCTACGGCCTCGACGACGGCCAACAGGTATCGGGGGCGGGCATGACCTTCACCGCCCTACACACGCCCGGCCACACCAAGGGCTCGGTGTGCTTCCTGCTCGAGGTCGACGGCGAGACGCCGGTGCTGTTCAGCGGCGACCACCTCTTCGCCGGCTCCATCGGGCGCACCGACATGCCCGGCGGCTCGATCGACGAGCTCATGGCCTCGATGGCCGACAAGATCCTCCCCCTCGACGA
>JBBRXY010000192.1:0-2690 GCA_038238185.1 Acidimicrobiales bacterium
ATCGGGTGACATTCCCGTCCCCGCCAACTACGACGGCAACCTCACCGACGACATCGCCGTGTTCCGGCCGTCGAATGGCACCTGGTACGTCCGCAACGGTGCAACCGTCCAATGGGGAGCATCGGGTGACATTCCCGTCCCCGCCAACTACGACGGCAACCTCACCGACGACATCGCCGTGTTCCGGCCGTCGAATGGCACCTGGTACGTCCGCAACGGTGCAACCGTCCAGTGGGGAGCCTCCGGCGACATTCCCGTACCCGCCGACTACGACGGCAACGGCACCGACGACCACGCCGTGTTCCGGCCGTCAACCGGCACCTGGTACATCCGCAACGGCGAGATCCTGACGTTCGGCACCTTCGGCGACGACCCCCTCCCGCTGCCCGCGGCCATCAGGGAGTCGTTCTTCCCCTGAGCGTGAGCACACCCAGCGCCGTCCGGCTCAGGACGAATGGGCGAGGGAGGCCGCGGCCCCGACCGCGGCGACCGCACGGAGGAGGGCTGATTGGATGACGCCGACACCGCGCCCCAGCCCCGCCAGAAGGCGACGGATTGGGTCCGCCGTCGCGATATGTCTGTTCATCGCGTGCCTGGCCGGCCCTTAGGGTGTCCTTGCCGGTGACCCGGCGGAAGTCCTTGACGAACTCCTTGACCACCTTCTTCTCGGCCCGGGCGTCGATGCGATGCACGGTGGAGATCAGCAGCTCGACGAGGGCGTCGGTGATCTCGCGCTCGCGCTCGAACAGCAGGGCCGACAGGAGCACCAGCCGAGTGGGCTGGGGCGTGATCGCGCAGGCAGCTGGGCGACTCGACCGCGGCCCGGGCCCGCCAGCCGGCGACCACCTTGGGCGCCACGTCGGTGAGCAGGTTCGCCGGCAGAGCGACGGCGCGGACCGCTGCGAGCTTGGCCAGCTCGGTGAGCAGGGAATCGAGGCTCACGTTGCCGGGGTCGGTCTTGATCGTGGCCAGCGCGCCCGGGCGGTCGACATCAGCCTCGTCCTCCAAGCCGACCAGCGCCTCCAGCCGGGCGATGGCCCCGGGGTCGAGGCGTGCCGCCACCCTGGTCACCAGCGTCTGCTCCGCCTGGCGCAGCGCCGATCGCACGATCTCGGTGACGCGATCCGCGCTCGGCGGCTCGATCAGCTCGCCACGGCACCGGGCGAGGAGGTCGTCGCGGACCCGGTCCTCCCGACGCTCGGTCTCGGCGACGTGGCTGGCGAGCCACGAGGCCAGCTTCTCGGCGTCGACGACGCTGCACTCCCGAAACCCCGTGTAGCGGCGGATCTCGGTGCGGTGGCGCTGGCCGGTACGGCCGGCCACGTCGTAGGAGCCGAATTCGCCCGCCGCCACTCCCACCTGGCGGGCGACGTGGGCCACGGCATCGTCGGCCAGCTCGTGGCGGCCCCGGGGGAACCGGCCTCGCCAGAGCAGGAACTTCAGCGTCAGGGCGAAGCCGAACCGCGTCCCCCCGGCTTTGTTGCGGCCGTCAAGGATGCCGTCAGCTGGCGAGCAACCGAGTCTTTACAGTTCACTTGAGGTCTAGCCCCTTTCCCGCTACGGTCGCAACCGTGCAGCCGGAGCTGACCATCGGGGCCCTGAGCGAGCGGTCGGGCGTTACCACCTCGGCCCTGCGGTACTACGAGGCCGAGGGCCTGATCCGTGCCAGCCGCTCAGATTCGGGCCAGCGCCGTTTCCGCCGTGACACTCTTCGTCGCGTCGGGTTCATCCGGGTTGCCCAACAAGTCGGGCTCTCGCTCGAGGAGATCCGCGAGGCATTGTCTTCGCTCCCCGAGAACCGCACGCCGAACGAGAAGGACTGGCAGCGCCTGTCGAGATCGTGGCGACCGCGTCTGGACCACCAGATCGGGATGCTCGAGCGTCTCCGTGACCGCCTCGACGGGTGTATCGGCTGCGGCTGCCTGTCACTGCGGCATTGCAAGTTGCTCAACCCCGACGACCAGGCGGCCCAGCGCGGTCCGGGGGCCCGCTACGTGCTCGACGACGGGTAGAGCTCCACAGGCGTCGACTACTCGGCGAGGTCGACTGCACCCGTTGCCCGGTTGATCGTCACCCGGACCAGCAGCTCGCCGGGGACAGCGTTGCGGGCACCGGTACTCTTCGGCACGATCGTCGCCCATGTACCGACCGCCGATCCGCCCGGCCCCGCGCCGCAGCTCATCCGGTGTCTCGGAGATCTCGGCCGTGCCGTCGCATCGTCGCGATGGGACTTGAAGGTGAACGCCACCGGCCTCGTACTGGTTCTCAGTCGACTGCGCTGCACCCGCCAGGTCGGAAGCGTTGGAACCACCAGTGACGGCGCCGGTGAAATCCGTTCTCACAGGGTCGCGTGGCGAGGAAGTAGACGCCGCCGGCCACCACCGCCACCACGACGACGATGGCGAAGACGATGAGGATCGCCATGTTCTCCCCTCTGGCCGCAGCGGCCGCGCGCCGACGACGTTACGCCCACGGCCGGTACTCGCACTAGCCAGGTGTTCCGCACATGAGTGGGCGTGGAGTGTTGTCCATGGTTGTCCCTCCGGTGGTCAGCGGGTGGTGATCGGGTCGACGGCGAGGAGTTCGAGGATGCGGCCTGCGAGCCCGCCTGGCGCAGGGATGACGGGCGGCCCGGTGGCGGATGCAGGAATGAGCGGGAGGTGACCGAGGGCTTCGAAGATGAGGCGACC
>JBBRXY010000193.1:0-2661 GCA_038238185.1 Acidimicrobiales bacterium
CTCGACCTCGTCGCCGCCAGCCGCCATGCCGGCGCCTGGACGACCACGCCCGACCACCTCGGTGCGGCCCTGGCGGCTCAGCAGTCGCTCGACCCCGAACAGGCGGCCATGGTCCGACAGCTCTGCACGAGCGGCGCCGGCGTCGAGGTGATCGAAGGAGTCGCCGGGTCAGGCAGGACCTACGCCCTCGCCGCCGCCAACGCCGCCTGAACCACCTCCGTCTACCGGGTCCGAGGCACCTGCCTCGCGCCGCCCGGAACTGCTAGCCCGGTGTTCCGCACATCGAGGGGCGTGAACTGCGGCCGGTCATCGGTCGGTTTCGTGTGCGGTGAGGTGGGCGGTGGGGTCGACGCCGAGCAGTTGGAGCAGGTGGAGCTGGGTGGTGTTGGGGTGGGGCACGTGTGGTGGGGTGCCGCGGCTGGCGGGGATGAGGCGCATGGTGGCGAGGGCGGCGAGGATCATGCGGCCAGTGGGCCGGGCCGGTCGCCGTTCGGGGTAGAGGCCGAGCATGGTGGTCTCGGGGGCGATCGCCGTGCGGACTTCGCGTTCGATGAGGCTGAAGATGAGGAGGGCGAGGCAGATGACGGTGATGAGAGCGGCGATCCGCCTGTTGTTGTGCAGGAACATGGGGGCGACGGCCAGGGGCCCTTTGAAGTCGCCGTAGCGGCGTTCAACGACTTCTTGTCCTTTGTAGCGGCGGAGCACTTCGGCGGCGTCGGCCTCGGCGGGGGGGAGGTTGGTGAGCAGGGCATACCAGCCGTCGGTGGCGGCGTCGGCGTCGAGGGCAGCCTGGTCGTAGTGCCAGACCAGCGTCGGTTTGTCGCGGTCGTCGGTGCCGACGGTGGCGGTCAGGTAGGCGGCGACGCGACGGTCGCGGCCGATCTGGGCCAGGCGGACGGTGACCGCTTCGCCGTTCGGGTAGTGGCGGCTGCCGAGGCCCCGTTGCAGGCGGCCGAGGTCGTCGGTGGCCCGGTCGAGTTTCTTGGTGCGGGCGTGGGCGGCGGCGTCGGCCCGGGCCGAGGACCACACGAAGACGCGTCGCAGCGTCAGGACCGGTTCCGTCTTGGTTTTGGCGGGGACAACCATGGTGTCGTCGCTGACGTGGTAGCGGCCCCGGGCTTCGGGGGCTTTGCCGAGGTCGCGTTGGGCGACGTAGTCGGTCGGGGTGGTGTCTTCGATGCGTTGGGCGGCGAGGGTGGCGGCGTCGACCCACTGTTTGGAGGCGGGCGCTACGAAGGTGACCTCGGCGGCGGTGAAGGCGTGCAAGTTGGTGTAGGAGATCAGCTTCGAGTCGCCGACCAGCAGGAACCGGCGTTCCGTGCACATGGTCCGCAGCGATTCCATCGCTCCGACGACCTGGTTGACCTCGCCGGCGCCGCCGTCGAAGGCCCGGTGCAGGACGGGGACGCCGCCGTCGCCGGTTACGGCCAGACCGGTCTGGATCTGTTTCAGGTCGGGGCGACGGTCCTTCGGCTTGCCGTAACGGGGCCGCACATGGTCCTCGTCGACCTCGGTGTAGTCGCCGAACAACGAGATCGACGTCATGTCCCAGTGGAGCCGGGACACGTCGAGGCCGAACTCGCTGATCGCCCGAGCCCCGATGCTGCCCACGATCGCGTCGAGCTTCGGGGCGATGGCGTCGAGCGCCCGGCCCAGACGGTCATCGTTTAGCGCTTCGGGGACCACGCCGAACACCTCGGGCACCGCCCACGACCGGGCCCAGTCCTCCACCCGCAGCAGCGGCGACGGCGACGTCAACCGGTTGGCGACCAACGCCTCGATCACCTGGCCGTGGGTGGCGATGGCCACATCACGGACCGGGCACAACCCGTCGATCGTCGCCGCGATCCCCACACGGCGGCAGAACGACCTCACCACCGGCAGCGCCCCCAGCGCCTTCTCCACACTCGGCGGACCGAAATCCCATGCCTGTTGTTCGCCCACGCGACTCCTTTCGCGCGGACCCCCCAGATCTCCTGCCTCGAGACGAAGATTTCTTGTTTTCCCTGGTCAGCGCCACACATCCCGTGCCCCGAGCCACCCGCACCCATGTGCGGAGGACGGGGCTAGCCGCCTCCAAGACGCCTCCGGGATCACCTCGACCACCCTCGACCGGCTACAACGCTCCCTCCGCCACGACCCGCTCACGGCCGGCGACGTGGTCGTCGTCGACGAGGCCGGCATGGTGGGCACCCGAAGCCTGCTCCGTCTCATCGAGGAAGCCTCGAGGCCCAGGCCAAGGTCGTCCTGATCGGTGACCACGCCAGCTCCCCGAGCTCGAAGCCGGCGGCGCCTTTGGCAGCCTCACCCGCCGCCACCGAGGGGCCGAGCTGACCACCAACCGGCGGCAGCACCAAGCCTGGGAACGGGAGGCCCTCGGTGACCTCCGCCGCGGTGACAGCGACATCGCCTTCGCCGCCTACCTTGACGACCAGCGGATCCACTACACCCCGACACCGACGAAGCCCGCCAGAAAGTGGTCCAGGACTGGCTCGCTCCCGACTGGCCGGCGAGGACGCCCTGATGGTCGCCTCCCACCTCCGAGCCGTCGACGACCTGAACGGCCGGGCCCGCACGGCGCTCCGGGCCGCAGGGCTCCTCGGCCCCGACCAGGTCACCCTCGGCAACCTGAGCTACACCACCGACTTCCGGATGACCTAC
>JBBRXY010000194.1:0-2639 GCA_038238185.1 Acidimicrobiales bacterium
ATGGCGACCAGCACCGGTCCCACCTTTGGCGGTCACCGCGCGACGTGGCGATCGACCTCGAGCGGGCCACCACCACCATCGTCGAGGCGACCGACCGCCAGCCCACCTGGTTCCGGCCACCCTACGGCGTCCTGAGCACCGGGAGCCTCGTCGCCGCTCGCCGCCTCGGCCTGCGTACCGTCCTCTGGACGACGTGGGGCCGCGACTGGCGGGCCGAGGCGACCGCGGCCAGTGTCACCTCCGACGTCGACAGCCAGCTGGGACCGGGGGGCACAGTGTTGCTCCACGATTCCGACTGCACCTCGGCGCCGGGCGCCTGGCACTCGGCCCTCGGCGCCCTCCCAGCCCTGGCCGAGCTCTTCGCCGCCCAGGGCCTGCAACCGGGCCCCCTGGGTGACCACCACGTCATCGGCTGATGGTTGCGCATCGGGGCGCGTCGGGCGCCCGCAATCAGATCAGTTTCTGTTCCCGCTGCGCGGGCGTGGCGCGTGCGTGAAAATGGTGCGTGAGCGAGCCCGTCACGCCGTCGTCTTCTTGGTCCTGAGTCCGTAGATCAGTTTGGCGTGGGGTCCGGCCAGAAGGGTTGCGCACTGTTGCCACGAGCACGACGATCAGACTTTCGGTTTCCCTCCAGGGCCCCCGGGCTCGCTCGTCGCCTGTCAGCCGAGCCACGGAGGTGCCTTTGAAGCCCATCAGCAACCATGTCGAGGAGATCGACGGTGACGAGACCGAACGAGTCCTGAGTTGCGCGGCGGCCATCGACGTGGCCAAGGCGTCGGGGATGGTCTGCGTCCGGCGCCCGCACCCATCGATCGAGGGTCGCCGCGCGTCGCGGGTGTGGGAGGTGAGCTCGACCACCGACTCGATCCTGGCTCTCGGTGAGGACCTGGTCGCCCTGGGAGTCGAGCGCGTGGTGCTGGAGTCCACGTCGGACTACTGGCGGCCGTTCTTCTACCTGTTGGAAGCGGCCGGGTTGACGGTATGGCTGGTCAATGCCCGTGACGTCAAGCAGGTGACGGGCCGGCCCAAAACCGACAAGCTCGACGCGCTGTGGTTGGCCAAGCTCAATGAGCGGGGCATGCTGCGTCCCAGTTTCGTGCCTCCCCGGGAGATCCGGGCCCTGCGGGACTACACCCGGTTGCGGACCGAACTCGTCCAGGAACGCTCCCGGCACAAGCAACGACTCGAGAAGCTGCTCGAGGACGCCCTGATCAAGTTGTCGTCGGTGGCGACCGACCTGCTCGGGGTGTCGGCCCGGGCCATGATCGAAGCGCTCATCGCCGGCCAGCGTGATCCCAAGGTTCTCGCCGAGCTCGCCCAG
The DNA here is from genome assembly GCA_038238185.1 of Acidimicrobiales bacterium. Classification (GTDB taxonomy): domain Bacteria; phylum Actinomycetota; class Acidimicrobiia; order Acidimicrobiales; family AC-14; genus DATAQC01. The sequence continues at coordinate 1,322 of JBBRXY010000194.1, forward strand.
GGGCGCCTCAACGCCAAGCGGGCTGCGTTGACCGAGGCGCTCGACGGCCGCTTCGATGACCACCACGCCGATCTGGCGCGGTTGCTCTTGGACCAGATCGATGCCTGCACCGACAAGATCGACCGGCTCACCACCGGGATCGAACGCCTCGTCGCCGAGCTTCCCGAACCGTCGCCGCCGACCGACCGTGCACCCTGCCCCACCCGCGATGTGCCGGTCGCACACGACCCCGATGTTGGCCATCTCACCACGGTGGAACGCCTCGACGAGGTCCCCGGCATCGCCGAGCGGGCAGCCCAGATCATCATCGCCGAGGTCGGTCTCGACATGGCCCAGTTCCCCACCCCGGCACACCTGGTGTCGTGGGCCAAGCTGTCACCCCAGACCATCCAGTCCGGGCCCCGCACCAAAGCCGGCAAGACCGGCAAGGGCAACCGCTACCTCAAGGGCGTGCTCGGCGAGGTCGCCACCGCGGCCGCCAAGACCGACACGTTCCTCGGTGCACGCTACCGGCGTCTCGTCCGGCGCCGAGGCAAGCAACGAGCCCTCGTGGCCCTTGCCCGATCGATCCTCGTGATCGTCTGGCACCTCCTCAACGACCCCGATGCCCGCTACATCGACCTCGGCTCCGACTACCACACCACACGCCTCGACCCTGACCGCAAGACCCGAGACCTCGTCCGCCAACTCCAAGCCCTCGGACACACCGTCACGCTCGCTCCCGCGGCCTGACCACGACACCGTCGGGGCCCACGCCCCGAGCGGGGCTCCGCCCCGCCCCCCGGCCTGTCGCGCCCACGCTCTCACGGGATACCAGTCATTTTCCGGTCAGGACCACGGCGTGCCTCCCACCGCAGGCGGGAGGCACCTCCGATCGCGGCCGTGACGGTGGGCGTCATTGCCGAGCGAGGGGTGGCGCAGCTTGGACAAGGCCCGGGACTCGATCTGGCGGACGCGTTCGCGGGTCAGGTGAACCTGCTCGCCGACCTCCTCGAGTGTCCTGGGCACCCCCCTGTCCAAGCCGAATCGCAGCCACAGGATCTCTCGCTCCCGTGGGCGCAGCCGCCGCAGCAGGCACGCCACCTCGGCCGGCATGGCGGACACGACAGCCGCCTCGGCCGGGCAGGCCGCAGTGGTGTCGGCAACGACGTCGGCCAGTGTGACGTCACCGTCTTCTCGTAAGGGCTGGGAGATCGACACCGGCGTTGCCGCCCACCCCAGCGCCTCGAGCACCTGGTCGGCTCGAAGACCGACCTCGGCGGCCACTTCAGCCGTAGTGGGCGTCCTGGCCAGCTCAGCGTGGAGGTAGGCCGTGGCC
>JBBRXY010000195.1:0-2638 GCA_038238185.1 Acidimicrobiales bacterium
CCCCTGCGCCGCTTCGAATCTCATGGTTGGCTCCTCCACCGAAGGCCTCCCATAACGACAGTCCGGATGGCTCCCGAGGGTGCCACATACCGCCGGCCATGGGTCACGGCTATAGCGCCGCGGCCAGGCCCTCCGGCCGAGTAGCACGCGATGCACGGGGTCGCCCCATAACGGCGCCGGCACCGCCGGTGACGCCCACTCGCAATTGCCGGCTGCGGAGCGGGCGCACGACCGCCGGTCGAGCCGCAAACGCCGATCCGGCGCGTTTTGCGCCCGACGCCGGCCGAGCCGGTAGCGCATCGCGGCACGTTGCGGATGGCCGCGGGCGAGCCCGCAACGGCTGCCGGCCGGAGCATTACCGGGCGTCCCGCCCGCCAGGCCGTCTCCTGTGCAATGTCAGTAGACTCAGACCTCTGTAAATAGGGCTCACGCCGGAGTGTGATCCTCAGGCGGCGCTGACGCCGTAGGTCACAGGCCGGGGGTCGCCTGGCAGGTGGGTGGGAATGGTGTTGAGCTCCTCAACGAGCAGCGCCAAGGCCCGGGCCACCCTCGCCTGGTCGGGGCGGCTGATGATGACGGAGACGGCCTTGGTGCCGAAGGTGACGGTGCCCGGCTGATGCAGCAGGTGGCGGGTCAGGGCCCGGACCTCGTCGGGATCGCCGAGGTAGACGTTCAGGCGGTCCGACAGCCACAGCTCGCCGTTGTAGGCCAGCAGGCGCAACACCATCTGCAGGCTGCGGCGGCGAAGGTGAGGGATGGCCCGCACCGCCTTGGGGTCGAGGTCGGTGGCCACCATCTGCGCCGGGATGGGCTTTATGGCGGCCTTGGCCTCGGCCACGTCGTCGACGGCCATGGCCACGTCGTCACGCAGGGCAGCGATGCGATCCTTGAAGCTGCTGGCCGGCCCGCCCTCGACCAGGCCCCGCCCGAGGGCGGCCTGGGCGCTGCCCAGCGCGGCCTGGGCCGCCCGCACCCGGCCCAGGGCCGCCTTGCGCTCGGGGTTGTCGACGACGTTGTCGTCGGGGACGAGGTCCATGGCGTACTCGCACAGCCAGCCGATGCCGTGGTGGTCGCCCAGGTACTTGAAGACGTTCTCGATGCGCCACCGGCAGCGCAGCAGGTGCACCATGCGCGCCGCCGTGGAGGTGGTGTCCGACGTCAGCACCTGGGCCACCACCACGCCGCTCTCGAAGATGGAGATCTGGCGGGCCGGGCCGTAACCGGGCAGCTCCACGGTCTCATCGGCGAGGTAGTAGGTGTGACGGGGGCCGTCGAGGGCGAACCACGACCACCGGGGCGCGACGGTGGGGGCGGCCATCTCGGCCCGCCGCCAGGTGACCCAAGTGACGCCCTCCTCGGCCAGGTGGGAGAACACGACCGGGTAGGAGCCGCCCCGGTCGAAGCCCAAGGTGATGGCCGTCCCCGGCCCGCAGATGGCCCGCAGCTGGGCCAGGGCCGGGGCGATGGTGCGGGACAACCCGGTGGGCTCGGTGGAGGAGAAGCACAGCGCCCGTCGGCCCAGGTCGACCACGTAGGTGTCGGTGCGGCCCTTGGCGGCGTGGCGGCGGCGGGCGTCCCAGCCCTTGGCCACCGGCCGGGCCCCGGAGTAGGCCACGAAGTGGTCGTCCACGAAGAACACCTGTGACGGCGCCTCGTCGGCGGCCCGCAGGCCACGGGCCAGGGCGGTCTGGACCTCGACGGGGTCACAAGCATCGGCGATGGCCCCCAGGCGGGGCCGCAGCGTGTGCAGCTCGGGGGCGGCCGCCCGGCCCACCAGCGTGCCCAGGTCGGCCCGGCCCAGGTGCTTGGTGCCCTCCAGCGACGAGGCGCCCAGGGCGAAGGCGAAGACCCCGCTCCCCAGCACAGAGAGATCGTCGTAGCGCCTCGCCGGGCCGGCGGCCATCCCGGCGAAGACCTCCTCGAAGCCCACGGTGGCCAGGAACGGCCACAACAGGGCGGCCCCGGCGTAGCGGCAGGGCCGGGCCCCGGCGGCGAGGGGGACAGCCAGGACGGGCACGGGCGACCCGGCGGCGACAGCGCCGCCGGGCGCATCCTCCTCCTCCTCGGAGGCGTCGTCCGAAGTCATCTCGTCGTCGGAGGGGAGCAACATCGCGGTGGGGGCCGCGGCCAGCAGTCGTGAGACGGTGGCACCGCTGGCCCCGAGGCGCCGGGCGATGTCCTGGCCGCTCATTCCCTCCCGGGCCAGGCGCAACGCCGCGGCCCGGTCCTTCGCCCCGAGCTTGGGCGGCCGGCCCATCGGGGGGACCAGGGCGACAGAGCCCTGACGACGGATCCGTACCCGCAGTGCCGACACGTAGCCGGCGCTCAGGCCGAACAGCTCCGCTGCCTCCAAACCGGAGATCAGACCGGCCTCGCACAAGCTGACCAGGGCGAGGTTGCGCATGCCGATGTCGGTTTCGTCATAGCGGTGCATGGCCCGGTGGCCGAAGCTGATCACCACCACCCCGTCATGGCGCCACAGCCGCACGACGTCACGTTCGGGCATCCCCTCGAACGCTACGGTCGCCGGAAGAGCCATACCCGAACCTACCCGCCGCCACTTCCAGTATCTATGTACTTATGCAAACGCTGTGTTAACAAACGCCCAGGTCACAGACCTGACTTACAGAGGTCTGAG
>JBBRXY010000196.1:0-2608 GCA_038238185.1 Acidimicrobiales bacterium
GACCGACAGGCCCCGCTCCACGAGGAGGGCGGTGAGCATGCGGGCCGTCGACCCCTTGCCGTTGGTGCCGGTGAGGTGGATGACCGGATAGGCCGACTGGGGGTCGGCCATCAGCTCGGTCAGCTGGCGGATGCGGTCGAGGCGCCAGGCCGCAGCCCGGGGCGACGGGTCGGTCTCGAGGTTGACGTGATCGGCCAGCCAGGCCAGGGCACCGGGGAGGTCCATGCGGCCGCCAGCCTGGCACGGCCCGACCCGGACGACGGGCCGTGCGTCGGGACGCGTCAGCTAGCGGGAGTTTCCGGGCTGCTACGCGGTGGCATGGTGTTTCCGCAGGTGGGCGGGGGTATTCGGGTGCTCGGCCCGTATTACCTAGGTGATGGCGATGCTGAGTTCATCGATGGAGTTGAACGGGTGGGAGGCGTTGTAGTTGTCGGCGGTCTCCCAGGTGGCGGCCGGGTCGGCGAGGGTGGCGTCGCAGACGTCGTCGACGAACAGGTTCCGCCACCCCTGCCGGGGTTCGGGGGGAAGCGCCCCTGCGTGGGCCTGTCCGGCGGTCTGGTAGGCGAGGAGCATCGCCTTGTCGTTCTTCCAGCCGAGAGCGTGGGGGCACACGGTGCGCCAGCGGCCGTGGTAGGTGAGGCGCACCGGGCGTCGTTGGCGCAGCGCCGCTTCGAGGGTGTCCCATGCGGGCGGCCGGGCGGTGGTGGTGGTGGTGGTGGTGGTCATCGCTTCGGCGCGTAGGCGTCGAGGCCGAAGAGGTCGTAGAGGCGCTGTTGGGTGGGGTCGACCTCGGTGAGCATCCGCCGGGCGCGGGGGCGGCCCCGCTCGCCCTGGTAGAGCAGCACCGTCTCTTGGATGCCGGCCAAGGCCTCGAGCAGCTCGCGCACGCTCGTGTGCATCCCCGCCTGGTCGGCCTCGCGGACCATGAGGCGGGCGACCATGAGGGCGAGTACGCAGTACAAGACGTGGACGCGGATCTTGTGGTCGGTCCAGTGGAACATCGGGGAGAACGAGACGACCTTGGGGTCCTTCATCTGGCGGAAGTCGGCCTCGACCTCGGACTGGGAGCGGTAGTCGGCCACGATCACCGCCATCGGGGCGACGTCTTTGCCCTTGTCGGTGAACAGGACCCGCTTGCCGAACAGTTCGGCTTCGAGGGCCTCTCGGGCCTCGGGCTCGGTGGCGAAGCCGAGGCGAAGCTCCGCTGGTGACTCGCCGGCGAGGGTCGTGGAGATCACCCGGGACAGCCATCTGGGCCTGAGGACCCCCTCGATCTCAGCCTCGACGTCTTCCCGGGACTTGCGGGTCTTGCCCCGGGCCAGGCGCGACGCGAGCTCGCCGAGCTGGCGGTGGGCCTTGGCCAGCGTCTGGTCGAAGCCGGCCGACTGCTTGTCGTGCAGGTTCTGCGAGTGGGTGACCACGATGCGCCGCTCCTCGCCGAACACGACCTTGGTCGTCTCGAACGCGCTGAGCCCGGGGAAGCGGGCGTTGTCGACGACCCGGTAGCGGCGTTTGGGAACGGCGAGCAGGTCCGGATGGTCCGACGGTGGGAGCGAGCCGACGAAGTGCAGCGGCGAGCCCTCGATCAGGGTCTGGTTGTCCTTCGAGTTCTGGCCGGCGTCATAGACGAGGGTGAGCCCACCGACATCGTCGACGCCCCTGGCGAAGCGAGCGACGAACTCCTCGACGATGTCGGGAACTGGGTCACATCGGGGCGGTTGCCGGCATAGGCGTGGCTGACGAGCGGGATGCCGCCGTCGGTGGACACGACGAGGCCGAGGCCGACGATGCGCAGGTCCGTCCGCTTCTGCTTGGCGTGACCGCGCTGGGCGATCGGGGCGTGCTCGTTGCCCGAGTCGATGTAGGTGGCGAAGTTGGTCATGTCGAGCACGAGGCCCGACAGGTCGACGGAGAAGACCTCGACCATGCGGGTGACGATGCGCCGCTCGATCTGTGTCAGATGCTCCTCGCTGATGGCGTCCATGGCGTCCCAGAACCGCCGGTGGTCGAGAGCGGAGGCCGGCAGGCGGACGAACCGGTCGCCCGCGGTGGTCTTCCACCACTCGGAGAACTTGCGCTTCGAGCACGGGTCGACCACTCGGTTCGCCGTGGCCAGCGCGATGTAGGTCCCGACCGATGCCGCCGCGTCCTGGCGCCGCGAGCCGACCACCTCGTCGATGATCTCGACAATCCCGAGGCGCTCGAGGACCGACCACACCGCCGCCAGGCCGCCGAAGGCGAGGTGGCGGGTGCGGTCCGGTTCGCCGGGCCCTGTCTCGGAGAGCCGGGCTGCGATCTCCTCGGCCGAGCCGAGGTAGCGCTGGGAGACGATCCGGGGCTTGCCCCCGACCCGGGCCGATTCGACGAGGTAGTAGTAGGTGTTCCCGCCCTGCTTCTTTCCGACAATAGATGCCATATATAGGTAATACACCAACCGGCGACAGAACGCGAGCCTCTGACCAGCACAAACGCGCTGGTCAGAGGCCTTTTTGGAAGAAAGTTCCGAGCGGGCTGGAGATCAGCTGATCGGGATAGCCCGGAAACTCCCGCTAGCCAGGCGGTGGGAGGTGGCGCGGGCCGCCTCGGCTGCGTGCTCGAGGTGGGGGGC
>JBBRXY010000197.1:0-2589 GCA_038238185.1 Acidimicrobiales bacterium
GTAGCGACCCCGCGATTCCGGGGCTTTGTCGGCGTCGCGCCGGGCGACGTAGGCGACATCGCGGAGCTCCATGTCGTTGGCTCCCCGCAGCGTGTCGGCACCGACGTAGGCCTTGGATGCCGGGGCGATGAAGGTCAAGCCTGCCCTGGTCAGGGCGGCGACGTTGCCGTAGGAGACCAGCTTGGTGTCGCCCACCAGCATGAACCGGCGGGGCCCGCACATCGACCGCAGCGATTCCATGGCCCCCACCACCTGGTTGACCTCACCGGCTCGGCCGTCGAAGGCCCGGTGCAAGATGGGGATGCCCCCGTCGGCGGTCACCCCGATCCCCGTCTGGATCTGTTTGAGATCGACTCGGCGGTCCTTGGGGTGGCCATGGGACGGCTCGGCGAAGCCACCTTCGGGCGTGGCGTAGTCGCCGAACAGCGACATAGAGGTCATGTCCCAGTGGATGCGCGACACGTCGATGCCGAAACCGGCGACGGCGTTTACCCCGACCGAGCCGACGAGGCCGCCCAGCTCGGGCGCCACCGCATCGAGGGCCCGGCCGACCCGGTCGTCGTTGAGGGCGTCGGGTTCGACACCGAACACTTCGGTTACCGCCCACTCCCGGGCCCAGTCCTCCACGTGGCACAGCGGCTGGGGCGACGTAAGCCGGTTGGCTACCAACGCCTCGATGACCTGGCCATGGGTGGCGATGGCCACGTCACGCACCGGACACGCCCGATCGACGATCCCGCGGATGTCGAGTCGACGGCAGAACTCGGCGATCACCGGCAGCGACCCCAGCACCTTGTCTCGCGTGAACTGCGCCGGGCCCAGAATCGGTCGTTTCCTTGCCATGTAAGGACTTTCGCGACCACCCCGCGAATCTCCTGCAAGGAACTACAAGTTTCTCGAACGAACCCAACCGCCGCCATGTGCGGAACACGGGACTAGCCGCAATACCCATAAGTTAGAGTTACATCTGTGGTATTCTCGGGGCGTGCCTCGAGCGGGGTGGGTGAAGCCGAAGGACGACCAGCGGTTGTCCGACCACGTCGCATTGGGGGTGCTGACCCGTACGTTCCCTGCGGAGCTGGTCGATTCGGTGGTTCGCGACACGGGGCGTGAGCAGCAACGGTCGCGACTGCTGCCGGCCCGGTTGGTCACCTACTACGTGATGGCCATGGCGTTGTTCTCCCAGGCGGGCTACGAGGAGGTCATGCGCAGCCTGGTGGAGGGCCTGGCCTGGGAGTCGGGTTGGCGTCAGCGCTGGACGGTGCCCTCCCAGCCGGCGATCTCCCAGGCTCGGGCCCGCCTGGGGCCCGAGCCGCTTGCCGAGCTGTTCGCCCGGGGCTGTGTCCCTGTGGCTACGCCCGCTGTACCGGGAGCGTTCTGGCGGGGGCTGCGGCTGGTGAGCATGGACGGCTCCACCCTTGACGTGGCTGACACCGCAGCCAACGCTGGTGAGTTCGGCCGGCCGCACTCGGGGCGGGGCTCAGGCGAGGGCGCCTTCCCCCAGCTTCGGTTGGTGGCCCTGGCCGAGTGCGGCACCCACGCCATGTTCGCCGCCGCCATGGGCCCATACTCGACCGGGGAGGCCACCCTGGCCCGCGAGCTCACCGGCTCCCTCGGCCCGGGCATGTTGGTGCTCGCCGACCGGGGATTCACCAGCCACCCCCTGTTCTCGGCGTTCGCCGCGACCGGCGCGGATCTGTGCTGGCGAGCCAAGTCCAACGCCGTGCTGCCGGTGCTGGAGCGCCACGCCGACGGTTCGTTCCTCTCCGAGCTGGTGGCCAGCGACGACAAGCGCTCCCGGGACCGGGTGAGCGCGGTGCGTGTCATCGAGTACGGCCTCGACGATCCCGGGCGGCCGCAGGCCAAAGACACCCACTACCGGCTGATCACCACGGTGCTGGCACCCGACGACGCCCCTGCCGACGAGATGGCCGCTCTCTACGCCGAGCGCTGGGAGTTCGAGTCGGTCCTCGACGAGCTCAAGGCCCACCAGCGCGGGCCCCGCGTCGTGTTGCGCTCCAAGTCACCCGGCGGAGTGCGCCAAGAGGCGTGGGCCCACCTGTGCACCCACTACGCCATCAGGGCGCTGATGGCCACCGCTGCGGACGAAGGCGGCGTGGACCCCGACCGCATCTCGTTCACCCGCACCCTGCACGCCGCCCGGCGCAGCGTGCGCGCTGGGCTCGGCACCACCGGCCCCGTGCTCGCCGCCGCACTGCCCTGCGCCATCGCCGAGATCAATGCGGAGCTGGTCCGCGGGCGCCGCCTGCCGCCGCCCGAGTGGTCAAACGGAAGATGAGCAACTACGCCATCAAGCGAGCCGAGCACCGGGACTGGCCTCAGCCGGCGCGGACCCCCGCCCAGGCAGTGCGGGTCCGCCACCCCGAGGTTGCATCGACATGGGCATGATCGCCCGACCGGCCCGGCCACCTGCATGGGCGCTCCTCGAACAGGCGCTGACCGAACGTCGGCCGGTCCGCGCCCGCTACCACGGCACCGAGCGGGTTCTGTGTCCCCACGGGCTCGGTTGGAAGCAGGGGCGCCCCAAGGTCTTGTCCTACCAGTCCGGCGGAACCACGAGCCGAGGGA
>JBBRXY010000198.1:0-2554 GCA_038238185.1 Acidimicrobiales bacterium
GCCAGCACACCCCCTCCCGACCCGACGACGTCGAGACCGCAGAGGTCGCCGCAGACCTGCTCGCCGCTGTTCGGGAGGCGATCGGGAAGCACGTGTGGGACAACGCTCGTACCAGCCCGATCGAGGCGGAGGACGTCGAGGTCGGCCTGGCAGAGGCCCTCCGAGAGGTCGACGACGGTCTCTACCGGTCGCGCTGGGAGCGGGCGACACCCGCGCCGCCGGACCTCCTGCGGGCGCTGTCCGCCCTTGGAGGCGATGGGCTCGCGGCGGTCGCCAACATCGCCAGGTCAATGGGCAAGAGCCGCCACGTCGGACATCTCGGTGGCCCGCAACGAGTTGATCACAATGGCCCTGACCTACGCCCCCGAGCGCGGCGTGCTCGCCTTCACGGTCCCTGGCATGCACACGTCGAATGCCGGGACTCGCGATCCCGGCCCGATTGAGGTTCGCAGAGATATAACCAGAACTTGTGGATCGACCACTTGATCGAGGGCGCGGCGTACCTTCCTCGTTGACCAAACGAGAGAGCCGGCGCACTAACACCGGCGAGGAAGGAACGCCGATGTTGAGCGTAGTTGCAGAAGTAGCCGCCCACGCGGAACTGACGCTGGACCTGGACGAGATCTGTCGGGATGGGGCCCGCCGCATGCTCGCAGTCGCCCTGGAGGCCGAACGTGACGCCTGCCTGGCGGCACTGGCCGAAGAGGTCGACGAGCGGGGCCACCGCCTGGTGGTCGGTAACGGCCACGCCCGTCCACGGGTGATCGCCACCGGTGCCGGCCCGATCGAGGTCGAGGCCCCGAGGATCAACGACAAGCGGGTGGACGAGGTGACCGGCCAGCGCTGCCGGTTCCGTAGCCAGATCCTGGCCCCGTGGTGCCGCAAGAGCCCGAAGGTGTCAGAAGTGCTGCCGCTGATGTACCTGCACGGGATGAGCTCGGGGGACTTCGCCCCGGCCCTGGGGGAGTTCTTCGGCTCCGACGCCGGCCTGTCACCGTCGGTGATCACACGGCTGACCACCTCCTGGCAGGAAGACTGCCGGCGTTTCGCCAAGCGGTCGTTGGCCGACGCCGACTACGTCTACTGCTGGGCCGACGGCGTGCACTTCAATGTGCGCCTGGAGGAGGAACGGCTGTGCTGTCTGGTCATCGTCGGCGTGCGCGCCGACGGGACCAAGGAGCTGGTGGCCATCGCCGATGGCTACCGGGAGTCGACTGGCAGCTGGGCTGACCTGCTGCGCGACGCCAAGCGACGGGGGATGCGGGCCCCGGTGGTGATGGTCGGCGACGGTGCGCTGGGCATGTGGTCGGCGCTGCGCGACGTGTTCCCCGAGGCCCGTGAGCAGCGGTGCTGGGTGCACGCCACCGCCAATGTTCTCAACGCTTTGCCGAAATCCGCCCAACCGGCGGCCCGCCGGGCGCTTGCGGAGATCCGTGACGCCGAGGACCGGACCCACGCCGAGGCCGCGATCGGTGCCTTCGCTGAGGAGTTTGGGGTCAAGTGGCCCAAGGCCGTGGCCAAGGTCGCCGACAAGCCCGACGCCTTGCTCTGCTTCTTCGACTTCCCGGCCGAGCACTGGATCCACCTGAAGACCACCAATCCCATCGAGTCCACCTTCGCCACCGTGCGCCTGCGGACCAAGGTCACCAAGGGCCCGGGATCGAGGGCGGCCGGCCTGGCCATGGCCTTCAAGCTGATCGAGTCGGCCCAGGCCCGGTGGCGGGCGGTCAACGGCGCCCACCTCGTTGCCCTGGTCCGGGCCGGTGCCGCCTTCCACAACGGCGTGCTTGTCGAGCGCCACGATGCGCCCGAGGCCGCGGCGTGATCACCGTGCGCGACGACAGCGCGACGATGGCCGGGGCCGCCGCGAGGATGGTCTGTCCCGTGTGCTCGGCGACCTTCGAGCGAGGAGGCCGCCAGCGGTTCTGCTCCACCGGGTGCCGCCAGACCGCCTGGCGCCGGCATCGCCACGCCCCAATCGAAGCTGTGGTCACCCGGTCCGACACCGTGTACGAGTGCCCGACCTGCGACGCCCGCTACCTCGGCGACCAGCGATGCGACGACTGCAACACCTGGTGCCGCCGCATCGGCCCGGGCGGGAACTGCCCGTGCTGTGACGAGCCGATCGCCATCGCCGATCTCCTCACCCCAAACCAGTTCGCCCAGCCCACTCCGAACCGCTCGAGAAGGAGGTGATCAACCAACCTTGATGTCCGGAAGGACGCCGCCCCAAAGATCTCATCCACAACTCTTGACTATTTCTCCTCGGGGTCGAAGCGATGTCGCTCTACAACCATGTTGCCAACAAGGACGACGTCCTCGACGGCATGGTCGACCTGGTGTTCAGCGAGATCGGACTGACCTCCGGCGCCGACTGGAAGACGGCCATGCGCCCGCGGGCAATCTCGCGCCGCCTGGTTCTGTCGCGCCATCGCTGGGCCATTGGCCTGACGGAGTCACGGGCGACGCCCGGGCCAGCGACGTTGCGGCATCACAACGCGGTCATCGGAACGCTGCGCGGAGCAGGCTTCTCCGTGGCCATGACGGCCCACGC
>JBBRXY010000199.1:0-2544 GCA_038238185.1 Acidimicrobiales bacterium
TCGCTCGTGGCACGTACCGCCGGACCGATCCCGGAGCTGCCACGGCGGTGACATGGGATTGTCGTTTGCCACGCTGATGGGACCACCTTGAGGGCAGTTTTGCCACGGGCATGGGACCACCCCGTTGCCAGTCATGGGACCACCTCGGTATCCCCCAACGCCGGTCGGACACACGTTCGACTCGTACCCAACGTCAACCAGGCGAAGGGTGCCCATGGCTTTCAGGGAGGTATCGGTGTTCGAGATCAAAGAGGTGCTGCGGCTCTGGCTGCGGGGTGAGGGCTATCGGGGTATCGATCGCCTCAGCGGCGTCGACCGCAAGACGGCCCGCCGCTACGTCGAGGCCGCGGTCGCCTCCGGGCTGACCCGCGACAGTGGCGAGGCGCAGCTGACCGATGTGGTGATCGGCCTGGTGTGCGAGAAGGTCCGCCCCGCCCGTCCCGCGGGCCACGGGGCGGGATGGGAGTCCCTGGTCCCCCACGAGGAGCAGATCAAGGCGTGGCTGGCCAAGGACCTGAGGCTGGTCAAGGTCCAGGACCTGCTGGCCCGCCAGGGCACCGTCGTCGCCTACCGGACCCTCAACCGCTTCGCCACCCAGCGTTGCGGCTTCGGGAAGCGCCAGGCGACGGTGAGGGTCAACGACGGCGAGCCGGGCTCGGAGCTGCAGGTCGACTTCGGGCGCATGGGCCTGGTCCCCGATCCCGTGGGCGGCGGTCGGCGCATGGTGGACGCCCTCATCTTCACTGCCTGCTACTCCCGCCACTGCTTCGTGTGGCTCAGCCACCGCCAGACCACCGCCGCTGTCATCGAGGGCTTCGAGGCGGCGTGGGCCTACTTCGAGGGCGTGTTCGCCGTGGTCATCCCCGACAACCTCAAGGCCATCGTCACCGAGGCCGACGACGTCGACCCCCGCTTCAACGACGCCTTCTTGGAGTACGCCCAGTCCCGGGGCTTCGTGATCGACCCGGCCCGGGTGCGCTCCCCCCCCTTAACTGGCTAATACCTGTGGTACCTACAGCCGGCAACCCTTCCCACAAGGAGCTCCTGGGGAAGTGCTTGCATTGTTGTGAGACATCTGCCATAGCTGTGTGTCGTGAGTGACATCGATGAGATTCGGGTCGAGCAGCGGGACGGTGGCTGGGCTCTGGGCGGCACGGGATCGACCGACCTGGCTCTGGTCAATGACTACCTGAGCTACCTCGCCGACCGGAACTACTCGCCTCGAACCGTGCGGGCGTACGCGTTCGACCTGCTTGCGTTTTGTCGCTGGCTCGCCGTCGTGGAGGTGGCGGTGGAGGCGGTGACCACCGACGTGCTGCTGCGCTACCTCACGGCCTGCCGAGAGGCGACCGTGCCGGGGCGGCCTGCCGGCAACGTGTACTCGATCCGCGACGGCCGAAACGCCGGGTACGCGCCGACGACGATCAACCGGCGACTGGCGGCCATCTCGGGGCTGTTCGCCTTCCGGTCGATGCGTGACCCCACAGCCGCCAACCCGATGCCCAAGGGCCGAGAGGGGCGGGGTTCGACGCGCGGTGAGCGGTCCGGCCTGTTGGGGCACCTCGCACGGCCGAAGGCCCGCTCGGCACTACGAGTGCGCGAGCCACGGCGACTTCCTCGTGGCCTCGACGTCGCCGAGACCAGGGCATTGCTCGCCAGCCTGCGCACCTGGCGCGACCGCGCCATCGCCGGGTTGATGCTGTACTCGGGCCTGCGCTCGGCCGAGGTGCTCGCCCTGGGCGTCCGCGACGTCGACGTCGGCCGGCGCTGGGTGCGGGTGGTGGGCAAAGGCGACAAGGAACGCCGCGTGCCCCTGGACCCCGACGTGGCCGGGGTGATCCAGGCCTACCTGCTTGCGGAGCGGCCGGAGACGTCGTCGACCAGTTGTTCGTGGTGGCCAAGGGCCCCCACCGGGGCCAGCCGCTCACACCGGCCGGGCTGCGCACAGTGTTCCGATATCACCGGGGCCGCTCGGGCGTGGCGGCCGGCCATCCCCACGCGCTGCGGCACACATTCGGGACCGCGTTGGCCGAGGCTAGGCTGGTGTTGACCTGGCCGTCATGCAAGCCCTGCTGGGTCATGACCACGTCGATTCCACTGCCGCCTACATCCATCTCGCTCCCGCTCATGTCCGAAGGGAGTTCGATGCCGCGCGCTCGCGGCAGCGTTCCCGCAGCCAGGGCTGAGCTCTTCGACGCCTACGTCGCCTACCTGGCGACAACGGGACGGACGAACGTGCTCTACACCGAGGCGGCTCGCCGGTTCTTGGTCCGGTGGGCCGATCTGGCCGACTGGGCTGGCCAGCCCTTGACCGCTCGGTTGGGCGGCAACGCGCACAACCAGCCTTTCACCATGTTCTTGATGCTCAATGGCGAACTGCACCCCGGCTATGACTACTTGGTGGCCCGAAAACTCACGTCACTGTGGCGGGAGATCCCCCACACGCCGCTGGCGGCGGACCTGGAGCGTTTCGATGTCGTGGCGACCGAACTGGGTTTCACCGAACGGGTGCGCTCGGCGATCAAGTCTCAGGTCGTGGCCCGA
>JBBRXY010000200.1:0-2528 GCA_038238185.1 Acidimicrobiales bacterium
CAAAGGAGAGCAAGACAATGGACATGATCACGTACTTCCGTCAGATGGTTGCTCCGTGGATGCGGGCCCGGTTCGGCACCACCGAGCGTGGAGCGGCCCTGGTGGAGTACGCCCTCCTCCTGGCCCTCATCGCCGTATTCTGCGTGCTGGCCCTGACGTTCCTCGGTGGCAAGGCCGCCGACAAGTTCTCCAGCGTCGGCAACTCCATCGGCTGATCCGGCCACCAACATCCGACCGGCCCCCCGGTCGGTGAGAAAGCGGGCCGCGAGGCCCGCTTTCTCGCGTCTGAGGGACAAGCCTGCCGTGAGACGCACTGGCGCGGGAATGAGTCGGCGGAATGAGTCGGCGGAATGAGTCGATCGCACCATCCAGGATTCACGGGTTCCGGTCGATCATTCATTTGAGGCCCAGCGAGGGGCACACACTTCAAAGGAGAGCAAGACAATGGACATGATCACGTACTTCCGTCAGATGGTTGCTCCGTGGATGCGGGCCCGGTTCGGCACCACCGAGCGTGGAGCGGCCCTGGTGGAGTACGCCCTCCTCTTGGCCCTCATCGCCGTGTTCTGCGTGCTGGCCCTGACGTTCCTCGGTGGTAAGGCCGCCGACAAGTTCTCCACCGTCGGCAACTCCATCGGCTGATCCATTCCAAACGAAACGGGTAGGGAGAAGAGAGGCCTTCGGGCCTCTCTTCTCGCGTTCACTCGCCCATGGTCGACGTTCGCCGGTAGACGACCCAATCGCCGTCGCGGAACACCTGAGTCCATGCGCCGGTGACCGCCAGCACGGTTGTCAGGGGCTGTTCGCGGTTCCACAGGACGACATCGATCTTGTACCTGTCGAGCAGGGAGAGGGCCTCGGCCCCGCCCGCCTTCAGGGTGCGATAGTCCTTGGCCACGTCGGCGGGATACATGTCGTAGCGATCGTCGATGAACACCGGAACCCGGCGCCCGAATCGCAACGTCAGGTAGTTGCCCACGAAGTCCTGCTCGGCCAGGACATGAGGGGCGACGAGAAGGCCGTGCTCGTCGAGGTAGGTCACCGCGGCAACGGGGTAGCCCTCGGCGGCGATGGGCGGCGTCGACCAGATCGACGCCGTGAAGATGGCGAACATCAGGATGATCATGACCATGACGACCCGGTTGAGCCGTAGTCGGCTCGGGGTCAGCTCGGCTGTGGATCCCGAACGGCTCGACCCGTCGGTGCGACGCAAGGATCTGCCCAGAACCGGCGCCAGCACCACGGCCGCCACCGGGAGATTCCGGAGGGCAATGAGGCTCAGGACCAGGAAGCCCACGACCGGGACGAGGTCGCGCCAGCTCACCTTGGACCGGGCCAGGATCACCAGGGCCACAGCTAGGAAGACGAGGGCGAACCGCCCGTCGAAGCCGTTGAAGTCGGGCGAGCGCCACTCGATGATGCTCGCGAAGTTGGCCCGCTTCTGGAAGATGGTGAAGGGGAACAGGAGCAAACGCGCCCCCAGTGGGTTCACCACGGAAACGACGAGCCCGACGACGAACGCCCCGATGTACCGCATCGTGTCGTCGGGCCAGTCCCGCCATTCGAGCCACTGGCCGAAGGCCCGGGCGCCCAGCCAGGCCAGGCCCAGGGGGAACGAGCCGTGGCTCTGGACCCAGAGGTAAACGATGGGGACGAGGAGCCACGGGCTGCGCCGCCGCTCGACGACCGTGACGAGCAGGGCCATGGCGATGAGGCCGAACAACAGAGGGCGGGGGGACCAGTACGGGGCCCCGATGCCGATGGCCACCAGGGCGGCGAGGGTCGTGCGGAGAGGAGAACCGGCTCGAGCGAGCCGGTAGATGAGCCAGGCCAGAGTGGCGCACAGGAGTGCCTGCTCGATGACGACCAGGCGGTACCCCCCCAGTGAGTGGGCCCACCCGTAGGTCCACTCCGGTAGCCAGCTCTGCACGGTCCACGGCTTGCCGCCGGCGGTGAAGGAGTACGGGTCTATCCGAGGAATGCCGTTTCCGGCGACGGCGTCGATCCCCGTTCGCAGGTGGGTAAACATCGAGTTGTCACCGATCGGGCGCACGCCGAGGCGGAACCCGAACAACACCAGGACGGCGGCGAACAGCGCCTCCATCCTGGGCGCGCGGATCCACCTGGTCAGCGTGGACACGCCGACCCCAGGCCTCGGCGGCGACCCCTCCTGGGAGGGGTGGCGGTCGACAGATCCTCGGCTACCGGCCACGCCGGGGGGATAGGGCCAGTCGGTCCGGTCTTAACCGGTTGCCGACCCGTCCCCGGGCTCCGCCGAAGGGGGGGGCTCCGGCGTGCCGCCGTCGCCGGCAATGCTCCCCTGGTCGTCGCCGGAGACCTCGTCGGCAGCCGGCTCGGCAATGGCGGCGTCGACAGCGGCCGCGGTAGGCACATCGTCGCCAGCGGTCCCCGCAGATGCATCGTCGCCACCTGGAGAAGCTGCTCCCTCGGCTGTCCCGTCACCGGGAGTGAAGTCGGCCCAGGCCGCCTGGGCCTCGGTCTCGGGAGTGAACTCCCCAGCCTGGTAC
>JBBRXY010000201.1:0-2515 GCA_038238185.1 Acidimicrobiales bacterium
ACATCCCCGTGCCCGGCGACTACAACGGCGACGCCAAGACCGACTTCGGCATCTATCGGCCGTCCACCGGCACCTGGTACGTGGCCTACGCCGGCGGAGGCACGACCTCGGCCAGTTGGGGCACCAGCGGTGACATCCCCGTGCCCGCCGACTACAACGGCGACGCCAAGACCGACTTCGGCATCTATCGGCCGTCCACCGGCACCTGGTACGTGGCCTACGCCGGCGGAGGCACGACCTCGGCCAGTTGGGGGACCTCGGGCGACCTACCCCTTCCGCTGCCCGCCGCCGTCCGGATGACCTTCTTCTAGGTCCCGAGCGGCCCGACGCGAGGAAGGCCCGGCGAGTCCGTCATTTCGGATCCGCCGGGCCTTGCTTGCGTTCTCCGGGCCACGCGGAAGGCGACGACGGCAGTGCTCCGCTCAGGCTCCGGGTGTCGCATTCTCGGCGCCGTCGGTGGCGCCGTCGCGGTGATCCCACACCGCCCGCAACACGACGGGGCCGAACTCGTCCTTGTTGACATAGGCCGCCATCCCCGATGCCGAGGCGTCGGCAGGCAGGTCGTCGGCCTGATAGGTGGACAGCAGCACCACCGCCACGTCGGGATGGGCGCCAGTGATGCGCCGGGCCGCCTCGATCCCGTTGATGCCGCCCATGTTGATGTCCATGAGCACCAGCCGGGGCCGGAGGTGCTCGACAAGCTCGACGGCCGCCTCGCCGGACTCGGCCTCTCCGACCACCTCGAACCCGGGCGTGACCTTCACGACTGTGGACGCAGCCCGCCGGAACAACGCCTGGTCGTCGACGATCAGAACGGGAATGTCATGGTCACCCATTTCGCGAATCTTCACACCTCCCGGCGATCGTGACCAGGGTGCCTGCACCCCCGCAGCGGGTGGGGTCAGCCCGATCGGTCGGAAAGGAACAGCAGCACAGCCTTCACTCGCCGGTGGATGTCGGGTTCCTCGGAGAGCCCGAACTTGGAGAAAATCGAGCTGATGTGCTTCTCGACGGCCCGGTCCGACAAGACCAGCGCAGTGGCGATGGCCTGGTTGTTCTTTCCCTGGGCCATCTCCGAGAGGATCTCGAGTTCGCGGGGGGTGAGCTGGCGGAGGGGCGATGCGGCCGACCGGGAACGGGCCTGAACGAGGACATCTATGACGCGCGGGTCGATGTAGGAGCCGCCACGGGCAACCTCCCGGATGGCGGCGAGCAGCTGGTTGACGTCGGAGACCCGCTCCTTGAGGAGATAGCCCCGCCCTCTCGAGCCGTTGGCCAGGAAGGCGAGGGCGTACTCGGGATCGGCGTACTGGCTTAGGACCACGACCCCGCCTTCGGGATGCACGACGCGCATCCGCTCAGCCGCCTGCAGGCCCTCGTCGGTGCTGGTGGGAGGCATGCGGATGTCGGTGAGCACCACGTCGGGCGGATCTGTCTCGATGGCGGCGAGGAGCGACCCGAGGTCTTCGCACACCGCGATCAGCTCGAGCTCGGGCTGGGCTTCGATGAGACGCCTGACCCCTTCCCTCACGAGGTAGTTGTCCTCCGCCAGAACCACCCGGATGGCCATCGCCTGCAGAATAGGTCCAGCGGGCGAAGAACTCACCAGTCCGGCCGCCCCACATGCCCGCCGAAGTCACTCGGTGCGCAGTACCGCCGCGAGGAGCAGTCGGGCCGCGACCCGACCCGGGCCCACCGCCAGAGCGTTGGCGATGGCCAGGCGGCGGGGACGGCGAGGAGTGTCGCCCGCCAGCGGCAGCTGCGGATCGGGGACCACCCCGAGGCGTCCGGCGAACAGCGTCCACACCGATCGGGCGGCGACGACGCCCAGGGGCAGGCCCATCAGCAGGGCCAGAGCGATGAGGACGGTCGCCTGCCAGGCGATGGTGGCCGACACCTGTCCCCGGACGAAGCCCAGGGTCTTGAGCACGGCCAGGTCCCGCCGCCGACGACGGATCGACGTGACCAGGATGTGCGCGACCGTGGCCACGGCCAGGAGACCCAGCAGTGCGGCAAGGGCGATAGGCGTGCCCTGGACCCGGGCGTAGTTGTTGATGTCGACGGGCCGCTTGGCGGTGAAAGACCCCGCAGGTCCGGTCGCCGGTCGGGCAGGCGCCGATGGTGGCCAGCCCGGAGCGCAGGCGGCCGGCGGACAGCTCCCCGCCCGAGCCGGGCGCGTACCGAACCAGCAAGAAATTGAACCCGGCGCTCCCGGGAGCGGAGTCCTGGAGGGCCGCTCCAAGCCCCATGCCCGTGATACGAAGTTGCGCGAGAACCGCGTTCATCGATCAATCATTCACAGGCGATCGGCTATATCCACTTCCAAGGGTGTCCGTCCGTGTGGACGATGACACACCGGCTTTGCACGCGGACTGCTAGTGTCCTGTAAACCTGGAGCGCCACCAAATAGGGAGGCATCAGGCTCCGGTCGCCTCGTTGACGGCGGCGCAGTAGCCGGCGATCCGCTCCAGGATCTGCTCGGCGGTCTTGTGCCATACGAACGGCGTCGGGTTCT
>JBBRXY010000202.1:0-2476 GCA_038238185.1 Acidimicrobiales bacterium
CCGGCATCCACGCCGTGTCCTACCTGCTGCTGAGTGGGGCGGTCAACGCCATCGGCCACCGGTTCGGCCACCAGCCCCACGACGGGACGCTCGCCGGCAACTCCCAATGGCTCGCCTTCCTCACCGCCGGCGAGGGCCTGCACAACAACCATCACTCGGCGCCCACGTCGGCCCGCCTGGCCCTAAAAAAGGGCGAGCTCGACCCCGGCTGGTGGGTGATCCTGTTCATGCAGCGCATGGGCTGGGCCAAGGTCCGCCACGAACGACCAGTCATGGCCCGCATCGCCGCCTGAAGCGGACCCCCAACGAACTGGTCGGGTTTCGGGGGGCCCTGGCCCCCCGGAACTCGACCAGAACGGTTTTTTGCTACCCGCCCACCAGCTTGCGGGCGGCGGCGGCGATGTGGTCGGAGTCGATGCCGGCGGCGGCCACCACCGACGCGGGGGTGCCCGACCCGGGCATGCCCGATACAGCCAGGCCCACGACCCGGGTGTGCACGTCGGAGTCGGCGAAGACCTCGCGCACGGCGTCGCCCAGGCCGCCCTCGGCCCAGTGGTCCTCGACCACGATCACCCGGTTGTGCGATGCCGCGGCCGCCGAACGAAGGGTGTCGGCGTCGATGGGCTTCACCGAGTAGGCATCGACCACGCGGGCGTTGATGCCCTCGCCACCGAGCTCCTCGGCCGCCTTGAGGGCCTCGTGGAGGGTGATGCCCGCTCCGACCAGGCACACGGCGTCGTCGTCGGACTGGCGCACGACCTTGGCCCCGCCGATGGTGAAGCTCTCGTCGGGCCCGTAGATGGTCGGGAGCGCTCCCCGGGTGGTGCGCATGTAGCGGATGCCCGATCCGTCGGCCATGGCCACGACCAGGGCCGCCGTCTGGTTGGGGTCGGACGGGTAGAGCACGGTGGAGCCGTGGATGGCCCGGAAACAGGCCAGGTCCTCGAGGCCCATCTGTGACGGACCGTCCTCGCCGATGGACACGCCGGCGTGCGAGCCGACGATGCACAGGTCGGCCTGGCTCACCGCGCCCATGCGAACGAAGTCGTAGGCCCGGGCCAGGAAGGCGGCGAAGGTGGAGAGCCAGGGCTGCCAGTTGCGCACCTGGAGACCGACCGCAGTGGCCACCAGCTGGCACTCGGCGATGTAGCACTCCACGTAGCGGTCGGGGTGGGCGAAGCGGAAGATCTCCGAGTAGGTGGAGTTCGACACCTCACCGTCGAGGGCGACGATGTCGCCCCGCGACTTGCCGAGGGCGGCCAGGGCGTCGCCATAAGCCTTGCGAGTGGCGACCTTGTCGCCACCCTTGGCATAGGAGGGAAGTGACAGCTTCTCGTCGGCGGCGAAGACGTGAGGGGTGCCGCCCCGCGGCTTGGGCGGGGTGACGGTGATGCCCCGGTCGCCGCCCAACTCCGCCATGGCCTCTTCGTAGTTCGGGACGGGCTTGCCGTGGGCGTTCAGCTGGTCGTCGACCGAAGGGACTCCCTTGCCCTTGTGGGTACGGGCGAAGATCGCCGTGGGCTGGCCCTTGTGGTTCTCGGCCTTGATGTAAGCGTCGTTGATGGCGTCGACGTCGTGGCCGTCGATCTCGATGGTGTTCCAGCCGAAGGCCTTGGCCCGGGCCGCGTAGGTGTCGAGGTCCCAGCCCACTCGGGTGGGGCCGGACTGGCCCAGGCGGTTGACGTCGACGATGGCACACAGGTTGTCGAGGCCCCAGAAGCTGGCCGCCTCGAACGCCTCCCACATCGAACCTTCGGCCATCTCCGAGTCGCCGCAGAGGACCCAGGTGCGGTACGGCAGCTTGTCGAACTCCTTGGCCGCCAGGGCCACTCCGACGGCGATGGGAAGACCCTGGCCCAACGAGCCGGTGGCCACGTCGACCCAGGGCAGGTCGGGAGTAGGGTGGCCCTCGAGGCGACTACCGAGGGTGCGGTAGCCCTCCAGCTCCTCGGCCGTCACCGCGCCGACGGCCCGGAACATGGCATAGAGCAGCGGCGACGCGTGGCCCTTGGAAAAGATGAGGTGGTCGGCCGTCGGGTCGTCGGGCGTGTCGAAGTCGTAGTGCAGGTGGGCGTCGATCAGCACGGCCATGAGGTCGGCCGCCGACATCGACGACGTGGGATGGCCGGAATTGGCCGCCCCCGAGCAGCGCACCGCCTCCACCCGCAACTGCTGACCCAGGTCCTGCCACCGCTCGTTGTTGCTCATCGATGTTGCCTCCCGGTCGTGGCCGTTCCCGGCACGGCCCTCCGTTGGTGCGGCCGGTAGCCGGCCGTCTTCTCGTAGCTTTCACCGTCATCCTAAAGGCTTCGCGACGGTGGCGACCAAGCCCGGCCCTCGGCGGAGGCTCGCGCCGCATGGACCCTGGGCCCGAGCGGCCCTGTGAGCGGGGTGACAGGACTACCGTCGCGGGATGGACATTCTTGCCGCCGTCTTCGTCGAGGGCATCAATCAGCGCCAGGCTCCGGGTCCGTCG
>JBBRXY010000203.1:0-2467 GCA_038238185.1 Acidimicrobiales bacterium
GACACTTCGCTCGACGCGAACCTTTGCCCGTGACGGTCGTGAGGCAACATCCGGGGACCCACCTGGGCTGACGTTAAGGAACGTGGCACCAACCGACAAGTAGCCACGGGACCCGCGTTAGGAGTGGTCGTCCCGCCGCTTGGCCCGCGGGGAGTGGGCAGTCCCGCGACGGTCCAATCCGGTCCTCGCCACCCGGTGAGCCGGCGCCAATCCGGTCAGCCACCTGCGGCTGTAGCCAACGGCCTGCGCGATTTCTCTCAAGACAGGGCTCGATCGCGTCGATGTGATTCCAACGGCTGCGTTTCCCGCGGGGGCGAGGTCGGCGAGAGGGCGACCGCCCTTGCGGGGAGGAACCAGATGATCCGCCGGATTTCGAGCATCGTGGCGGCGCTAGCCCCGTCTTCCGCACATGGCGGTCGGTAGGGTCGGCGAAGAAATCGAAGAAATCTCGAATTCCTGGCAGGAGAAGCGAGGGTTGGTCGCGAAAGTCCTTCTATGGGAACTCGCGTTCGATACGGCCCACCCAGCATGGACAAGGCGCTCGGGTCGCTGCCGGTGGTGGCGACGTTCTGCCGGCACCTCGACATCGCCGGCATCGTGGACCGGGCCTGCCCGGTACGCGATGTGGCCATCGTCACTCACGGCCAGGTCATCGAGGCGCTGGTGGCCAACCGCCTCACGTCGCCTACTCCTCTGGTGCACGTGGAGGACTGGGCCCGGGCGTGGGCGGTGCCCGAGGTGTTCGGCATGGAGGCTGAGGCGCTCAACGACGACCGCATCGGGCGTGGCCTCGATGCCGTGGCCCCCGAGCTGGCCGGCATCGTCGGCTCCATCGGCGCCGGGGCGGTGGCCACCTTCGGCATCGACGTGTCCCGCATCCACTGGGACATGACCTCCATCAGCCTGTTCGGGGCCTACGAGGCGACCGAGGAGGACTTCGTCGAGCCACGGTTCGGTCATCCGAAGGACCGCCGCCCCGACCTCCGCCAGATCCAGACCGGTCTCGGGGTCACCGCCGATGGTGGCGTGCCGATCTTCCACCGGGCCTACGACGGCGGGGCGGGTGAGGTGAACCAGGTCATCCCGGCGATGGAGGCGCTGCGCGAGATCGCGGGCGAGCGGCGGTTCATGGTGGTCGGCGACTCCAAGCTGATCTCCTACGCCAACCTGGCAGCCATGGTCAGTGCCGGCGTGGAGTTCGTTGCTCCCGCCTCCAAGACCTACGTGGACGTCGCCACGCTCGGCGCTTGCGACTACGAGACGGCGACGCCGGTCGACTATGTGGCCGAGCGCGACATGGCCAAGCCCGAGGCCGAACGGGGCCACTACCGGGTAGTCGAGGACACGATGGTCGTTCCCGGGCCCCGAAAGGCCGACCCCGATCTTCGGCTGCGGCGGGTGTTCGTGTGGTCCTCGGCGCGCGCCGGTGCGGCCCGGGCGGCCCGAGACAAAAAGCTGGCCCGGGCCACCGACGACCTCGAACGGCTGAGCCGTGGGCTCGGGGGGCGTCACTACCCGACGGCCAAAGACGCCAGCGAGCGGGTGGCGGCCATCGGCCGGGAGCGCCGGGTCAAGGCGTACCTGCGAACCGAGGTGGGCACCGATGCCGCGGGCAAACCCACGTTGTCGTGGCACTTCGACGACGACGCGCTGGCGGCCGAAACCGCCACCGACGGCTGGTACGCCCTGCTCACCAACCTCGACCCGACAGGGGCCGACGCAGCAGAGGTGCTGCGTCGCTACAAGGGCCAAGAAGTCGTCGAGCGCCGCTACGGCAACTTCAAAGGACCGCTGGCCGTCGCTCCGATGTTCTTGAAGTCGAATCGCCGCATCGAGGCCCTCATCAGCGTGATCTGCCTGGCCCTGCTCATCTTCAGCCTCGTCGAGCGAGCCGTTCGACTGGCCATCTCGCCGGCCCTCAAGCTCGCCGCCCTGTGGGCCGGGCGGCCGGCCAAACCCACGGGGCGCCTCATCTTCGGCGCCCTGTCTCGCCTGCGTCTTCTCCCCGCCACCGCGACCAGCCCTGCCGTCATCCCCGAGCCACCACCGCTGCAGGCGCGCCTGCTCGAGCTGCTCGACGTCGATCCCCGCGTGCCCCGGTGATCGAGGGAGACCGATCATCAACGTTGCCGATCCACGACCCGCCATGTGCGGAACACCCGGCTAGCCGTGTCCGCCGCCACACTGGTCAGCACGAGCCCGGCGGCCACCGCAGCCGACAAGGCCAAGATCACCCAGGCCAAGGACCTGCCCGGCCTTCCCGCGTCGGCTTCACCGAAGTTGCAGCCGGAGGCGGCGAAGGGCGACTTCTCGAACGCCCCGCCCCACCCCGGCCAGATCGGCACGCCAGCCATGGCCCCGAAGAGCTCATTCGACCCGGCCAAGTCCAAGCTCATCGACTCCGAGACGACGCCGACCAAGCTCACCTACGCCAATCCGGACGGCACCCGCACCGACGTCATCACCC
>JBBRXY010000204.1:0-2456 GCA_038238185.1 Acidimicrobiales bacterium
CCTCTCGGTCTCGTACGCCTTTGGACTGATCGCCAGCCGCCAGAGACTTGCAATTCCTCCGCTAGTACCGCTGGGATCCGACAGTGCCCGGGAGACAGCCACAATGGCGTCGTACAGTTTTCGCGGAGAAGGGACGCTTTCGGCTGAGTTGCCTCGAACAGCTAGCCAGTTAGTCATTGACTGCCGCGTGATATCATAAACTCTCTGGGCTTCAGATATTATCGGGTCTGCGAGTAGCCCTGCTAGCGAAGCAATGTTCCGCTGAAATTCCTCGTTCTCACTTCGATTCGCGATAAGGCCTTCCCAGTTGCTCTGCCAATCGAGATCTTCACTGCCAGATCGATCTGAACGATACGGCTCTGATCTCCGTAACTCGTATTCGACATTTCCGGCCTTCGAAAATAGATCGAGGGCATAATCTGCCACCACACTCGGGCTCGGATCGGACTCGAGAACAATGTGACTATACATTGCCGTTAGTGGAGTTCTGGATATTGAGCCGGTATAACCCCAACGCTCAGCGGCTGGATCACTTGCCCAGCGGCGGTCGTCCAACAAAAGGGAGGTTGCAGTCAGTAAATAGGGAAAGTACCCTCCCCGCGAACGAGGGTTGCCAGGCACTGGCTTCCTCGCTTCAGCGTCATCGTAGGAGGTGGCGCAGCCTGGGTTGGTGCCGAACCTGACGGCCTTTGGCCCGACGATGACCGAGTGATGGCAGAAGGTTGTTCGTCTCCCGCCCAGCCACCGGACCACGGGCGCGTCTGGAGGGCAAGCGCCCCCTGGGGGGCGTGCGGCAGTGGGGGGAGGAGAGGATGAGCCGGCCCGTCAGGGCCGACCGTCAAGATCAGGGGCGCGGTGCCGGCTTGTGGCTAGGAGGCCCGGGCGAAGCGGGGGCCTTGGCCTCGGGGGACGAGGCGCAGAGCGGTGATCTCGCCGGTGTCGGGGTCGACGACCTCAGTGGCGAAGCACCACAGCATCTGGCCCCGGAACCCGGCCCAGGAGTTGTAGCCATGGGCCTGGCGCTTCTGGTTCTTGATGAGGTGGTTGACCGCCTCAGCCCACGCGTTGGACGCCCCGCCGGTGGTGGCGTAGGCCACGATCTCGCCCCGCCAAGAGCGGAAGGTCTTGGCGACGGTGGCGAACGGGGCCAGGCCCGAGCCCCGGCACAGGGCGTCGAAGAGGTCCAAGGCGGCGGCGAAGAGCTCCTCGTGGCCGGCCTTGGCGAAGGCCATGGCGACGCGGAACGCCTCCTTGAGCTCATAGGCCACGCCCAGGTCGGCGTCGAGGTTGGTGGCGTCGTAGACGGCCTGGCGCTGGCGCTCCCCCTTGGGGCTGTCGTCGCTCTCCAACTCGTCCCGGGCCCGGGCCAGGGCGTAGCGGGCGTCCTTGATGGCCCGCCCCAGGGGCCGCCTCCCGGTGGCGGTAGCGGTTCCACGCCGCCCGCCGCACGGCGGCCAGGGCGTGCAGGACCTGGCGGTGGACGTGGAAGGCGTCGGCGACGATGAGCGCGTTGGGGAAGGCCAGGCGCACCATGGCCCGGTAGGGGGCGTGGCAGTCGATGCTGACCACGGCGACCTTGGCCCGCTCGAGGTAGGAGTAGCCGCCGGCGAAGGCCCACACCGCGGCACCGTCACGGCCGGGGGCGACGTCGAGGACGACGCCACGGCCGGGGTCGCTGAACACCGTGGCGTATACGTGGTCTTTGAGCACCGAGCACTCGTCGATGGCCAGGTGGCGCCCCAGGCGCCGGGGCCGCGAAGCGGTGGCCCGGGCTCGCTCGGCCCCCACCGCGACCCGCAGGTAGTGCTCGGGCACGCCCAGGTCCCGGGCCACGGTGCGCGACGCCCGGCCCCGGGCCAGGTCGGCGAAGAAGGCCATGGCCCGGGTG
Organism: Acidimicrobiales bacterium; assembly: GCA_038238185.1. Lineage (GTDB taxonomy): Bacteria > Actinomycetota > Acidimicrobiia > Acidimicrobiales > AC-14 > DATAQC01. The sequence continues at coordinate 1,889 of JBBRXY010000204.1, forward strand.
CTGGCCCCGCCCCGGCCGATGCCCTCGAAGCGCTCGTCGAAGCTGGCCCGGGGACAGTCCTCGCGCTCGCACACGAAGCGGCGCACGCACACCGACAGGGTGATGACCAGCGTGCGCACCACGTCGATCACGTCCCGCCAGCCGCTGCCGTTGGTCCTCACCGTCGGGCGTCGGCAGTCCGGGCACACCGCGGCGGCGTGGCGGCCGGCCACGTGCACCACCGGCCGCCGGCCTTCCTCGTCGATGGTGCGGAAGGTGTTCATGTCGGCGCGTCGGAGGGACAGCGCGATACGGTCGCCCACGGGTCTGGCTCCTTGCCTCGGTTGGTCGAACTTCCGAAGCTTGGGGGCCAGGCCCGCCCACGTGGTGGATGCCCTACGCCGTCAGGTCCACTCCGCTCCAACCCTCATTCGCGGGGACCCCGTTTTCTTCGCCGTGGGCATGGGCCGCCTCGGCCAGGCCCCTCCGCCCCCACCAAGGGGCGGCTCCATTGCGGCCGATCCGGTTGCAGGTCGCCCAGGCGCAGGCGCCACGTCCCTCCGCCCCCACCAAGGGGCGGCTCCATTGC
>JBBRXY010000205.1:0-2453 GCA_038238185.1 Acidimicrobiales bacterium
CTATCCGAACCCTGTCGAACACCTGCGTCGATCGGCTTCAGCTTCAGGGCGGAGATGCCGTCGAACTTCCGGAATCACGGTCGTTGCTCCAGATCCGTGCCACAGCGTGCTCGCGTATCAGTGCGACGAGGGGCGCGTCGGGGAGCAGCGCCCCCCGAGGTTGGACGGCTCGGGCTACCGGCTGGAAGCCGCCCCAGAACCGCTCACCTGGAGCCTGTGGAGCTACACCGGGTGCCGACCCGGCCGGGTGAGCACCGGCTTGGTGGTGCACACCGTTGCCGGCGGCGGGGCCCAGCAGGTGAACGGGGACCGCACCAGTGGCCGCGAAGGCGCCTCTGGCCTCCACCGCGTCGTGGCCACGGTCCGGTGAACCACCACCCTGAACTGCTGTTCATCTTCTTGTAAGCTTGGGACCGCATGCGGACCGCCAGGCCCGGGTAGGCCGCACGGGACGAAGTCACCCGCGAGAGAAGAGCGTCGCCGAATGCCCATGACGCTGGTCAGACCTCGCACCGACGGAACAACGCCCATGCCCTTGCTCATACTCTTTTCAGCGGGCCCCTCCGCCGCCCGAGCCCCGCTCCTACGACCAAAAGGACAGACATGACTGATTTCCCCTCGGTGACCCATCTCGCCGTCACCGTCACCGACCTGACCGTCAGCGCGCCCTGGTACGAGCGGCTCTTCGGAGTCGAGCCGGCCTTGGACGAAGACAGCAACGGCTACCACCACACGGTGTTCCCCCTGGCCGGCGGCATGCTCTTCGGCTTGCACGCCCACACCGGCACATCCTCCGACGATGCCTTCGATGAACATCGGGTCGGCATGGACCACGTGGCCTTCGCCTGCGCCGCCCGGGATGACCTCGAGGTGTGGGCGTCGCGCCTCGACGAGCTCGGTATCGCCCACGGCGAGATCGTGGATGCCCACTTCGGTTCCGGGCTCGCTTTCCGGGATCCTGACAACATCGCCCTCGAGTTCTTCGCCCCCCCGGCCGGGTGACGGCCGCCTTCGACGTCATCATCCTGGGTGCTGGGACCGCAGGAGAATCGATCGCCAAGAACGTGGCCCAGGCCGGCCGCAGCGTGGCATTGGTCGAGGCGGGCCGGGTGGGCGGTGAGTGCCCTTACGTGGCGTGCATGCCGAGCAAGTCGCTGCTCCGCTCGGCCACCGTGCGCCACCAGACGACCAGGTCGGTGGCCCTCGGCGCCACCGCCGGTTCGGTGACCCTGGACGACCCGGGCGCCGGCTGGGCCCGGGCGGTGGCGAGGCGGGACGACGTGGCCCACCACCGCGACGACGCGGGCGCCGCCACGAGCGTGGAGCGGGAGGGGGTCAGCCTGCTGCGGGGCCGCGGCTGGGTGGTGGGCGAGGGCGTCGTCGAGGTAGGCGGCGCCCGGTACGGCTTCACCGACCTGGTGATCGGCACCGGGAGCCGGCCCGTCCATCCCCCGATCGAGGGCTTGAACACCGTCCCGACCTGGACCAGCGACGAGGCGTTGAGCACCGACGAGCGCCCCGACTCGCTCCTGGTCCTGGGCGGGGGCCCGATCGGCTGCGAGCTGGCCCAGGTGTACGTCCGGTTCGGGGTGCAGGTGACGCTGGTCGAGTCGGCGCCCCGGCTGGTGGCCAAGGAGGAGGCGAGCGTCTCGGCGGTGCTGGTGGCGGTGTTGCGCGACGACGGGATCGACCTGCGCCTCGGGGCCGAGGTGACCCGGGCCGAGGTGGTCGGCGGGCGGGCACGGTTGCACTTGGCCGACGGCACCGGGCTTGACGCCGACCGGGTGTTGGTGGTCACCGGCCGCACCCCGAACCTCGACGGCCTCGGCCTCGACGTCCTGGGCATCGAGGCCGACCCGAAGGGCCTGGCGACCGACGCCTCGGGGCGAGTGCCGGGTCAGCCCCACGTGTGGGCTGCCGGCGACGTGACGGGGGCCGCGCCGTACACCCACGCCGCCAACTACCAGGCTCGGGTCATCGCCGCCAACCTCATCGGCGGCTCGGCCACCATGGACACCCGGGCCATCCCGCGGGCCATCTACACCGACCCGCCCGTGGCCTCGGTGGGGCTGGACGCGGCAGCGGCCCGCCAGCAGGGCATCGAGCCGGTCACCGCCAGCATCGACCTGGCCGACACGGCCCGCTCGGGCAGCGAGGGCGAGGCCCGGGGCCGGCTGGTGCTGACCGCCGACGCCACCCGGGGCGTGCTGGTCGGGGCGGCGGCTGTCGGCCCCGGATGCGACGAGTGGATCGGCGAGGCCGTCCTGGCCATCAGGGCCGAGATCCCCTTGGCGGTGCTCACCGACCTCGTCCACCCCTTCCCCACCTTCTCAGAGGCCTACGAGCCGGTGCTACGGGACCTGGCCCGCCAGGTCACCGCCGCCAACAGCCGAAGCGACCGGACGGAGCCGCCAGGTTCGGCATGATCGGCCAGGAGCTATGCCCATAGCGAG
>JBBRXY010000206.1:0-2450 GCA_038238185.1 Acidimicrobiales bacterium
CAGAGGTGCCTGTGGGTCAGATGGTGTGACGTCGCCCTCCGATGCCGGACACGGCGCTGGCGATGACCAGGGCGCCGGCAATGAGCAGCATCCACCACAGGGCGTGGACGGCCAAGCCGATCCCTCCGAGAACGAGAGCGATCAACAGCAGTACGACGACGATTCCCATGATGCAACCTCCGGTTTGAGTGGCTATCACTGGGACTTATCTCTCGATCGTACGGCGCATAAACGTCTTTTCTTCGCCTCCTTTGTCGGCATGATTGTCCGAAAAGTATTGTGTATCGGCCAACGAAAAGGTCGACTTGAGAACTTTTTCCGTACTTGGATAGCGCCTCGCCACCGCGTCGGGCGGCTGATCAGCCAGGCGGTGGACGGGTAAGCGGGAGGTTGAGACCTGCCACCCTCGGCACCGGTGATCGCAGCAGTTCGGCGAACAGGCCGATCACGTCGAGGCCCTGCTGGGTGGCGGTCCGCAGCACGGTGGCCAGCACCTCCTGGGTGGATGCACCGACATCGGTCCTGTTCCCGCCCCACACCTTTCGGTTCACGACCGCTGGCCTCACGCCTTGTTCGGAGCGCCAGTTGGTGGCATCGACGCTGTCGTCGACGAGGAAGGTGAACAAGGCGTCTCGCTCCCGTCGCAGGTGATCGAGCAGACGCCGGTTGGCCTCGTCGCCGGCGGGCAGGGCGACCAGGGTGTCCACGCAGCGTCGGAGTGCGGGAACGATCTCGGTGACCGCAGCATCGTCGATGGCCCCGGCCCGGCGGGCGTCTCGGATCCGAAGAGCGTCGCGCAGCACTTCGGCCAGCGCCCGGGGGATCCAACGGTGCTCGGCCGGCAGGGACTCGACCAGCTCGCCGGCCCTGCGGATCAAATGCGCCAGACACGTCTGGTGGGTGGCCGACTCGTAACGGCGGTACGGGGCCCACCCGTCGCGCACCAGTGTGCCGGCGTAGTCGGGGGGCAGGACCTCGACGGCCTGGTCGAATCCCCGCCCCCGGGCCACGTGATACAGAGTCAGGGTCGCGGTGGCGAACACCCACAACCACGCCCGGTGGCCTCCGATTCGCCACCCCGTCTCGTCGGGCGAGATCTGAGGGGAGGCCACCAGCTCGGCCTTGACCGCCTCGTAGGTGGGCTCCGCCCGTCGAGCGGCCCGGGCCACCGCCTGGCACACCCCGCCGGGGGAGATGGCCAGGCCCAGGCGACCGAGCACCGTCGCCGTCCGGGCCAATGACAGGCCGGCACCCTTGTGCAGCTCCACCGCCAGCGCCGTGGCCCGGGGACCGACCTGGGATGCTGCGGCCCCGAGGGCATCGGAGGTCTGGGCAGGGTGGCGGCCCTGGGTTCGGCGCCCGCAGCTCCGGCAACGACAGACCGGCACCCGGACGCGGGTGACGACGTTGGCGATCTCGGGAATATCCACGATCCACTGGTCGTCCATCCGCTCCAGGTCGAGCTCGCCGCCGCAGTCGGGACAGTTCTCGGGACGGGGTGCCTCGATCGTCTCGTCGACCCGATCGGGCGGCGGGCGCCTGGCGTGGGTGCCGTAGTCGGGGCCTGATTTACGCCCGGGCTTGGCCGGGTGCTCTTTGGGTCGGCGCTTGGAGAACGGCGCCGACTGGCGCTTGCCGGCACGACGGAGCTCTTCGATCAGCGCTTCGAGCTCGACGATGCGAGCTTCGAGCACACCGACGCGAGCGGTGACCTCGTCGTTGTCGGCGTGCAGGCGGACGTTCTGCGCCCGCAGCACCACCGCCTCGGCGGCCAACTCGTCATAGCTGGGTTGGCGCCCCGACCCCCCGGAAGAAGCGCCCAATCGGTCCTGCATGGGCCCTCCTCGGAAGGCCCCCCTCTTCGCAGGATCGAACTTACACTCCTGTAGTTCTCAGGTGGTGGACCCCGCTAACGAAGTACCAACTACCTTCTTGTACGCGGAAAGCGCTGGTTGACAGCGCATCCGCGCCGAGGAACGACGAGGGAGAGCCCGTACATGGCCAACATCTATTACGAGAAGGATGCCGACGCCGGACTGGTGGGGGCGCGCAAGGTAGCGGTGATCGGGTACGGCAGCCAGGGCCACGCCCACGCCCTCAACCTGCGCGACTCGGGGATCGACGTGCGCGTCGGGCTGCGTGAGGGCTCGGGCTCGGCGGCCAAGGCCGAGGCCGCGGGTCTGGCCGTGACCACCATCGCCCAGGCCACGTCGGAGGCCGACCTGGTGATGATCCTGTTGCCCGACACCGAGCAGAAGTCGGTGTACGAGGCCGAGATCGAGCCCAACCTGTCCGACGGCGACGCCATCTTCTTCGCCCACGGCTTCAACGTGCGCTTCGGGCAGATCAGCGCCGCTCCCGGCATCGACGTGGCGATGGTGGCGCCCAAGGGGCCCGGGCACCTCGTGCGCCGGACCTACGAGGAGGGCGGCGGCGTGCCGTGCCTCATC
>JBBRXY010000207.1:0-2437 GCA_038238185.1 Acidimicrobiales bacterium
CAAACGCGCCACGTTGCGAACATCGCGCCTCGCGAGATCAGGCCGGGGGCCGTCTCTTCGCCGTCTCGCCGTCCTTGTGGGTCGCAGGCCTGACGTTCCAACTGCTGCCCGCACTTTACTTCGGCGGCGGACTCGTTGCGCGTTGAGTCCGGCCAGTCCTTACTCGAGGACCTGTGTCTGCCCTGCGAGGAATGCATGGATGCGTGGTACCATTCGGGTGCGGCTCCTTTCGAGGGACGCTCACGCGGCCTGTGGGATCACGCCGTTGGCGTAGCGTGCGTCGTGGACGCGGCGGCGTTCTCGGGCCAGATGGAACGTATAGTAGGCGGAGAAGTCGTTGTTGGCTCGTAGTGCTCGGAGTTTGAGGATGGCTTCGGCGCCGTGGACGCTCCAGCGGGCGCCGGTGAGGTCCATTCTGTCCTTGACGAGGTGGCGGCAGGCACCTTCGATGACGCCGGTGGCGATTGGCCACCCGTTTTGGAGTGCGGTCGGGTAGTCGAGGTAGCGTTGTTTGCGGAGCAGGTAGTCGGCGCAGGTGTCGGCGTTGGCCCGTTTGTGAGCGTCGAGGTGCAGGCAGGTGGCCTTCCGCCGGATGGACGCGGCGACAGTAGGGGCGTTTCCGTTCAATACCGCCATGGCTTTGTCGCGAACCCAGGCCTCGGCGTCGGTGTGGCCTTCTCGGTAGAAGCACCAGGCCGCCCTCCACAGGTACTCGAGCACGTGGATCAGGTCGATGATGATCGTGACGGTGATCCCCCGGGCCTTGGCCTCGGCTTTGATCCGGTGGATCTGGTGATTGTTGCCGTCCACGAGGGCCACCCAGCGGCGCTGGTGGTGTGGGTCGCGTCGTTCGGCTTGGTCGAAGATGCGGGTCACGACCACAGCGGCGTCTTGGACCACACTGGCCAGGAGCCACTTGTTCTTGGCCGCGGGCGCCGGGCTGACGCCGGCGGAGTCGTCGCCGGTGGCCAAGATGTCGGCCGCGGTACGCGCCACCGGGGTGAGGTCATAGACGGCTCCCACTTCCGCCATTCGTTTCCGGTTCCGTTTCTCTCCTTTCGAAAGGCGGGTATCGAGTTTGGCTGTGGTCTTCGCCGCCGCCTGGGCCGTGGCCGGGCGTAACCCGTCGGGGCGCATGACGATGCCTTTGCCGTCACAGGACAACACGACCACGTCGTCCGCTTCGGCGCCCGGACCGAGCCAGGCGTCATAGAACGCCTCGACATCCACCGCGGCCCGGCTGGCCAGTTCTTCCACCTGGCGTTTGGCGACGTGTTGGCCGGTGGCCCGCTCGATGGCGTCGACCGCCTCGTCGAACGAGCCCCGGGCCGCCTCGATGGCGGCCAGTTCCCGCAGGCCGTGGGAGTGACGCTCGACAGGCAGGTTCAACACCCCATCGGCGGGATGCAGGTTGGGTTGGCCGCGGCGACGGTAAGCCAGACGCCGCACCGTCACCTCGCCGAACACGGTGGTCAGCACCCGCTGGTGGTCGGCCTCGACCGACCCCCGGGCCACCCCATCGGCGTCGCTCACCTTCTCGAGGCGTTCCTCCAGCTCGGCTCGCAGCTCCAGGTGGCCCTGTAGGGCCAGGCGCAGCACCTCCCGGCCGTCGAGTTGGATCCGCTGTTCCAACTCGGCATGCGACATGGCCGCCGCCTGCTCACCCTCCAAGAAGCCCACCAACGTCTCGAACCGGGCCCGGCACGCCCCGAAGGGGTCAGGGGAGGACCTCCCGGTGGTGTTGGTCACCGGGGTCGCTCCGCCTTGATGCCAGAGAGCCGGGCCGCCAGCTCGGCCAACCCGGCGCTGCCTTGCTCCTCGACCCGGGACTTGGCGGCCCGATAGCGTTCCACCGCTGCCCGCACCGCGCCCACGTCTTGAGCCGGCAGCATCACGAACTTGGTGCGCCCACCCTCGGAGTAGCTCAACACGGTCGACTCGTGCAGGTTCGCGCCGTCGGCGCAACGGCAGTTCGCTTTGCCGCACCGGCGTCGGTGGGTCACCACCGAGCCACGTATCACCTTGGGCACCCGGGCCGGGTCTGCTGTCGCCACTGCCACCATTGTACCCCTCCAGTCTGCTAGCTGCCCACTAGCAGATTGTGTCACCGGCGCACGTATAACTGGTGGATACCCGAGGCACTTCAAGACCCGAACTGAACCTACAACAGGTGCGCTCCGCCCAGCCCGGAGGCACTCCGTGATGTCACTCCATCAGAGCCGCACCCATATCTTTCTCGACGGGGTGATCACCGACGGCACCGAGTGGGACAACAACCTCGGGCTGGACTATCGGCTGTGGGTCCCGTTCGACCCCATAGATGCCCACCTGCACGTGGCCGGGGAGGGTGCCGGGAATCTGGGCATGTCCAGCCTGCGCGCCGCGATGGCATCGATGGGTATCCGCTATGGCGTCGCCTCATGGGTCGACAACCGGG
>JBBRXY010000208.1:0-2434 GCA_038238185.1 Acidimicrobiales bacterium
GGCGATCCTGCCATCCTCGATCTTGTACACTAGGCGCCGCCGCAGCGCCAGTACCGTCGCGTCAGCCCAGGTCAGCCGACCGCATCAGGACTTTGCCGGAGCCCTGGCCGCCCCGCCGCCGAGCCCGGCCGCGAAACCACGGCCTTGAAGTCCGTCCGTTCCAACAATTCACCTACACGCGAGCCTAAGCCTCGATCCACCGATTGGGGTCGGCCGGGCCCCGTAACGGGCCGGAACGAGATCGTGGTGGGCGGAACAGCCGAAGCGCCCTTTCCGAGACCACAGACCCGCTGAGGGGGCGTGGCTGATCAGACCTCGTGATGGCTTTGGTGATCGAGGCGGACGGTTGGACCCTGGCGGCGGCCGTCGTGTTCCCCGCCCTCAGGTGACGAGGACCTTCACGGCCCGCATCCGGGTGAGCGCCTCGACGAACTTGTCCTGCCACGGCCAGCGCTTCGCCAGGTGCAGGGTCTGGCGGCGGCCCGAGCGGGTGAGGTGGCCGGGGATGGCGAAGTAACGCCGGCGCATGGTGGGGGTGGTCACCACCGTGTCGGAGATGCCGCCCAGGCGGCCGCTCCAGCGGGCCAGGTTGTGGGCGATGGCGCCGATGGCCATCCACGCCGAGTTGGCCCCGAAGCGCCCAGACGGCATGTGGTTCCACCCGGCCCCCTCCTTGAGGTCGCGGATGACGAGCTCGACCTCGGCGTGGCGGCGGTGATCGGCCTCCAGCGCCAGCATCTCGCCCTCCCGGTTCGTGATGAAGGCGTGGTAGGAGTACGTCGCGAACAGCGCCAGCTGCGACCCCGGGGTCGGTTTGACCCGGCGCACGATGAGGCGAACCTCCTTGCCCTTCTTGCGGAAGGGCCGGTAGGTGATCTCGGCCACGTCCGCCCCGCCCTCCAGCCAGTAGGGGATGGGCGTCCAGTCCTCTTCGGCGATGGCGTCGTAGGCCTTGCGCAGGCCTTTGGAGGACTTGATGGTGATCGAGTACGCCGCCCCGGCCCGAGTGCAGGCCCCGACCACCGCCGCGGAGTAGAAGCCCGAGTCGGCCCGCAGCGTGAGGGCGCCGGTGGCGCCGGCGGCACGCACCCGGTTGAACACCTCGGTCAAGAACCCGGCTGCTCCCCGGGCGGTGTGGGCGTTGCCGCCCCGGGCCCGCACCCCCAGCACGTCGCCGGTCCCTGCCGCCGCAGCCACCAAGGGGTGGTAGCCGCGCACCTTGGTGTGGCCGTAGCGGGCCCCTTGCTTCTTGGGGCCGTAGACCTCACAGATGGTGGAGTCGACGTCGATGGTCAACGGCGCATCCCCCGGGCCCGCCCCCGCCCCCCAGGCCCGGGCCAACAACTCGCCTGCGACCTTGTCGAGCTGGCGGGCATGGGCCCACGAGAAGCCCCGCAAGAACGTGCCGAGGGTGGAGGGGGCGGGCATCCACTGGCCGATGGCCGACTCCGAGCGACCGGACCGCAACACGTCGGTGTCGTCGATGGAGTCGCCCCCGGCCAGGGCGGAGGCGACCAGCCCCATGGCCTTGAGGCCCGGGTTGGCATGGCCGGCAACGGTGCCCAGGTCCACATGGGTGTCGACCAGCTCACGCAGCCCGAGGTGGGCGGCGAGCGTCATGGGGAGGCACAGGCCCCCGTTGGCCACGGCCTTGTCGTCATCGAAGACCACCACTTGGCGGTCCAGGGTGTGGGAAGATGATCGCACTGAAAAGGTGCCCTCCGACTTGGGTGGGAATGGGTTTTCGCCATCACCATTCTCCCAGCTCAGGGCACCTTTTCCGCGGATGCACGGGCCTCATCCACCTGGTTCTTCGGTGGATCGAGGGTAAGGGAAAATGGGATTGTCAAAGACACCATTCCCAGTCCCAGGAGGGCACCTTGAGGGTGAAGCGTAGCGCCGACGTTCGCACCATGGATGTGACCTGTGACGGGGAGGGGATCGTCGGCCACGCCGGGGCCCGGCTGGTGTCGGGGCTGGCTGAGGTGCTCGGCTTGGGGGATGCGTGGGCCGAGGCGCTGGCGCCCACCACCCGCCGGCGACGCCAGATCGACCCTGGGTGGGTGCTGGTCGACTTGGCGGTGACGCTGGCCGACGGCGGGGAGCACCTGTCGGACCTGCGCACCCTGCGCGACCAACCAGACCTGTTCGGCCGGGTGGCCTCGGGCCCCACGGCTTGGCGGGTCATCGACTCAGTCGACGCGGCGGTGCTCGACGCCCTGCGGGCCGGGCGGGCCAAGGCCCGGGCGGCGGCGTGGGCGGCCGGGGGGGCGCCGGACAAGATCACCCTCGACTTCGACGCCACCCTGGTCACGTCACATTCCGAAAAAGAGTCGGCGGCGGCCAACTACAAGTCCGGGTTCGGCTTCCACCCGCTGTTGTGCTTTTTGGACCAGACCAATGAAGCACTGGCCGGGGTCCTGCGCCCCGGAAA
>JBBRXY010000209.1:0-2380 GCA_038238185.1 Acidimicrobiales bacterium
CGAGAATCGGCGTTAGCGAGCTGCGCCATCTTCGCATGTCTACGACCTGTTTCCAGTCCGGAGACCGCCTCCACTTCGACCAGTAGTTCGTGATACGAATCCTCGTCCATTCGCCAAGCGATTAGCGCCGATTCTCGCGTCTGGTAGTAGTCCACGCCGGAACGAACCTACATGGCTCGAGGCGGCGGGAGAAAGCCTTGCTGTACAAGGCGAATGGCCGCTCGCGCCCAGCGACCGAGTGAGTCGGGCGGGGTCGATCTCGCTGTGCAATCCGATAGTACTGGCCGAGTGAAGGTGCCAGGGCGGTCGCCTTCGGACCAGCGAATCACAGCGTTGTAAGCCACTTCGCCGAGGGTCCTTGACTTCGCTCCGTGGGACTGGTGGAGTCAAGGTGTGGTCCGTACAGCGAAATCGACCCCAGCCAAGGACAGGGCCGCCCGCCCCGGCGGGGAGTTCTTCGCCAGGCCGACCGGGCCGAACCACCGTCGCTACGAGGCGCTGCGCGCCTATCTGTGGGAGGGGACCAGCGCCGAGGACGCCGCGGCGCGGGCCGGCTACTCACCCGCCACCCTGCGCTCGGCGGTGCGCGACTTCCGCGCCGGCAAGACCGGCTTCTTCATCAACCCGCGGCCTGGACCGACTCGGGCGCCGGCCAAGAACACCGCCCGTCCGCGCATCATCGAGCTTCGCCGGGCCGGCCACTCGGCCACCGAGATAGCCGAGGCGCTGGCCGCCACCTCGACCCCGCTCAACCGGACCGGGGTCGCCGAGGTGCTGGCCGAGGCGGGCTTCGCCCGGCTACCGGTGCGCCCGCCCGCTGAGCGCGGCGCCCCCTATCGGGACCACCCCCGCCGCGCCGGCCTGGTCGACTTCGCCGCCCTTCCCTCGAGCGCCGAATCCAAGGTGGCCGGGCTGCTGCTGGCCGTCCCCGAGCTGGTCGCCCTGGACCTGCCCGGGCTGGTCCGCTCCGCCGGCTACCCCGGGACCTCGGTCATCCCGGCCACCAACTACATGTTGAGCCTGTTGGCGTTGAAGCTGGTCGGGCTGCGGCGGGTCTCCCACGTCGACGACCTCGCCGCCGACATCGGCGCCGGGCTGTTCGCCGGATTGGTGGCCCTGCCCAAAGCGACCGCGCTCACCACCTACTCCTACCGGCTCGCTCACGCCCGCCAGTCCGGCCTGCTCGTCGGGCTCGGCAAGGCGATGCTCGCCGCCGATCTGGTCTCCGACGCCGGCGGCGACCTCGACTTGGACTTCCACGCCATCATGCACTGGGGCGAAGACGTGGCCTTGGAGAAGCACTATGTGCCCCGGCGCTCCCAGCGCACCCGCTCGGTGTTGTCGTTCTTCGCCCAGGACGGCGCCAGCCAGACCCTGGTGTACGCCAACGCCGATCTCACCAAAGCCACCCAGGCGAACGAGGTGCTCGTGTTCGCCGAGCACTGGCGGTCCCTGACCGGCCACTGGCCGGCCCGGCTGGTGATGGACCAAAAGGTCACCACCCAGGCCGTGCTCGGCGAGCTCGACGCCCGGGGCATCACCTTCGTCACCCTTCGCATGCGCTCACCGGCGCTACAGCGCCACATCGCCGCCATTGCTCCCGACGCGTGGCGCACCGTTGCCCTCGACCGCGACGGCGCCTACCGGCGCCCCAAGGTCGTCGACGAAGAGGTCGGCCTGTCCGCCTACCCGGGCACCGTGCGCCAGCTCATCGTCACCGGCCTCGGCCGTGAAGCCCCCACCGTCATCATCACCAACGCCAGGGCCGCCAGCGCCAAGCAGATCATCGAGCGCTACGCCCGGCGGATGAACATCGAACAACGTCTCGCCGAGTCCATCCGCTCCTTCCACGTCGACGCCCTCGCCGGCGCCGTTCCCCTCAACGTCGACCTCGATGTCGCTTTGTCCGTGCTTGCCGGCGCCGTCTGCGCCTCGCTACGCCGCCGCCTCACCGGCTATCACCACGCCACCCCCGACACCCTGCAACGAAGGTTCCTGTCCACCGGCGGCACCATCATCAACGGTGGCCAGACCATCGTCGTGCGCCTCAAGCGGCGCACCTACTCCCCTGTCCTACGCCAAGCCGACATCCCCGAAGTCGCCGTCCCCTGGTGGGGTGGGCGCACCCTCCGCTTCGAGTTCGACTGACAACTGACCCCCGTTTTGGGGTGGAACTCACTGTGCGAGAATCGGCGTTAGCGATCTCGTCGACGCCGCTGGGCTCAGCCTCGCAGAGACGGTTCGTTGGCGCGGGCGGGTGCGTCTGGAAACTCCGGGCGCGTACGTGGTCGCCCGCACCGGTGATCCGTCCGCCCTCCTGCCGGTGCAGCAGGCCGACATCTCCCTCGCCGCGGTCAACGAGTTGCTCGACGCTCGTCCC
>JBBRXY010000210.1:0-2370 GCA_038238185.1 Acidimicrobiales bacterium
CTAGCCGTCGTCGCCTTGGTAGGCCGTTACCCCACCAACAAGCTGATAGCCCGCGAGCCCCTCCCGAAGCGGACTGAGTTTATTAGACCCAGCCATTTCCTCACCTGGTCATGCGGCCTGGTGGGGGTATCCGGTATTAGCACCGGTTTCCCGGTGTTATCCCAGTCTTCGGGGCAGGTTGCTCACGTGTTACTCACCCGTTCGCCGCTCGATCTTCCCCGGTGTTGCCACCGGTTGAATCTCGCTCGACTTGCATGTGTTAAGCACGCCGCCAGCGTTCGTCCTGAGCCAGGATCAAACTCTCCGTCGAGATCTTCAGGTCGCCTGCATCCGTGAAGAGGCAGACGTCCATGGATCAGGAGAGCCGGCATCCGGGGTGACTAGAACCCCATTGCCGACTTCATTGACAGATGACGATCACGTTTCGGTGATCGCCCGCACTGGCTGATGGAAACTGTGCCACCGACGCACAAGTGCGTCGAAGACCAGTCTCCGTGGCTCTCTGTTCCGTTTTCAAGGAGCGACCGAGGCACGCGTCTCGCAAGAGACGGAGGTGCACTCTTCGTTGTGATGCTTGAGGGTTGCGGAGCGTACCCCACACTTCCTCGGACCCGGTCCCGGCGTTAGCCTGGTTCCGGTTTCGGCTCCGTTCGGCGGTGGCCCTTGGGAGGGCACCCGGCGACCGGCGCAAGGAGAAACCTTATCATCGATACGGGCGCTCCTCAACCCCGCGACGGCCTGCAACTGCAGGACCCGTGTGGCGGTCGCCCAGCTACTCAGGGAAGTGTACGAGATGGTAGCTGCGCTTGCCCTTGCGCACCACGACATAGGCGCCGGCCAGGAGGTCGGGCTCGCCCACCTGGAGGTCGACGTCGGTGACCCGGCGGTCGTTCAGGTAGGCCCCGCCCCCGGCGATGGTGGCCCGGGCGGCCGAGCGTGACGCGGCCAAGCCGGTGTCGACCAGCAGGTCGACCAGGCCCACGCCGGCGGCGAGGTCACTTCGGGGCCGGGAGGTGGACTCGGCCTCGGCGAAGACGTCGAGCAGGGTGTTGCGGTCGAGGGCGGCCAGCTCGCCCCGGAACAGCGCCTCGGCGGCGCCCCGGGCCCCGTCGGCCGCCTCCTTGCCGTGCACGGTGGCAGTCAACTCCCAGGCCAGCACCTGCTGGGCTTGGCGCTCCTGGGGTCGCTGCGCCACGGCCGCCTCCAGGGCAGCCACCTGGTCGGCCTCCAGGTTCGTGAGGAGACGGAGGTAGCCGATGACGTCGCGGTCGTCGGTGCGGATCCAGAACTGGAAGAACTGGTACGGGCTGGTCCGGGCCGGATCCAGCCAGACGGCGCCGGACGCGGTCTTGCCGAACTTGGTGCCGTCGGCGCTGGTGATGAGTGGCCAGGTGAGGCCGTAGGCGCGAGCGCCCCGCATCCGGCGGATGAGGTCGATACCAGCGGTGATGTTGCCCCACTGGTCGCTGCCCCCCGCCTGCAGCCGACAACCGTACGTGTCGTGGAGGTAAAGGAAGTCGTAGGCCTGGAGGAGCATGTAGCTGAACTCGGTGTAGGAGATGCCCTGCTCGCGCTCGGTGAGGCGGGCTCGCACCGATTCCTTGGCGATCATCGTGTTGACGGTGAAATGCTTGCCGACGTCGCGGAGGAAGTCGGTGAGGCCGAGGGCGCTCAGCCAGGCCGAGTTGTCCACCAGCAGGCCGTCGTCGGTGCCGGTACCGAAGTGGATGAACGCCTCGAGCTGGCGTCGGATGCCGGCGGCGTTGGCCTCGATCTCGTCGACCGACAGCAGTGGGCGCTCGGACTGCCGGCCGCTGGGGTCGCCGATGAGGGCGGTTGCCCCACCCACCAGGGCAATGGGACGGTGCCTGGCCCTCTGGAGGCGGGCCAGCGCCACCACGCCGACGAGATGGCCCACGTGCAGGCTGTCGGCGGTGGCGTCGAAGCCGGCGTAGGCACAGAAACGCTCGGCCGCCAACATGGGCCCGAGATCGTCGTCGGTGACCTGGTGGACCATCCCCCGCCAGGCCAGCTCGGCCATGACGTCGGCGCTCGGCGCCGGCCCCAATCCTGATGCCGGGCCTGAGCAGGCTTCTGAGCGGGAGGCTTCGTGGCCGGACACCCCAGGCACGCTACCTGAGCCCCCCGAAACGCAGATCGAGTCGAAGCCACGGTGCGGTACGGCGGATACGAGTGCCCAACGGGGGCCAGCACCCGGCGTAGACCCCAGCTAGTGTCCTGTAAGCCAGTTCAGCCGCGAAATATTGGCTGATCGGGAACTTCTGCGGCGAAGGCGCGTTCTGTCAGGTAGAACCCCGACAGAAGGAGCTTGCTTTGGCGCGCCGTGGCCGACCGACAATCCCGATCACC
>JBBRXY010000211.1:0-2334 GCA_038238185.1 Acidimicrobiales bacterium
AGCCTGAATCCACCGATTGACATCAGCCGGCCGACGAGAAGGCCCGAAGTCGACTTCGGGTGGGCATTGGTCCCATATGAGGGGTCAAACACCGCCTCGGGCCGCTGAGGGGGCGCGGCGGACCCAATGCCTTTCGGGTGGTCTGGCGGCGGGGGCACTCGACGGGCCGGCCTGAGCGGCCGCCGTTCTGTCCTCGGCCTCAGGTGACCAGGACGACGGCGCGCAGGTTGGCCAGGGAGGTCTCGAAACGCTTGGCCCAGGGCCAGTGCCGCGGCAGGTGCAGGGTGAGCCGGCGGGCCGACCGGGTGACCCGGCCGGGAGTGCTTAGGTAGCGCCGGCGCAGCGTGTCGGTGGCGATGAGCGTCTCGCCCAGGCCGAGCCGGCTGGTCCAGCGGGCCAGGTTGTGGGCCATGACGTTGAAGGCCAACCAGGCGGCGTTGGCCCCGAAGCGCCCGGAGGGCATGTGATTGAGCCCGACGCCGTACTTGAGGTCGCGGATGGTGCACTCCACCTCGGCATGGCGCTGGTGGTCGGCCTCGAGCTCGATCGTCTCGCCGTCACGGTCGGTTACGAAGGCGTGGAAGGCCCAGTCGACGAGCAGGGCCAGCTGGGATCCCGGCGTGGGCTTGACCCGCCGCACGATGAGCCGGACCACCGGGGCCCTCTTGCCGAAGGGCCGGTAGGTGGTCTCGGCCACGTCCGCGCCACCGTCGAGGAAGTACGGGATGGGTACCCAGGCGTCCTCGGGGATCTTGGCGATGGCCTTGTGGATGGCCTTGTTCAGCTTGACGGTGATGGAGAAGCGGACGCCGGCCTTGCGACAGGCGGTGGCCACCGCTCCGGAGTAGAAGCCGGCATCGGCCCGCAGCGTGAGCGGGCCGGTGGCGCCCGCCGCCCGCAGGAGGTTGAACGTCTCGGTCAGGAAGGTCCCCGCCCCCCGCCCGGAGTTGGCGTTGCCGCCCCGCTGGCGGCAGTGCAGTACATCGCCGGTGCCGGCGACCACGGCGAGCAACGGGTGGTAGCCCCGCACGTGGTTGTAGGTGAACTTGGTGCCGCCCTGCTTCTTGAGGCCATAGGTCTCGACGATGGAGGAGTCGACGTCGATGGTCACCGGCGAGGAGCCGGGACCAGCACCGGCGGCGAAGGCCTTCCTCAGCAACTGGGCTGCCACCTTGTCGAGCTGGCGAGCATGTCCCCAGGTGAAGCTGCGCAGGAAGGTGCCGAGGGTGGAAGGGGCCAGCACGGCATGTCCCAGCACCGACTGGGTGGCTCCCGCCCGCAACGCGTCGCAGTCATCGATGCTGTCGCCGCCGGCCAGCGCCGAGTGGATGAGGGTCATCGCCTTGTGGCCCACGTTGGCGTGCCCTGCGGCGTCGCCGAGGTCGACGTGGTCCTCGAACAGCTCACGCAGGCCGAGGTGCTGGGCCAGGGTGGCCGGCAGGACCAGCCCGGCATCGGCCACCAGGCGCTCGTCGTCGAAGGTCACGGCGATGGCGTCGAGGCTGTGAGATGATCGCATCAAGAAGGTGCCTTCTGATTCGGGCTTCTGGGTGGTGTCGCAACCGCCATTGTCCCAGGTCAGAAGGCATTTTCCGCGGATGGGCACCCCTTGCCACCGATGCAAATCGGTGGATTCAGGATAAGCCTCAACACATCGCGGTGAATGGCCCGGTGCGATCGGCAGATCGGGCGACCGGCCCTCGGTGGCTCGATGACTGCGGACATTCGCCGCCACCGAGTCGGTGACCATCAGGCGGGGCGAGCCCCGAACGACGGCGACAACAGGGCCGACTTGGCGGTTCTACGGGACCTCCAGGCGCCGTTGAAGGCGCAGTACCAGGAGGCGCCGGGCACCGACGTGGTCACACTGAAGGCCGAGGGCACGCTGGGCGACGAGCGCATCTCCTGCTCGGTGGACACCGGACGGGCGATGGTGGCGGCTGGGCTCCATCCCGTCACCGGCGGCGAGGGCCTGCTCGCCTGCTCGGGCGACATGTTGCTTCAAGCCCTCGTGGCCTGCGCTGGCGTAACGCTCGCGGCCATCGCCACCGCCCTCGACATTCCGGTACGGGGTGGAACGCTCCGGGCCGAGGGCGATCTCGACTTCCGGGGCACGCTCGTCGTCGACAAGTCCGCGCCCGTCGGGTTCACCTCTATCCGCGTCGCCGCCGACCTCGACACCGACGCCAGCGAGGAGCAACTGGCCACCCTGCTCCGCCTCACCGAGCGCTACTGCGTCGTCTACCAGACCCTCGCCGGCACGCCGTCGGTAGCCATGACCCTGGCAGCCGGCTCGCGCTGACGTGCACGACGGCGGGTGACGGCCGGCGGACC
>JBBRXY010000212.1:0-2330 GCA_038238185.1 Acidimicrobiales bacterium
CGTGAATCCAGGACTCCCGGCATGGTGGGGGGAGGCCCTTGCGGCGTAAGGGGGATCCGCCGTCTGAGCCTCATTCTATGAGATAATTATGTCGTGGACGTGGCGGAGGTCCTGGCAAGTGCTGGGATGGGGAGTGTGCGACCCGGTCGGCCACTTCCGCTCGTCCCTGCCGGCGCCGTCATGGTCGGCTCGGCGGTCGCGCTGGTGGAGAACGACGAGGGTGGGCTCGTGTTCATCTGGGGAATGGCGACGTCATGCTGGGCGAGGGGTGACGTGGTCGGCCGGCGTCTGGCCGCGGTGAGCCTGGTGGTGACCGGCTCCGCGCATCACTACGAGGTGGCCCGTGCGTTCGGGGTGAACGACGACACCCTTCGCAACTGGAGACATGCATGGCAGAGCCGGGGCACCGACGGGCTTCAACCCGAACGGCGGGGGCCTAAGGGCCCCTCCAAGCTGACCCCCGAGGTGGCCGCCCGCTGTTGTTCGCTGCGGGTCGATGGCCGTTCGCTTCTGGAGGTGGCCGCCTTGGTCGGCGTTTCGACCGACACGGTTCGCCGGGCCACCGCGGCACAGGCCGCCCGGTCCGCTCCGCCCAGCGATGCCGCGCCTGAACCCGACGCTTCACTGGCGGCCACCGGGACCGGTCTTGTCCCCCTCGCCCGGCCCGAGCCCCGCGACATCGAGCGGGCGTTAGCCCATGCCGGGCTGCTGGCCGGCGCCGAACCGGTGATCACCGAAGGTGGGAGCCTGCCCTTCGTCGGGGCACTGCTGATCCTGCCCGCTCTGGGCGTCACCGGGCTGCTGGAAGTGGCCAAAGCCGTCTACGGGGCCCCGAAGGCCGCCTTCTACGGCATCCGCTCGTTGTTGTTGACCCTGGTGTTCGCCGCCTTGCTGGGCGAGCCCCGGGCCGAGGGACTGACCCGCATCGACCCGCTGGCCCTGGGCCGCCTGCTCGGCCTGGACCGGGCGCCCGAGGTCGGCACCATGCGCCGGCGCATGGAAGCCCTGGCCGAGATGCGGCGAGCCGATGAGCTGGTCTTGGGTCTGGCTCGCCATCACGTTTCTGCCCATCCCGAAGCCATGGGCATCCTCTACGTCGACGGCCACGTGCGGGCCTACCACGGCGGCGCTGACCTGTCCCGGGCCCACCTGGCCCGGGCCCGCATCGCCATGGCCGCCACCACCGACACCTGGCTGGCCGACGCCCGGGGCGACGCCGTGCTGGTGTGGTCCTCGCTGCCCGGGGCGTCGCTGACCGGCGAGCTGAGGGAGGCGGCCAGGGCCGTCCGGGAGCTTCTCGGCCCCGATGCCCGCCCCACCATCTGCTTCGACCGGGGCGGCTGGAGCCCGGCGCTCTTCGCTGAGCTGGTGGGGGCCGGCTTCGACATCGCCACCTACCGCAAAGGCCCGTTGGAGCCCGAGCCCCACAGCACCTTCGCCAACCATGAGGTCAAGGGCTCCTTCGGCCACCCCGCCACCTACTTGCTGGCCGACCGGCCGGTCGCCATCGCCTACGACGACGGTCGCCACTCTTTCGCCTGCCGCCAGGTGACCCGCCTGGACCCCGCCAGCGGGCACCAGACCCAGATCCTGACCACCAGGACCGACCTCACCGCCGCCGAGGTGGCCCAGGCGATGTTCAGCCGCTGGCGGCAGGAGAACCTGTTCCGGTTCATGCGGCCCCGGGGCCTCGACGCCATGGACTCCTACGCCAAGGTCCCCGATGACCCGGCCCGCCTCGTGCCCAACCCGGCCAAGGCCCGGGCCCGACAGGAACTGGCCGATGCACGGGCCGGGGTGGCCACAGCCAAGGCCGCTGTCGCCGCCGAGGCCCTGGCCACCAACAGTGCGTCGGTCCGCCCCATCAACGACGCCCGCAACGCTCTGAGCGAGCTGGCCGACCGCTCGGCGGGGATCCCGGCCAAGGTCCCGCTCGGCAGCATCCGCCCCGACGCCATGCGCCTCGACGACGAGCGCAAACGCATCCACGACGCCACCCGGATGGCCGCCTGGAACGCCGAGCACACCCTGGCTCGGGCCCTCGGGTCCCACTACGCCCGAGCGGAGGACGAGGCCCACAGCCTCCTCGCCGAGGCGTTCTCCGCTTCAGCCGACCTCCAGATCATCGGCGAGGAACTTCACGTCCGGATTGAGCCGCTGTCCTCACCACGCCGCAGCCGGGCCATCGCTGCGCTTTGCCTCGATCTGACCGCCACCGAGACCACCTACCCCGGCACCGACCTGCGACTCGTCTACAGCGTCAAGGTTCGCTGACCGAGGCCGTCACCAGCTATGGCGATCCGAGGCCCAGAGCCCGGATCAACTCTCTC
>JBBRXY010000213.1:0-2296 GCA_038238185.1 Acidimicrobiales bacterium
GCATCGTCGCCCGCTCCGACAAACGCCAATAGGGCGCGAGCCAAGGTGCGCACGACGGCGGTGATCCCGGTGTCGACACCGCTGGTGCGCCTGTATTCGGAGTACATGCATGCCGAGTAGGCCCTTGAGGAACATCGGAACGAAAAGTCACGCTAAGGACGGCTCGGCGTCGCGAGGCTGATCGGTCCTACCGTGTTCGGCTGTGCCCGTTGAGTTCCTGACCGACGCGGAGGCGGCCTCCTACGGTCGCTACAACGGACCGCCGCCGAGGACGGAGCTGGAGAGGGCCTTCTTCCTCGACGACGCCGACAAGGCGCTGATCGCCCGACGAC
Organism: Acidimicrobiales bacterium; assembly: GCA_038238185.1. Classification (GTDB taxonomy): domain Bacteria; phylum Actinomycetota; class Acidimicrobiia; order Acidimicrobiales; family AC-14; genus DATAQC01. The sequence continues at coordinate 333 of JBBRXY010000213.1, forward strand.
GCGGGGACCACAACCGCCTCGGGTTCGCCTTGCAGCTGACCACGGTGCGCTACCTGGGCCTGTTCCTGGCCGATCCGCTGGACGTCCCGAACGCGGTGCTGGAGTACCTGACCGAGCAGGTGGCCGTCGCCGACCCGTCGTGCGTGAAGCGATACACCGAACGCCGATCGACGCGCTTCGAGCACGCCGAGGAAATCCGGGGCGTCCTCGGGTTGAGGGACTTCGCCGGCGCCGAGTCGGAGCTCACGGCGTGGGTGGATGCCCGGGCCTGGACGACGGGCGAAGGCCCCAAGGCCATCTTCGACGACGCCGTGGCGTGGCTGCTCGACCGCAGGGTGCTGCTGCCCGGGGTAACGACCCTGGCCCGGCTGGTGGCCCAGGTCCGCGACGACGCGACGCAGCGCCTGTGGGACGCGCTCTACGAGCTGCTCACGGCCAAGCAGCAGGCGATGCTCGAACGCCTGCTGGACGTTCCCGAAGGGGCTCGCTTCTCGGATCTGGAGCGCTGGCGCAAGGGGCCGGCGCAGCCGTCGGGCAAGAACTTGGCGAAGGCTCTCACCCGGGTGGCGGAGATCTCGGCCGTCGGGCTGGGCAGGCTGGATCTGGACGCCGTCGTTCCCCGCCGGCGGGTGGTCGACCTGGCCCGCTACGGGATGGCAGCCAAGGCGCCCCAGCTCCGACGGCACCCACCATCCCGGCGGCTGGCCACGCTGCTGGCGGCGGTCGTGTATCTGGAAGCCAGGTCCATAGACGACTGCCTAGAGCTGTTCGACCTGCTGATGGTCACCGAGCTGGTCGGCAAGGCAGACCGGGAGGCCAAGAAGGAGAAGGTCCGCCAGCACCCGAGGCTGGCTCGGGCCTCGGCCAAGCTCGCCGCCGCGGTCGAGGTCCTGCTCGAAGCCACGGCCCGTGGCGAGGCGGTGGCCCTCGACGACCTCTGGGAGCTGATCGAGGCGGTCGTGCCCCGCACCGAGCTGCAGGCCGCCATCGCCGCGGTCACCGAGATGGTCCCGCCGGGCGACCCGGACAACGACGGAGAAATGCGGGCGGGACTGGCAGGCCGCATCCTGATGGTCAGCGGCTTCCTCAAGACCCTGACCGAGGTGATCGAGTTCGGGGCCAGCGCCGAAGCGGCCCCGGTGCTGGCGGCCATGGAGCGCATGCCCGAACTGCTCCGCAGCCGGCGCAAGCCCACCATCGCCGACATCGACGAGACGTTGGTGCAGGGGTCTTGGAAGCGCCTCGTGTTCGGGAGCCCACCGTCGGCCGACGGCGCCATCGACAGGAACGCCTACGTCTTCTGCGTGCTGACGCAGTTCCACCGCCACCTCCGGCGTCGTGACATATCCGCCGAGGCCTCGGCCCGCTGGCGCGACCCACGCGCCCAGCTCCTCGACGGTGAGGCGTGGGCCAACGCCAGGGGCGCCGTGCTCACCGCGCTGTCGCTCCCAGAGAACCCCGACGACCTGCTCACCGAGCACGCCCGTGTCCTCGACCAGGCCTATCGGGAGGTGGGCGGCCGGCTCGACAACGAGGCCCTCACCGTCAACGATGACGGCCGCATTCACGTGGAGCGCCTACAGGCCATCCCGGAGCCGGCGAGTCTGGTGGAGCTGCGCCGCCAGGTGAACGCCATGCTGCCCCGGGTCGACCTGCCCGAGGTGATCCTGGAGGTGATGGCCTGGGAGCCGAGGTTCGTGGCGGCCTTCACAGCGGCCTCGGGCGGCCAGACCCGCCTCGCCGACCTGCACGTGAGCATCGCCGCCTGCCTGACGGCACACGCTCTCAACATCGGCTACAGCCCGATCGTCAAGAAGGGCGTCGAGGCCCTGGAGCGGGACCGGATCAGCCACGTCAACCAGACCTACCTTGGCACCGAGACCTACTCGCCGGCCAACCGGTGGCTGATCGAGGCCCAGGCCGGCATCGCCTTCGCCCAGGCCCTCGGGGGTGGGCTGGTCGCC
>JBBRXY010000214.1:0-2290 GCA_038238185.1 Acidimicrobiales bacterium
GCATGCCATGCAGGCGCTCTACCAGGCTGAGCTACAGGCCCGCGCCGCTCACCCTACCGGACGCGGCCAGCGCAGCCGGCACCGATACGATCGGCGCGTGGACGACGGTTACGACCCCCCAGGCCAGCGAGGCCAAGTGGCAGGCCATGTGGCGGGACGACGGCACATACGAGGTCGACAACGACGACCCCCGGCCGCCGTTCTACTGCCTGTGCATGTACCCCTACCCGAGCGGGGCCGCCCACCAGGGCCACGTGCGCAACTACACCTTCGGCGACCTGATCGTGCGCCACAAGACCATGGGCGGCCACGCCGTGCTCTCGCCGATGGGCTTCGACTCGTTCGGGCTGCCGGCCGAGAACGCCGCCATCAAGACCGGCGTCCACCCCCGCCCCTTCACCGACGACCGCATCGCCCAGCTGAAGGCGTCGATCGGGCGCCTGGGTGCCGTCTACGACTGGCGCCGGGAGGTCCGTAGTCACGACCCCTCCTACATGCGCTGGACCCAGTGGATCTTCTTGCGCATGCTCGACGCCGGCCTGGCCTACCGCAAGCGGGCGCCCGTCAATTGGTGCCCGGGCTGCCAGACGGTGTTGGCCAACGAACAGGTCCTGGCCGACGGTACCTGCGAGCGCTCCGGCGACGTGGTCACCAAGCGCGACCTGGAGCAGTGGTTCTTCCGCATCACCGCCTACGCCGACGAGCTCCTCGACGACATCGACGGCCTCGACTGGCCCGAGCGGGTCAAGACCATGCAGCGCAACTGGATCGGCCGGTCGGAGGGGGCCGAGTTCGACCTGGTCGTCGATGGCCGTCCCGAGGTGGCCGTGCGCGTGTTCACCACCCGCCCCGACACCAGCTTCGGCATGACCTACGCCGTCGTCGCTCCCGAGCATCCGTTGGTGGGCGATCTCACCACGGCCGGGCAGGCCGAGGCGGTCGCCGCCTTTGTGGCCCGCGTCTCGACCGAGTCGGAGGTCGAGCGCCAGACCGCCGAGGGTCCTGTCGACAAGCGTGGGGTCTTCACCGGCTCCCTCGTGATCAACCCGTTCAACGGCAAAGCCGTCCCCGTCTACCTGGCCGACTACGTGCTCATGGGCTACGGCACCGGGGCGATCATGGCCGTCCCCGGCGAGGACCAGCGCGACTGGGACTTCGCCAAGGCGTACGACCTGCCCATCGTGCGCACGGTGGCACCGCCCGAAGGCTGGGAGGGCGAGGCCTACACGGGTGACGGCCCGGCGATGAACAGCGAATGGCTGAACGGGATGGCCAAGGACGAGGCCGTGGCCAAGGCGATCGACTGGCTGGAGGCGCAGGGGATCGGGAAGCGCACGGTGAACTACCGCCTGCGCGACTGGCTCCTGTCTCGACAACGGTTCTGGGGCTGCCCGATCCCGGTGGTCTACTGCCCCGATCACGGGGCCGTCGCCGTCCCCGACGACCAGCTGCCGGTGCTGGCTCCCGACGACGTGGAGTTCCGGCCCACCGGCGAGTCTCCGCTCAAGTTCCATGAGGGCTTCCTGGCCACCACTTGTCCCACCTGCGGGGGCCCGGCAACACGCGAGACCGACACCATGGACACGTTCGTGGACTCGTCGTGGTACTTCCTGCGCTTCACCGACGCGTCCAACGACAACGCCCCGTTCGATCCGGCCACGGCAACCCACTGGCTGCCCGTCGACCAGTACAGCGGCGGCATCGAGCACGCCATCCTCCACCTGATGTACGCCCGCTTCTTCACCAAGGCGCTGGCCGACGTCGGCGCTGTCCCCAAGGGCATCCGCGAGCCCTTCACCCGGTTGTTCACCCAGGGGATGATCCGCCTGGACTCCACCAAGATGTCCAAGTCGAAGGGCAACCTCGTCTCACCCGACGAGTTCTTCGTGCGGGAGGGCGCCGACGCTCTTCGCCTGGCCCACCTCTTCGTCGGCCCGCCCCAGGACGACGTCGACTGGGAGGGCGTCAGCATCGACGGCACCACCCGCTTCCTCCAGCGGGTCTGGCGCCTCGGCGCGGGCGAGGTGGGCACCACGGTGGATCGTGACGAGACCGATGCCGACCGGGAGGTCATCCGGGCCACCCACCGGCTGATCGCCCGGGTCACCGATGAGTTCGAACGGTGGTCGTACAACACCGCTGTCGCGGGGTTCATGGAGCACGTCAACGCCCTCTACAAGTACGCCCAGACCGAGGCCGGTGCTCGTACCGAGACGCTGGCCTTCGCCGTCGACACCATGCTCGCCCTATTGGCACCGATGTGTCCCCACATCACCGCCGAGCTGTACGA
>JBBRXY010000215.1:0-2260 GCA_038238185.1 Acidimicrobiales bacterium
CAGCTCGAATTTCACGGCTCTTATCACGCCGCCCCGTAAGGGTCGGTCGGGACGCCGAGCAGGCGTAGCACCTGGTCCTGAAGAGGGCTGAGGCTCGGCTCTCGCAGGGCGAGCAGCCTGTCGTGGTGTATGACGACGGTGCGGGCCAGGGGATCGAGCAGGTCGAGGACCCGAGCCGCGGTCGGCGCCTTGCACGACCGGTCCTCGTAGTACAGCGGGAGTTCGGTGATCCCGGCGGCGGCCATGGCCCGGCGAAGTTCTCGTTCGATGAGGGCGTGGGTGAGCAGGGCGGCGTAGAGGCAGAAGCCGAGGGCGTCGATGCGGCAGTCGCTCTTGAGCTGCACGGGCACGGCTTCGAGCACGCCTTTGAAGGTGGCGTGGCGACGCTCGAGGTGGGGCTGGGCCTTGTAGGCGGAGAGCAGTTGGGCCGGGGTCATCGCCTTGTCGTTGGTCACGAACGGGAAGCACCCGTCGGAGGCGGCGTCGGTGGCGACCTGGTCGGCGTCGGTCGAGAAGCTCAGCGTGAAGCGGCTCCGGTCGATGCGCCGGTAGCGGGTGTTGGGGCCGGGCCGTCCTCGCTTCTCCTGGCGGTAGTCGGAGTCCACCACCTCTGCGACCTCGAAGCGCACCCAGCGCCCGGCCCCCTCGACGACGGCCGCGGCCGCCGCTTCGACCGCCACGCGGGTCTTGAGCCGGCAGCGGGCCGAGGCCAAACCGGCGGCCAGCTCGCCCAGAGCGGCCGTGGCCCGCTCGATGCGGTCGGCTCTGGCGGCCGAATCGTGGGCCCGCTTGGTCGAGGAGCGCACCCAGACGATGCGGTGGCCCTCGGCCGAGCAGGTGGGCGCGGGCACCGCCCACCACACCTCGGGCGGGTCGGCCTTGCGCCGGCCCGGGCGCCGTGAGATCTCGGACCAGTCGATCGGCCCGGCCGCCAGCCACGCCCGCCCGGCCTCGTCCTCCTTGCGGCTGCGGGGCAGCACGGTGAGGAACCGCCCGCCGCGGGCCGCGATGTGGTCCATGTTGTCGCGGGTGGCCAGCTTGCGGTCGGCCACGTAGAGGAAGTCGGCCCTCCCGGCGATGGCCCGGCAGGTGTCCCAGGTGGCCACATGGGTGGTCGAGTCCTCGGTGTTGCCGTCGAGCATCTGGTGGGTGATGGGCACCGCCCCGTCGGCGGAGACAGTGAGGACCCACACCAGCTGCTTGAGGTCCGGCCGATGGTCCTTGCTGTGCCCCCAGGTGGGCCGGGGCGGGGTCACCCCGCCACGGGCCTGGCCGGTGGCGTCCCGGTAGGCGCCGTAGAGGCAGATCGAGGTCGAGTCGTTGTGCAGCTCGTCGAGGGCGATGCCGTAAGCGCGGACGGCCGAGACGGACAGCGCCGTGGTCAGGCTGGCCCGGTCGGCCAGGAACAGCTCGTCGAGTGCCCGACCGAGGCGGTCGTCGTTGAGCAGCCCCGGCTCGCCGGCGAACAGGCCGAGCAGCCCAGGGTCATAGCCGGCCGCCCATGCGCCCAGCCCGTAGAGCGGGGCGCGCCCGAGCGCCAGGTTGCGGACCAGCACGCCGATAGCCCTGACCGGCTCCAGCCCGCAGCGGGGGTCGGGCTCGGGCAGGTAGCTCTCGACCAGCGCGTCGAACCCCAGGCGGGCCAGCACCGCGTTGACGACCGGCAGTCCCGACACCGCCTCGTGCCTCACCTCGATGTCGGCCGGGTCCACCAAGATCGTCCTTCGTGGTGCCATGACCCTCCCTCGGCGCCCTTCTGTACCGTGCTATCCTTCACTGTACTCAGTGAAGGCCAAGGAGGCGCGGATGGCAACGACCGGACCCACCGCCGCCGAACGGCGGCGCCAGGTGGCGCTGGCCAGGCGCTTGGACGAGGCGGGATTCGTGCTCCCCGGAAGCCTGATCACCCGCCAGATGCGCTGCGGCAAGGCCAACTGCCGCTGCCACGGCGAGCCAGCGGAACTCCACGGGCCCTACATGCAGTGGACCCGCACCGCCGAGGGCAAAACCCTTACTCGCCTGCTCCCCGAGGCGGTCGCCGATCGCTACCGAGGATGGTTCGACAACGCTCGTCGGCTACGTGAGACCGTCAGTGAGCTCGAGGCCCTCTCCATCGCAATCGTCGAGCGGGATCGCCAGGCACGACGGTGAGGCCAGAGCCAGCCGGCGAGCCGGTGGCCACCTGCCGGGTCATGCGCGGCCGCCCCATCACGGTCAACAAATTCGACCTGAAGGCCTTCGCTGACCTGCGGAACGTGAG
>JBBRXY010000216.1:0-2226 GCA_038238185.1 Acidimicrobiales bacterium
CAGTACGACAACACCACTCCTGAGGTGTTCGAGCTGGCCGCCGAGCTGGCCCGGTTCGGATTGCCCATCGCGTCCATCAGCCGCCAGCTGTTCGAGCTGCACCGGCTGGCGTACCTGCGCCTGGTGGCCTCGGCGCTCGGACGGGCCGAGCTCGACACCCGCCGGCGCTTCGTGGCCACCTGGGTCACGGCCGACGACCTGGCCGCCAACGGCGTCGAGCTGGAGGAGACCGAGGGCCTGATCGACCTGGTCCGGCGCACCTCCGAGGCCGACGTCTCCTGCGTGCTCAAGGAGGCTCCCGATGGCACCCGAGTCTCGTTGCGAGCCGTCTCCGACGTCGACGTGGGGGCCATTGCCACCACGTTCGGCGGCGGCGGCCACAAGGCCTCGGCCGGGTTCAACTCCGACCGGTCCGTGCCCGAGGTGCTCGACGCCATCCGGGCCGCCATCCCCACGAAGCGCTGAGTTGCTGATAGCGGGCACCCGGGGCCTTCGGGCCGCGCCCGCCACTGCCGGCGGGGGGCCCTGCCCCACCGGCCTCTTGCTGACCAGCGCCTGGTGAGCCGAGGGCGGCCGGCGACCCACCATGGGGTGGTGGTGGTCGACAAGCCGGGCGGGATGACGTCCCACGACGTCGTCGGGCGTTGCCGGCGGGTATTCGGACAGCGCCAGGTCGGTCACGGGGGGACGCTCGACCCGTCGGCCACGGGTGTGCTCATCATCGGCCTGGGCGCGGCCACCCGGCTGTTGCGTTTCGTCACCGCTCTTCCCAAGTCGTACGTGGGTGAGGTCGTGCTGGGGATCGAGACCACGTCCCTCGACGCCGACGGAGAGGTCGTGGCCACCCACGACATGTCCGGTGTCACCATCGAGGCGGTGCGACGTGCGGTGGGCTCCCTGACCGGCGAGATTGAGCAGGTGCCCCCAATGGTCTCGGCCATCAAGGTCGGCGGCCGCCGTCTCTACGACCTGGCCCGGGAGGGGACCGAGGTGGATCGGGTCGCCCGGCCGGTGGTGGTCCACCGCTTCGACGTGGAGGAGGAATCGGAGCCGGGGGTGTTCAGGGTGGCCGTCGACTGCTCCTCGGGCACCTACGTGCGGTCTCTGGCCGCCGACCTCGGCTCGGCGCTGGGCGGTGGCGCCCACCTTCGGGCGCTGCGACGAACGGCGATCGGACCGTTCACCGTCGACGCAGCCACACCGCTCGACTCGGTCCGTCCCGGCGACGTGCTCCCGCCGGTGGAGGCCGTCGCCCACCTGCCCCGGGTAACCGTGGATGCCGCGACCGCCGAGGCCGTCGGACACGGCGCCGTGCTGGCTCGCCACGTCCTGGGAGTGCCCGATCCGCAAGGGAGCGGAGAGGGCCCGTGGGCGGTCGTTTCCGGCGACGGCAACCTCCTGGCCGTGTACGAGGGCCGCCCCGACGGGACCACCAAGCCCTCGGTCGTGCTGGCGCTTTCCGGCCGGTAGGTTCGCTGAGGATGGAGATCGTCACCGACCCGGCCGACGTACCCGAGCTGGCCACCGGGTCGGCGCTCACCATCGGTGCCTTCGACGGTGTACACCGGGGCCACCAAGCGGTTCTGGCCGAGACCCGCCGGCTGGCCGACGACGAAGGGCTACCCACCGTGGTCGTCACCTTCGACCGCCATCCGGCCAGCGTCGTGCGTCCCGAATCGGCCCCCCACCTGCTCACCGACGTCGACCAGAAGCTCGAGATCCTCGAGGCCACCGGCCTGGTCGACTGGGCCGTCCTGGTCACCTTCGACATCGTCCGAGCGGCCGAGGAGGCGAGCGATTTCGTCGGCCGGCTCCTGGTGGGGACTCTCGGGGCACGGCTCGTGGTGGTGGGGGAGGACTTCCATTTCGGTCGGGGCCGGAAGGGCAACGTCACCCTCCTGCGCACCCTCGGGGCCGATCTGGGCTTCGACGTCGTCGGGCTGGGCCTCGTCCCCGCCGCCGGGCTCAGCGGTTCGGTGTCGTCGACGGCGGTGCGGCGGCTGGTCGCGGCCGGCGATATCAAAGGCGCCAACGCCCTCCTCGGTCGGCCCTACGAAGTGCGGGGCACCGTCGTCGACGGCGACCACCGTGGACGGGAACTGGGGTACCCGACGGCCAACGTGGCCGTGCCCGCGGAGATCTTGCTTCCCGGCGACGGCATCTATGCCGGCTGGTACGTCGACGGCGACGGCTGCGAGCGGGCTACCGCCATGTCCGTCGGGCGAC
>JBBRXY010000217.1:0-2225 GCA_038238185.1 Acidimicrobiales bacterium
CTTACGTTCCGCAGGTTGACGGACGTCTTCGACGCGAATTTCAGGTCCAGCCCTCTGCTCGCGCGGCGATGCGCAGGGAGAGCTCTTCCAGTTCGTTGAGCGCTGAGCGCAACTTCTGGGCGTTGGCGAACCAGGGTCCGTAGCGGGCGATCTGCTCGTCGGAGAGGTTCACAGTGACGGTCTTGCCGTCGATCTTGCGCGTCCACTGGTGGTAGGGGCCGTGCAGCCGAGGGGGGTCGCTCTTGCAACGGCAGGTCGGCTTGCCGCATCGCATGGTCCGCTCGATGAGTGTGCCGGGAAGAGCGAAGCCGGTCTCGGCGAGACGCTGGGCGATGGCGGCCTGCGCCCTGCGGGCTGATGCGTTCGGTTCGGCCACGGATACTCCTCCCCTCATCTTGACCGGGGATCCACCTTCTGATGTGTCCACAGTAGCAGACTGGGGACATGGCGCACAGATCACCCAGCGGGCGGGTCCTGGTGGGCCCTGGCGACATCGAGATCAGCACCGAGGCGATGGCGGGCCTGCCGCTCGTCAACGCCGTGCTGTCCCGGCTCGGCTTCGATGCACTGGTCGAGAGCTACCTGCCCGACCCCGACCCCCGCTGCGAAGTCGAGCCGGTCCGGGCCCTCGGCGTGCTGGTCCGCAACCTCGCCCTCGGGCGCGCCCCCCTCTACGGGCTGGGGGCCTGGGCGGCCGGCTTCGACCCGGTGCTTCTCGGACTGTTCGCCGGGCAGGCCGAGGCATGCAACGACGACCGGGTGGGCAGGGCGCTCGACGAGCTGTTCCTGGCCGACCGGGCCAGCCTGACCACGGCGCTGTCCATCTCGGCCATCCGCGCCTTCGGGATCGCCGTCGATGAGCTGCACAACGACTCGACGTCGATCTGCCTGTACGGCGCCTACCGGGGCGCCACCAGCCAGGCTCGGGGCGGGGTGACGCCCTCCCGGCCCACCTGGGGCCACAGCAAGGACCACCGGCCGGACTTGAAGCAGCTGGTGTGGGTCCTCACCGTGTCTGCCGACGGCATGGTGCCCATCACCCACCAGCTCGCCGACGGCAACACCGAGGACTCGACCACCCATGTCGCCACCTGGGACACCTGCCGCGCCATCGCCGGGCGGGCCGACTTCCTCTACGTGGCCGACCGCAAGTTGGCCACCCGCGACAACATGGACCACATCGCCTCCCGGGGCGGGCGGTTCCTCACCGTGCTGCCCCGCTCCCGCAAAGAGGACGAGGCCGGGCGGGCGTGGCTGGCGGCCGGGCCGATCGACTGGGCCGAGATCGCACGGCGCCCCGGCCGGCGCAAGGCCGACCCGCCCGAGGTGTGGTGGGCGGTGCCGGCGCCCACCTGCTCGGCCGAGGGCCACCGCATCGTCTGGGTGCGCTCGTCCACCAAGCGGGCCCACGATGCGGCCGCTCGCGCCGACCGAATCGAGCGGGCCACGGCCGCCATACGCGATCTGGCCGCCGGTCTCACCTCGGCCCGCTGCCGCATCAAGAGCCGCGTGGCTGCCGAAGTGGCAGCTGCGGCGGTCATCGAGGGCGCCGGGGCGGCGCGCTGGGTGCGCTTCGAGGTCGGCGAGGAGGTCGACTCCGACTACCGCCAGGAGAAACGAGGCCGGCCCGGCCCCAACACCCGCTACCGGCGCATCGACCGGAGCCGCTTCACGTTGAGCTTCTCGACCGACGCCGCCCAAGTCGCCACCGACGCCGCTTCCGACGGGTGCTTCCCGTTCGTGACCAACGACGAGGCGATGACCCCGGCCGAACTGCTGACCGCCTACAAGGCCCAACCCCATATCGAGCGACGCCACGCCACCTTCAAAGGCGTGATCGAAGCCACCCCCGTGCAGCTCAAGAGCGTCCGCCGCATCGACGCCCTCGGCTTTTGCCTCTACGCCGCGCTGCTCACCCACGCCCTCATCGAACGCCAGCTACGCCGGGCCATGGCCGCCGCCGACATCACATCCCTACCGCTCTACTACGAGGACCGGCCCTGCACGTCGCCCACTGCGACGCGGGTCTTGGAACTGCTCGACCCACTCACCCGAACCGTCGTCCGCCACCGGGGCCAGGTCCTCGCGGTGCACGAACCGGACCTCAGCCCACTACAGCAGCAGATCCTGCACCTTCTCGACGTCACGACCACCCCCTACGGGCGGTCGTGATCGCTCTTGTAATTCGAGCTGAAGGTCTCCGTTGACCTGCGGAACGTAGGTTC
>JBBRXY010000218.1:0-2212 GCA_038238185.1 Acidimicrobiales bacterium
AGACGTACCACTTCTGCTCGCAGCATTGCCGGGCGAAGTTCGACGCCGACCCGACGGCGTACACCGACCGATCCGAGGACGCCCACCCAGCGGTGAAGTCGGCGGCGGTGCCGGCCGGTGACCAGGTCGAGTACACCTGTCCGATGCATCCGGAGATCCGGCAGCCGGGCCCGGGCGCGTGCCCGATCTGCGGCATGGCCCTCGAACCGGTGCTGGTGACGGCCGAGACGGGTCCGAGTCCTGAGCTGGCGGACATGAGGCGACGATTCTGGATCGCGCTGGTCCTGTCCATCCCGGTCGTCGTCCTCGAGATGGGCGGGCACCTGTTCCCGTCGATGCACCGGCTGGTGTCCCCTTCGGCGTCGGGGTGGATTCAGCTGGTGCTGGCGACACCCGTCGTGTTGTGGGCGGGTTGGCCGTTCTTCACCCGCGGCTGGACCTCGGTCCGCACGCTCAAGCTGAACATGTTCACCCTGATCGCGATGGGCACCGGCGTTGCCTGGCTGTTCAGCGTCATCGCCACCGTCGCCCCGGGGGTGTTTCCCGACTCCTTCCGGGGCATGGACGGAACCGTGGACGTCTACTTCGAGGCCGCGGCGGTCATCACCGTACTGGTGCTGCTCGGTCAGGTGCTCGAGCTGCGGGCCCGCGACCAGACCTCCGGGGCCATCAAGGCCCTGCTCGACCTCACCCCCAAAACTGCGCACCGACTCGACGCGGACGGCACCGAGGAAGAGGTGAGCCTGGACCTCGTACAGATCGGGGACCGGCTGCGGGTCCGCCCGGGTGAGAAGGTCCCGGTCGACGGCATGGTCGAGAACGGTCGATCCGCGGTGGACGAGGCGCTCGTCACCGGCGAGTCCATGCCGGTCACCAAGACCGAGGGTGACACGGTCATCGGTGGCACCCTGAACCAGACGGGCACGTTGGTCGTGCGCGCCGACAAGGTCGGCCGGGACACGATGCTGGCCCGGATCGTGCAGATGGTGGCCGAGGCACAACGCTCGCGGGCCCCCATCCAACGGACGGCGGACCGGGTGGCCGCCTGGTTCGTGCCCGCCGTCCTCCTCATCGCCGTGGTCGCCGCCGTCATCTGGGGCACCGTCGGCCCGGAGCCTCGACTGGCGCACGCCCTGATCGTGGCCGTTGCCGTGCTGATCATCGCCTGCCCCTGCGCACTCGGGCTCGCCACACCCGTGTCCATCATGGTGGGAGTCGGCCGCGGAGCCGGACTGGGCGTCCTGATCAAGAACGCGGAAGCGCTCGAGCGGATGGAGAAGGTCGACACCCTCATCGTCGACAAGACCGGAACCTTGACCGAGGGTCGACCATCGGTCACCCACATCGCCCCCTCGGACGGCTTCGCGCCCGATGACATCCTGCGCCTGGCGGCCGCCGTGGAGAGTCCGTCCGAGCATCCCCTCGCCCGCGCCATCGTCCACGCGGCGGACCAGGCCGGTCTGGTGGTTCCCGAGGTGAGCGACTTCGACTCCCTCACCGGTCAGGGCGCGACCGGGACCGTGCAGGACCGCCGTGTCGTGATCGGCAGCTCGTCGTTCCTGCTCAGCCACGGGATGGAGACCCGTTCGCTCACAGCGGCAGCCGATGCGCTGCGCGCCGAGGGCGCCACCGCAGTTTTCGTCGGCGTGAACGGCCGGGTCGGAGCCATCGTCGCCATCGCCGACCCGGTCAAGGACACCACCCTCGACGCCCTGCACGCGCTCCGGGCTGAGGGGATCGAGATCGTCATGTTGACCGGTGACAACCGGGTCACCGCGGAAGCCGTCGGAGCCCGTCTGGGCATCGCCAGGATCGAGGCCGAAGTCCTCCCCGACCACAAGAGTGACATCGTCAATCAGCTCCGCAGCCAGGGCAAAGTCGTCGCCATGGCCGGCGACGGCGTCAACGACGCACCCGCCCTCGCGGCCGCCGACGTCGGACTGGCGATGAGCTCGGGCACCGACGTCGCCATCGAAAGCGCCGGCATCACCCTGCTCAGAGGCGACCTCAACGGCATCGTCCACGCCCGCCAGCTCTCCCACGCCACCATGTCCAACATCCGGCAGAACCTGGTGTTCGCGTTCATCTACAACGTGGCCGGCATCCCCATCGCCGCCGGCATCCTCTACCCCACCTTCGGGCTGCTGCTCTCCCCCATCATCGCCGCCGCCGCCATGGCCCTGTCCTCGGTCAGCGTCATCACCAACGCCCT
>JBBRXY010000219.1:0-2205 GCA_038238185.1 Acidimicrobiales bacterium
GAGGCATACCACCTCGCACCTGCAGTGCGCTCGGCCGGAGCTCGCGCCCCAACGGGACTTCGGCCCAGCCCGCCCCTATCCCCAGCCGACCTCAAGTTGGCGGGGACACCGCTTGTCGGGCTGGGGCGAAGCCCCGTTAGTGCTAGTGGCACAGGCTCTCTAGCCAGGGTTGTGGACGCTCGGTTTCCGGTGTGAACTGTGGGCTCGACAACCGGCGGTCATCGTCTGGCGGCCGCAACCGACAGAGGGAGTCACAGAGTGATCACCACCATCCGCCGCAAGGCGGCCGCAGCATTGGTCTCGTTCGGGCTGGTGGCGGGCGCCTTCGTCGCCCAGGCCGCACCGGCCGGCGCCGACACCTTCACCGTGGGCGCGGGTCAGTCGATCCAGGCCGCCATCGACGCGGCCCCGTCGGGGTCGACCATCAAGGTCAAGGGCGGCAGGTTCGACGAGAACCTCACCATTACCAAGAACAACATCAAGCTGGTGGGCACGCCGGGCAAGACCATCCTCCGGCCGCCGGCAAACCCGGTGGGGCCGTGCGTGCAGCCCGGTCAGGAGGGGGGGCCGCCCTCGGTCTCGGGCATCTGCGTGCTCGGGACGATCAATTTCCAGACGTTCACGGTGATCAAGCCTGTCAAGGGTGTGAAGATCACCGGCTTCACCGTGCGCAACTTCCCGGCCGAGGGCATCATCATCTTCGGTGGGCAGTCCACCACCGTGCAGAACAACACTCTGGTCAACAACGGTGAGTACGGCTTGTTCGCCCTCGCTTCATCGGGCATGGCGATCCTCGGCAACACCGCCTCGGGCAGCGGTGAGGCCGGCATCTATGTGGGTGACTCGCCAGAAGCCAACGCCGTCATCCAGAACAACACGGCGTTCGACAACGGGTTCGGCTTCTTCATCCGCAGCGCGTCGAACGGAGGGCTCACCAACAACGACGCCCACGACAACTGCATCGGGATCCTGTTCCTGGAGGCGCCGGACTCCCCCACCAACTGGACGGCCACAGGTAACCAGGTCAATCACAACAACAAGGTGTGCGAAGCCACCGACGAGGCTCCGCCCGTGTCCGGTGGCGGAATCGTGCTGCTCGGCGGGCACAACATCACCCTGCAGAGCAACACCGTGAACGGCAACGTTCCGGGCGGACCCACGGCCTTCTCCGGCGGGATCGTGCTGATAGCGGGCTCGTCGGGGAACTCCGTGATCGCCAACAGCGCCCACGGGAACGTGCCCGCCGACCTGTTCGACGTTTCCGGCGCCCCCAATACCTTCGCCGGCAACAGTTGTGGCACGTCGATCCCCGGGGGCTTGTGCTGAGGGTGATGCGCCAGGGTTGAGCTGAGCGAGGCTCGGTGGCCCGCCATCCGGCTGGACCCCGAACCGATTTCGGGGTCAGGAATCGGGTGGTGGGCGCCGATGTTGAGAGAAGAGGTTCTTCCTCTCCGTCGCCGAGGGCGGAGGGGTGCATCTCGCATCCCCATGCGGCACAAGTAGACTTGCCGCCACTGGACCCCACCGTCAGGAGGCAGGGTTCCCATGTTCGAGCGCTTCACAGACCGAGCCCGAAGGGTCGTCGTGCTGGCCCAGGAAGAAGCGCGGCTCCTCAACCACAACTACATCGGCACCGAGCACATCCTTCTCGGCCTCATCCACGAGGGCGAGGGAGTGGCCGCCAAGGCCCTGGAGCAGCTGGGCATCTCGCTCGAGGCCGTGCGCACGCAGGTCGAGGAGATCATCGGCCACGGCGGCTCGTCGCCGAGCGGCCACATCCCCTTCACGCCGCGGGCCAAGAAGGTCTTGGAGCTGTCGCTCCGCGAGGCCCTCCAGTTGGGCCACAACTACATCGGCACCGAGCACATCCTCCTCGGGCTGATCCGCGAGGGCGAGGGCGTGGCCGCCCAGGTGCTGGTCAAGCTGGGTGCCGACCTCAGTCGGGTGCGCCAGCAGGTCATCCAGCTCCTATCCGGCTACGCCGGCAAGGAGGGTGCCCCCACGGGTGGCCCCGCCGGCGAATCGGCCCCCACCGGCTCGCTCGTGCTCGACCAGTTCGGCCGCAACCTCACCCAGCTGGCCCGCGACAAAAAGCTCGACCCCGTCATCGGGCGCGAGCGCGAGATCGAGCGGGTCATGCAGGTTCTCTCCCGCCGCACCAAGAACAACCCCGTCCTCATCGGCGAGCCCGGCGTGGGCAAGACC
>JBBRXY010000220.1:0-2200 GCA_038238185.1 Acidimicrobiales bacterium
AAGGCCCACGTTGCCTACATCCCGGCCGAGGACGGCCGCATCACCGGGCTGTCGAAGCTGGTGCGGCTGGTGACCAGCCACGCCCGCCGCCTCCAGGTCCAGGAGCGCCTCACCACCCAGGTAGCCGACGAGGTCGTGCGCAGCCTCCAGCCCCGTGGCGTGCTGGTGGTGGTGGAGGCAGAGCACCTGTGCATGACGATGCGCGGCGTCCGCACCCCGGGCACCCTGGCCGTGACCTCGGCGGTCCGGGGTCAGTTCCTGAACCAGGCCACCAGGGCCGAAGCCATGAACTTCATCCACGGCCCCCGCTGAGCCGCGAGCGAGGACGCATTCAAAATCACGCGCCGGGCGAGTGCTCGCTGCGTCCCTTTGACGGTGGCGATTCCGGGCGTCATTCCGTAGCACGGATTTGGCTCTTTGCAGCGGGCGCGATGTGGCTGACCAAAAAGAAAGTCCCCACGGGAACGGGACATGGGCGTAGTGTTTGCTCCGGCGAGCGGCGCTCGCGGGGCGCTCGCGGGGAGGAGTATGGCCATGGGTGCCCGCTCTCGTTCAGGGAGGGTGCTGCGGCTCGGCACCTTCGTCGTTGCACTGGGTCGTGGGGTACATGTTTAGCGGGGTCCACCACCTGAGAACGACAGGCCTGTAACTTCTCGCCTGCGAAGAGGGGGGTCGGTGAGGAGGGGCCCCGGTGCAGGACCGACAGGGCGCTACCTCCGGGGGGTCGGAGCGCCGAGCGACATACGACGAGCTTGTGGCCGAGAACGCGCGGCTCGCGGCGATCGAGGCCAAGGTCGCCGTGCTGACTGAGGCGCTGGCCGCCCGGGACGCACGCATCGCGGAGCTGCAGCAGCAACTGGAGGAGGTCCGCCGGTCCTCCAAGCGCCAGTCGGCGCCGTTCTCCAAGGGCAAGCCGAAGGACGAATGGGAGACATCGGGCCGCAAGAAGGGCAAGGCTCACGGCCGCCACGGCCACCGGGCAGCGCCCTCCAAGCCCGACCGCGAGCTCGAGGCGCCACTGCCGGAGTGCTGTCCGCACTGCGGCGACGGGCTCGATTTCGAGCGCTGGGCCGAGCAGTTCCAGACTGAGCTGCCCGAGATGCGGCCGACCGTCACCCGCTTCCGGGTGGGCATCGGGCGCTGTCGGGGCTGCAAGCGCCGGGCCCAGGGCCGCCACCCCGAGCAGACCTCCGACGCCCTGGGGGCGGCCGCATCCCAGGTCGGGCCCCGGGCGCTGGCCTGGGGAGCGTGGCTGCACTACTCCCTCGGCCTGAGCTTCGGGAAGTGCTCGGTGCTGCTGGGGCGCCTGGGCATCAACGTGACCGCCGGGGCGCTCGCCTCGTCCTCGGCGTCGACGAGCACCGACCTGGTCCCCACCCACAACGCCATCAAGGCCCACGTGGCCAGCGCCCCGGCCGTGACCATGGACGAAACCGGCTGGCGGATCGCCGGCCGGGGTGCCTGGCTGTGGGTGGCGGCCACCGACGACGCCACCGTCTATGACGTGGCTCACGACCGGGACTTCGCCGCGGCGACCAACCTCGTTCCCGCCGACTACGCCGGGACCGTCGTCCGTGACGGCTGGGTCGTCTACAACCGCTACGACAAGGCGACACACCAGACATGCCTGGCCCACCTCCTCCGGCGGGCCCACGAGATGGCCGACGACCTGCCGGCATGGGCCCGGGGCACGCCCCGCCAGGTACGGGACCTCCTGCTGGAGGCCCTCGCCGCTCGTGACCTGGACAAGAAGGGGAGGGCGAAGGCCGTCGTCGACATCGGGGAGCGCTTCGACCTGCTCTTCGAGCAGGCCCATCCCCACGACGCCAACCGCCGCCTGATCAAGCACCTCCGCCACGAACGAGGCGCCCTGTTCACCTTCCTCACCACCGACGGCGTCGATGCCACCAACTGGAGAGGTGAGCAAGGTGTGAGGCCGGCCGTCGTGAACCGGAAGGTCTGGGGCGGGAACCGCAGCGATGCCGGAGCCGAGACCCAGGGCCGGGTGATGACGTTCTTCCGCACCGCGCATCAGCAGGGGGCCGACGCCATCGACCTGCTGGTCGACCTGGCCCGGGCACCGAACCCGGGCGTCATCGCCGGGCTCACCCTGCGTTCTGTCTGACCACTTCCGCAAATCGGCGGTCGCCAACCGGTCATTTAGGTCAATTCACTCCGACGCGCCCCGGTATCCATGTAC
>JBBRXY010000221.1:0-2165 GCA_038238185.1 Acidimicrobiales bacterium
CGTCGGCGTGCCGGCCAGTCTGTTCTATATCTCGAGCTGGATACGGGCGTACAATGTCTCGCAGCTTGGCTGGCTCGGGCGTACATGGTCGTTGTCGATACGGCCGGAAGATGGGAAACGTGATGGCGACGAAGAGCAGTACGACTACAAGAGTAGGTAAGAGTCTGAGAGGCTGTAGCGAAATGACCCGTGGCTACCTTCACCCTGGTGCTCGGGGTATCTGGGGTCGACGAGGGTCACTGAAATAGACGGCCTAGGTATAGGGCTATATGGCGGTCAGGTGTGGTGTAGTATATGGTACAATACTCTTGTGGCATACCACTATAAGGCACCGGCCAGGAATCAGGCGTTCCTCCTTCCCCCGAGCATCGCCGACTGGCTGCCCGAGGAGCACCTGGTCTGGTTCGTCGTCGATGTCGTGGCGATGGTGGACCTGGCGGCGTTCCACGCCCGGCACCCCAACGACGGGGCGGGGCGTGCGGCCTACGACCCCGAGATGATGCTGGCCCTGCTGGTCTACGCCTACTGCCGGGGAATGCGGTCCTCGCGCCGGATCGAGGCCGCGTGCCGGGCCGACCTCGCCTTCCGGGCGATCTGCGCCGACGTGGTCCCCGACCACATCGCCATCGCCCGGTTCCGCTCCCACCACGAAGAGGCGATCCGCGCCGTGTTCATCGACATCTTGTCGCTGTGTGCCAGGGCAGGACTGACCTGCCTCGGCATGATCGCCATCGACGGGACCAAGATCGCCGCCGATGCCGCCCTGGGCGCCAACCGCTCGCAGCCCTCCATCGCCGCCGAGGTCGATCGCATCCTGGCCCAGGCCGGCCGGGCCGATGCGAAAGAGGCCGTGCAGCCGAGCCTCGGCGGCGAGCTCCCGGCCGAGCTGTCCCGTCCCGGGTCCCGCCTCGCTCGCCTTCGGGCCGCTCTCGATGAGATCGAATCCGAGAGGCGTGCGGGCGAGGAGGCCGAAGAGGAGAAGGCGAAGCGGCTGGCCGACGATGCCGCCGAGGGCAGGCGACCCCGGGGAAGCGCCCCGAAGGACCCGACGGCGGCGCTGGCCAGGGCCGAGGCGGACGTGGCCGCCCTCACGGTCCGCAGGGACGAGGCGACGACCACCCTGGCCAGGCTGGAGGTCAACTCGTTGCTGGGCAAGGCCACCGAGCGCCTGCGGGCAGTGGTCGAAGCGGCCGGCGAGGCGCCGGTTCCCCCCGCTCCCCAGGCCAACACCACCGATCCCGAGAGCAGGATCATGAAGACGACGCACGGGTGGGTGCAGGGCTTCAACGCGCAGGCGGCGGTGAACGGCCGCCAGGTCGTCGTGGCCTGCTCGGTGACCCAGGACCGCAACGACGTCGCTCAGTACGTGCCGATGGTGGCCGCGGTCGCCGCCAACGCCGCTGCGGCTGGCATCGACGGCGACGTCGGGACCGTCCTCGGCGACGCTGGTTACTGGTCGGAGGCCAACGCCACCGCCCCCGGCCCCGACCGCCTCATCGCCACCACCAAGGACTGGAAGCAGCGCAGGGCGGCCCGGGAGATGGGCACCACCACCGGCCCTGCCCCCGAGGGGGCGAGCGCACTGGAGGCGATGGAGCACCGCCTGCGGACCGAGCAGGGGGCCGCCGCCTACGGCCAGCGGTCCTGCACCGTGGAGCCGATCTTCGGGCAGACGAAGGAGAACCGTGGCATCCGCCGGTTCATGCGCCGGGGCCTCGCCGCTGCCGAGAGCGAGTGGGCGCTCATATGCGCGACCGGCAACATCTTGAAGCTCTTCGGCCACGCCCAGGGACGCAGCCTCACCGCCACGATCTCGGCGGCGACGTAGCCGCCGGCGCCGGCCTGGCACTCCACGCCGGGGACCCGCTCCATCTCCGCTGCGTCGACCAACTGCCACGCTGTCCACGAGCGGGCGACGGGCAACCACACCGGGAGAGCCCACCTGTGGCCATCACCGCTGGGTCATCCCATCGCGACGGGCACGCTGGACAGCCAACCCGCTCCATGGGCATATCCCTCTGTAGCGAACGCTTCCGGCGGTACTGCATCCTCTTCATGCCACCAGCTCCTCGTTCCATTCAGGCCAACCGCACCGCACGCAGCGTTCCAGTCGGAGATCGGCGCCGGGCCGGAAGGGACCGACCAGGTGATTCCGCTACAGCCTC
>JBBRXY010000222.1:0-2126 GCA_038238185.1 Acidimicrobiales bacterium
CCTCATTGTGTGGCAGCGACTCGAGCGCGTGTGCGTACGACGTGTGAACCAACTCCCACTCCCGAGGCGAGAGATCGTCGAGCCGACCCACGACTGCATGCTTCGGCGTCGGTCGCCCGGGTGCGATGAGCCCGGCACGACGCCACCACCAGAGTACGGACGTGGGCTCGACGCTCGTGTGGTCGTTATGTCGCGCAGCCTCCGTGCCGAAGTCGTGCGGTCGACGCCGACCCGCTCTGACCTAGATCCGCGCGTTATCGGGCGGCCTGGCCCCGAGGCGACGCAGTTGGAGCGATGACGACGTTCGACCCGACCGTCGAGAGCTGAGGTGACAACGGGCCGCGCTCGATCAGGATCGGATGTGTTTGCGTCGTGATCCCGGCCAGGGCGAGCCTGCGGCGGCCGTCGACACCGACGCGTCAGGGCAACGCTGAGTGCAGAGCTTCCAGCGTGGCCCACGTGGAGAGGAACGGCCCCCGCCGATGTGTCGGGCTGAGGCGCAGGACCACCTGGCGGGCGTGGTGAATGACGCGGGCGGGAATGCAGAACAGCTCCCGGCGGGCCCGCTTGGCATGGGCCCGGCCGTCGGCGTCGATACCGCCGAGGCCCTGGGTCCACGCCGAGAGGTTGAGCGCAAGCAGCGCCGACCACATCCACACCGTGTTGACTGCCTCGTATCCCGAGGGAAGGTGACGCAGGGCCAGCCCGCACTTGGAGTCCTTGATCCGCTCCTCTACCTGCGCCCGTTCCCGGAACCACGCCTCGATCTCCACCGGGTCACCGGCGAGGTTGGTGACGATGAAGCTGTAGGCATAGACGTGGTCGGCTTCACCGTCGAGCACGAGGCGCAACTGTTCGGGATCGATGGTGCGACGTCGGCGCGACCGGGGGTCGGTGCGGACCTGGTCGGCATTGAGGCGGACACGGCGCACGATGGTCTGAGTGCCCTCGGGCCAGCCACCAGGGGTGTAGGGGCACTCCGCCACCTCGGCGCCGGCCATGCCCGAAGCGGGCTGCCAGGCTTGTTTCTCAACGGTTCGCGCTGCGCGCCACACTGCTTTGTTGCGCTTGGCGGCGATGGCGAAGTCGCATCCGTTGGCCAGTGCCGCCTCGGCCACCCCCCGATCGAAGAAGCCGGCGTCGGCCCGCACCCGGGGCCGACCCAGTCCCTCGGGCAGGGCAGCCACCGCCCGGGCGATGAGCGATGGGGCCTGGGGCCGGGGGTCGTCGCGCCCCGAGCCCAGATCGGCGGCCAGCACCACGCCGGCCTCGGCCCACACCACCGGGTGCGCTCGTCCCGCCCGCTGGCCGGCGTAGTTGTAGGCGACGCCTTCCTTCTTCGAGCCGTAGACCTCGATGTCAGTGGGATCGAGGTCGATCGTCGGCCGCTGCGATGCCAGCGCCGACCGCCGCTCCTCGGGCAGTGCGGCGAACGCCCGGCGCACCAGCACCCCCACCGCCGACTCCATGTCACCGATCGCCACGTCGTCGAAGCGCTTCGCCAGGGCGATGAACGTCGTCGACGCCGGCGCTTCGGCGACGGCCCGCAAAGCGGCGCCAGCGTGGTCGGCTCGGGCCAGATTGTCCAGGTCGATCATGAAGTCGCCCCCGGCGAGCATGGTCTCGGCCATCGACAGCACCAGCTCGCCCGCAGAAAGCCCCTGGCGGCGGGCCTTGATGGAACCCACATACGAGTCGATGGTGGAGGCGACTCCCAGGATGCGGTCGACCTCGGCCACGAGCACCAGCCCGGCTGTCGGAGTGAGGGAGGGATCGTCTCGGCCAACCGTGACAGGAGGCCGGCGCTTCGGTATCGTCTTCACCCGACAGGTGCCTTTCTTTCAGGAGCGTTGGTTGCTCTCGCAAGCCCAATTCTCTTGAAACGAAAGGCTCTTGTCGCGGATGGTCTCAGGCACGCTTGCGCTAACGCGCGGATCTAGGTCAGAGACCTTCGGGCTCTTGCGGCACCACGGGGCCAGGATCTGGCTGCGGAACCGGCACCGCTCGCCAGTCACCTCGTCCACCCGCTTGTCGTTGACTCTCGGGGCCTCGACCTCGATCGGACCGGCCCCGGTGGCGATCGTCCGGGGCACGGCGTGACCATTGCCCACCACCAGCCGGTGGCC
>JBBRXY010000223.1:0-2118 GCA_038238185.1 Acidimicrobiales bacterium
CCCATGGCCCTCCGACGTCCGAGACAACGAACCGCTCAATGTCGCGTCCTCGGCCGCTTCGGCCTCGCCAGCCAGAAGCCGCCGTCTAAATAGCCTTTCGCGAACCTGGGACGTTTTTGTAAAGGAGGGACTCCGAGCACTTCGGTCGTGTCGGCCAACACACCGGTGGAAGGAGCCCCTCCTGGATTCAAGCACAGGTCATTCACGCGTGGCAGAAGGCATCGCCACGCCCGCGGAAGGAGCTTCGCAGGCTCGCGAGCCGGGCCAAGGATGCCGGGATGCGCTGTCGCTGCAAGATCATCCTCGCCCTCGTCCAGGGCAAGACCCCCACCATGATATGATCTCTCGGGGCGGCCTCGTCGCGAAGTCCCAGCTCTACCGCGTCGCCGGGCGGTTCATCACCGGGGGCCTGGCGGGGCTCGCCGACCGGCGCGAGGACAACGGGCGGCCCAAGATCACCCCGACCTACCAGGCCGAGCTGCTCCGCCTCGTCGAGGGGTCGCCGCGCGAGTCCGGCTACAGGCGCCCCACCTGGACGCAAGAATTGCTCGCGCGGGTCCTCGCCGAGCGGCTCGCGATCGCGATCAGCGTCCCGTCCATGAGCCGACTCCTGGGCCGGTTGGGGGTCGGGCTGAGGCGGCCCAAGCCGGTCGTCCAGTGCCCCTGGAAGGAGGCGCGGCGGAGGCGGAGGCTGCGTGCGATCGAGCGGTTGGTGATGCACCTGCCCGCCGACGAGGTCGCCGTCTACGCCGACGAGGTCGACATCCATCTCGATCCCAAGGTCGGGCCGGACTGGACGAGGCGTGGCCGACAGAAGGACGTGCTGACGCCCGGATGCAACCAGAAGCGCTGCCTCGCCGGCGCGTGGGACCCCAGGGCGCGCCGACTCACCTAGTAGTTCGCCACTATTGAGTAGTCGGGTATAGCCGGTGCAGCTTGATCCGGGCGTCCGCCGTGGTGAACTGCCACCTCACCCCCACCATCCTCTCGTTGCGGTCGTCCTCCCACGCCTCTACCTCCCGGCGGAGCACCCCGGACGACTCGATGCGCCCGTCCAGGCACTGCCGGGACAGCACCGACAGCTCGATCTCCGCCATGTTCAGCCAACTCCCATGCTTCGGCGTGTGGTGGATCTCCAGCTTCTCGGCGATCCGCCGGGCCCGCTCCGGCGGGAAGGCCTCATACAACGAGGCCAGCTTGTGCGTGTTCAGGTTGTCCATCACCAGCACGACCTTCTCGGCCTCCTCGTGCACCTCCTCGACCAGCCAGCGGACGACCTCGGCGAAGTCCAGGGCGGTCCGTCGTTCGGTGACATGGACGGCCCGCCAGCCCAAGAGCGGCATCGAGATCATGAACAGGTTGGCCGTCCCGTGGCGGGTGTACTCGTAGTCGAACCGCTCGGGCTGGCCGGGGGCGGCCGGGATCGGCTCGATCACCTCGCCGACCAACTGCTTGCTCGCCTCGTCGAGGCAGACCAGAGGGCGCTTCTCGTCGTAGGGCCGATGATAGACCTCCAGCACGTCCTCCATGGCACAGACGAACTCGGCGTTCGCCTCCGGCGGGATGCACCACTGCTCCTTCAGGTGCGGCTTCAGCTCGTTTTTTTGAGCGCCCGCCGCACCGTCTCGTCGGAGACCGTGGGGACGACCTCCAACTCGACGAGCTTGTCGGCCAGCAGCTGCATGGTCCACTCCCGGCGGCCCTCGGGCGGGGCGGAGCAGGCCAGGGCGATGAGCCGGGCCTCGGCCCGGCCGTCGAGCGTCCGCTGGCGGCTCGGGCGCTCCTGGGGCTTGCGGACCAGGGCGATGTCGAGCCCCTGCTCGACGAATCGTTGACGGACCCGCTCGATCGTGGCGGTGCTGACCTCCAGGGCCTCGGCGATCCGGTGATCGGGCCAGGCGGGGCCGCCGTCGGCGGCGTCGGCCTTGAGCAAGATGCGGGCGTGGGCCAGCTTCCCGGCGGCGGCCTTGCCCACGGCGATGAGATCGTGGAGGGCCTGACGTTCTTCGGCGGTGAGCGTGACGATGTACTTCTTCAAGGCATTTCTCCTGAAGCGGTTATCGCTCCAGGAGAACCGATCCCGTCGCAGCCATCAAGTCGTCAGTGGCTGACTACTAG
>JBBRXY010000224.1:0-2092 GCA_038238185.1 Acidimicrobiales bacterium
GGCGTAGGCCCATCATGCTCGCCTACTTCCACGGTCGCACCTATCGCCAGGTCGCCCAGGACCTCGGCGTCGCCGAGGGCACGATCAAATCGCGCATCCGTGCCGGGCTTCGCCAGTTGGCCGACAGCCTCGAGGCCGAGACGATGGTCCAGGCGTGCTGAGGCCGACCAGAGGGGACTGGCGCGCAGAACACGACAGGCTCCGCCGTGTCCGCGCTCGTCGTCTGCGCCGCTGCCATGAAAGGTGATGCCGTCTTGACAGACGAGACGCCCCGCCGGGGGTCGATGGCCGTCGGGGCGCTGTCGGGCGTGGTGGCCGCCCTGGTCATGATCCTGGTCCTGGCGCTGCTGCGACTCTGGCTGGAGGTCCCGACACCGGCCGAGCTCGTCGGTGACCGGCTGGGCGAGCGCGTTCCCGTCAAGCCATTCCTCAACCTCATCGGTCGGGTCGGCAGCTACGGCCGACTGAAGGCCATCAGCGTGTTCGGGGTGATCCTCGCCGCCCTGGTGCTGGGTGCGGTCGTCGGCGCCGTCTACGCCCGGGTGACCGAGCGCCAGCGCCTGGCGGGAGGACCGACGGTGAGCCGCTTGGGGCTGAGCTGGCGGGCGCTCGTCGTGCTGGCGGTGATCGTGGGGCTGGCGTGGGTGGCATCGGTGGCCCTCTTCTGGCCTCTGCTGGCCAGCTACTACCGCGGGGCCCCGCGCGGCACGGCCCGCCTGGCCAACGCAACAGCACTGTTGGTGGCCTACACCGTGTTCGCCGTGGCCGTGGTGGTGGCCCACCGACTCCTCGTCCGTCCGCCGGCCAAGGCCGGCTCCGGACCGACCGTGGCGCGCAGGCGGGTACTTGTGGCCGGGGGCGCCGGCCTGGGCCTGGCGGTGGGCACCGGGGGGGTGATGCGAAGGCTGTACACGCGGTCGACCTTCGGCTATGACGGGCTCCAGGTCAACGGCGATATCCAGCCCATCACCCCGAACGACCGCTTCTACGTCGTCACCCAGAACATTATCGATCCCCAGGTGAACCGCAGTTCCTGGCGCCTGGAGGTGGGCGGCGAGGTCGAGCGGCCCCGCTATTACGACTTCGCGGCGATCAACCGCCTGCCCTCGGTGGTGCAGGAGTCCACGCTGGCCTGCATCAGCAACGGCGTCGGGGGCGGGCTCATGAGCAACGCCGCCTGGAAGGGCGTTCCCCTCCGCCAGCTCCTCGACGATGCCGGCCCGAAGAAGGGAGTACGCGACGTGGTGTTCCACGGTGTCGACGGCTACACCGATACCTTCCCTCTGGCCAAGGCCATGGACCCGACCACCCTCGTCGCCTACGAGATGAACGGCGAGCCCCTCCCCCAGCGCCACGGCTTCCCTGTCCGCATCATCGTCCCCGGCCTCTACGGCGAGAAGAACGTGAAGTGGATCGACCGGATCAACCTGTCGGCCACCAACGAGCAGGGCTTCTACGAAAACCAGGGCTGGGGGCCAGACTTCGTCGTCCAGACCCAGTCTCGATTCACCTCGCCCACCTTCGACCGACCAGTGTCGATGGCCCCGGTGATTCTGAGAGGAACGGCCTTCGCCGGTGATCGGGGCGTTACCAAGGTGGAGGTCAGTGTCGACGATGGTGCCAGTTGGCAGGCCGCCACCGTCGACTATTCGGGCTCCCGCCTGACCTGGACGCTGTGGAGCTATGCCTGGACGCCGAACCGTCCGGGCGACCACCGCCTGGTGGTGCGGGCCACCGATGGCACGGGGGCGTTGCAGGTCGCCAAGGACCGAACGAGCGGGCCCGAAGGTGCCACCGGCCTGCATCGAGTCATGGCCCGAATCGCGTGACCGACACCGTGGCCCTTTCACAAGTGGAAGCGCTCACCGCGATCGAGGCGCCCCATGCGCTCTGCCTGCGCAACGAACGGGGAGCCGTCGTTGCCGGGGAAGGATGGCGCTGGATCGGACCGACGTCCTCCGAGGACGAGAGCCTGCTCGACCGCGTGGTGGCCCCCGTGCTCGACATCGGCTGTGGCCCGGCCCGCCATCTGCTGGCATTGGCCCGGCGGGGAATCAACGGACTCGGTCTCGACCTGACACCGTCGGCGGTA
>JBBRXY010000225.1:0-2086 GCA_038238185.1 Acidimicrobiales bacterium
CGACGAGGTCGGGTAGAGTTTCGCCGGCACCAGCACGGCCAGGGGACGTAGCTCAGATGGCTAGAGCACCTGCTTTGCAAGCAGGGGGTCGCCGGTTCGAGTCCGGTCGTCTCCACAGAAAACCCCAGGTCGGAGGGGGTACGGGAACCCCGACCTTTGGTTGACTGGCCCGACGTAGCCACTTGAACGTAGCCTTTTGGCTATGTGCGGTCCCGGTAGATGCTTTCCACTGTGGCTCCGGTACCTAGGTTCCACTTCCCGGACGCGGCTCCGGTACCTGGGCGACAGTGGCTCCGGTACCTGCGTTACACCCGGGTGGTTGATCCGCCGGCTCCACCCTCCTTCGCTGTAGGCGTTCGCGTGCGCGAACACGGAGGAGGCCGACCATCGTGCTCGTGGAGTTGGGATTGGTGGAACAGCGCTATGCGGCGGTGCTCGAGGTGCTCAACGACGGGGTGAGCGTGAGCGAGGTCGCCGCTCGGTCCGGGGTGAGCCGCCAGACCGTCCATCGATGGCTCCGCCGTTATGGCGCCGGTGGCCTGGCCGCCCTGGGCGATCAGTCGACGATGCCCGGCGCCTGTCCGCATCAGATGGCGCCGGGCATCGAGGCCCACATCGTCGAGCTGCGACGCGAGCATCCGGGCTGGGGGCCCCGAACCATCGGCCACCGCCTGGAGCGGGAGGGCATCGTTGGCGTTCCCGGTCGAAGCTCGATCTATCGCTGTCTGGTCCGTCACGGCCTCATCGAGGTCCAGGCCCGCCGCCGCAAACGGGCCGACTACAAGCGCTGGGAACGCTCCCGGGCCATGGAGCTGTGGCAGATGGACATCGTCGGTGGCGTGATGCTCGCCGACGGGTGGAAGGCCTCGATCGTGTCGGGCATCGACGACCACTCCCGGTTCTGCGTCTCCGCCCGGGTGGTGCGCCGAGCCACGGCTCGCCCGGTCTGCGACGCCCTGACGACGGCCATGCGCGCCCACGGCGTTCCCGCCCAGATCCTGAGCGACAACGGAAAGGTCTTCACCGGGCGCTTCGGACCAGGTAGCGGCGAGGTCCTGTTCGACCGGATCTGTCGGGAGAACGGCATCCGCCACCTCCTCACCGCGCCCCGGTCGCCGACGACGACGGGCAAGGTGGAGCGCTGGCACAAGACGCTGCGTCGGGAGTTCCTCGACGGCAAGGTCTTCGCCGACATCGACACCGCCCAGGCCGCCATCGACGCCTGGGTGCATCACTACAACCACGACCGCCCTCACCAGGGCATCGGCATGGTCGCCCCCTGGGAGAGGTTCCGCCTCGCCAATCCCGACAGCTTCGAAGAGGCTGCACCAACGTGGGTGGAGCCGTCGACAACGCGCACGGTCGGACTCAACGGCAAGCTCTCCTTTGCCGGCCAGGCCTACAAGGTCGGCGTCTGGCTCGCAGGCGAGACCGTGGACGTCGGCGTCGATGCCGGCGTCATGAGCGTCTCCCATCGCGGTGTGCTCGTGGCCACCCACGCGCAACGCCATCGTCCCGACCGCGAGGCGGCGGCGTTGGCCCGCAAGCCCCGTCGGCCATCCGTGCCTCGCCAGGCCACCGTCGGCCAGCCCGTCACCCGCAAAGTCGACTCGAGCGGCAGCATCTGCTTCGCCGGCACGACCTATCGGGTCGGCCGGGCTCACCGCCGGCGCCAGGTACAGCTCGCCATCGTCGGCGACGTGGTTGAGATCTCTTCCGGCGGCCAGGTGCTGCGAACCCACCCGATCCGCCACGACCGCTCACGCGAACATGGCGCCTTCGCCAACCCCGGCGGCCGTCCGCACCGCATCAACGCCGCCTAACCCTTCACTGGGTGTAACAGAGGTACCGGAGCCAATCTGGAACAGGGGTACCGGGACTTGACACTCCGAAAGCCTCGGTCGTTCCCCCCTAAAAGGTCCGACGGTCGACTTTTCACCGTCTCTCCTGCTGGACCCGGTTCGGAGCGTTGAACCGTTCCATCACCGCCGCCGGTGGCCGGTCGGTCCGTTGACAGGGCCGTTCTATGCCGGACGGCGAATTCCTGGCCGCGAGATTCGGTGCCCTCCTTCCGTTGACCCCTCGC
>JBBRXY010000226.1:0-2085 GCA_038238185.1 Acidimicrobiales bacterium
ACTGTACTTTCCGGGAGAACGTATATGTCATGCGGCCAGGCTGAGCAGCCTGTCAGCGGCGGCCTGAATCTCTTCCTCGGTGACCCCGGGACGTAGAACCGCTCGGATTTCCTCGCCCAGCAATTCACGACGCCACGCCCGCCGCTTGTCCGCGTGGCTCGGACGGCGTGACGGGCTGTCCCACGGCGAACCCGAGCGGTTCACCAACTCCTCGTCCTTTCGGCCCCAGGCCCACGCCTCGGTCAGCGTGAAGGTCCACAGGCAGATGTGAAATGCTCCGATGTTCGCCCAGATGAACCGCACCTGCTGCTGGCCCGCACCGACGATCTGCTTGCATTCGCGGAAGGTGATCTCCAGGCTGAAGCGATCGGCCACCAGACCCAGGATGTCGGCGACGCTCGCCGAGGTGTCGGTGCAGAAGTACGCCCGCCAGCCGGTCGGCTCGTCCACCAGGACGACCCGGATCACGCCGCCGGCCGGCCTCCAGGTCGCCAGGAACGTCTTGTATTTCTTGACCACCTTCTCCCCGTACAGCTCGAACGTGTCGGAGGACCAGCCCCGCCGCTGGCCGCCCCGCTTGGCCAGGTCGATCACATCCGCGCCATAGGTCGGGGCCGGGCCACGACGCCCCGGCGGCTTGGGCACGGGTAAGCTCCGCAGGGCCGCGTCCTTGCGGAGCCGGCTGACCACGGTCATCCCCAGCGACGCCGCCGGCTTGAGGACTTCCTTGTTGGCATAGGCCCCGTCGGCCACCACCCAGATCGGTAGCTTCAGCAGGTCCAGCCATGGCTTGGCCCACCGCAGCAACTCGACGGCCAGTTCCAGCTTGGTGCGGAACTCCGGCCGGTGTTTGGGGTCGAGAGCCGGCAGGTCCACCTTTCGGACATAGAGCCGGGACAGCAGCGGCAGGGCGATCGTGCCCCATGCCTTGTGGGTGACGAGCAGCCCGAGGACGACGAAGACATGGCCATAGACGTAGGCCGAGCCGGCGGGGCCGGGCGTCGGGTTGTGATGGATGCCGGCCCCCTGGACCTGCGGCCCGTACCGCTTGGTCGGGGTGTCGTCCAGGGCGAGAGTCAGCCGAGTGGCCCCCTTGAGCAGCGGTGTGACCATCTCGGTCAACAAGCGTCGGGCGATGCTGTCGGCCTTCTTGCCGGCGGCGGCGACGGCGATATAGCAGGACTGATACTGGCCGCTGAGCTTGGCGGCCCTGATCCAGGTGGTGACGGTCCGCCGACCCCGAGCGATGACGGCCCCGAAGAAGAGGAGGGCGAGCCTCGGGGCGGAGCGGCGGTCGAGGGCGGCGGCGAGCCAGGAGAACCACTGGCACGGGGCGGGTGTCGGATGCGAGGATGTCATCGGGGGCCGGCTCCGCTCGGGATGTCAGGCTGGTGTGGTAACCGCCATCGTCTCGCTCGGGCCGGCCCCCGTCTACCAGGCCATCGAGGACCGAGTGTGATCCCGGAGTCTTCCAACTTCTTCGCATCCCTCTACACGACCCGCTCGCACCGCCAGATCGCGGAGTTGTTCACGTCGCCGACCTGGGTCGTACGCAAGTGCAGTTGGGCCGGCTACGAGGTCAGCAGCCCCTTCGCCGAACTTATCATCGAGGCCGAGTCGCCCACGTTGCTGCACGGGCCGGTGGTCGAGGTCGAGGCCAATGCCGGTCGCATCCTCGCCACGTTGCGAGCCGCCGAGATAGGGTACACAGCGGAAGGCTACGGCGCCGGCGGGGAACTGCTGCAAGAGTGGGCGTGGGCAGCTCCTTGACCCGGAGCCCCGAGAGCGCGGACGCATACGACCGATTGTCCGAATTCATTAAATCACAGAAAGTACAGCCGCAAGGGCAGGGGGGGTAAGCCGGGAAGCTGCTGGGGAAGTGCGTGCGGACCATTCCGAGTTCGATTTGACGGCGAAAGGGCAGGGGGGGGCGCGGGCCGGTCCAGAGTGATGCCGGCTCTGCTCATAGGAACGCCTCCTGGCGTGGTAACCTGTTGGATGCGGCGGTTGGCCAGGGCTTTGAAGGTGGAGTTATGTACTCCCTTTTCTCTTCTCCAGTAACTTCGCAGTGGAGACGTGCTTGAT
>JBBRXY010000227.1:0-2084 GCA_038238185.1 Acidimicrobiales bacterium
AGGGCCGGGTTGCGGCAGGCGACGAGCCGTTCGCCGGGATAGTCGGGGTGGCCGGTGATCTCGGCCAGGTTCTGTTCGTCGAACAGCGACAGTTGCAGCGTGCCCCCTTCGGCCAGGGCGCGAATCGCCGGGGCCCGCAGCGAGGTGATCCAGCCCAGCCCGCCCAACGCTTTGACGGCTCGGATGCGGGCGGAGGTGATCATGCCCCGGTCGCCGACCATGACCACCTGGCCGAGACCGAAACGGGTGCGCACGGTGTCGACCGCGGACACGAACGCGGTGGGGTCGGCGGTGTTACCGGCGAACACTTCCACGGCGATGGGCCGGCCGGCGGTGTCGGTCATCAGCCCGTACTCGATCTGCGCGCGTCCCGTCTTGCCGTCGCGGGAATAACCGCGGGCCGCCAGGGGACAGTGGCTGCCTTCCACCCACGAGCTCGACAAGTCATAGAGCACCAGATCGCCGTCGGCGAGGTGACGGCGGGCGAGGCGGCCCTCGATCGTGTCTTGCTGTTCGGCCAGCCAGTCCATCGCCGCGTACACGTCGTCGGTCGAGGCGTCGCCGACGCCGAGGTCGGCGGCCAGGGTGGTGGTCTGCCACCAGCGGGTGGTGGCCAGCTTCGACGCCGGCCGGCACACCCGGGCGATCACCAACGCCATGACCAGGTCGCGTTCGGGGCCCGGCGGCCCCAACAGGGCCGCCAGGCCCGACGCTTTGGCCTGGGCCCCCACCGCGGCGACATGACCGTGGGGCAAGGCCCGCTCGATCTCCCAGTCCGTTCCGGCCACCACATGGGCGTGGCCGGCCAGCGACTCCCGGATCAACGCCACCGTCTCGGCCGGCAGGTACGACAGGTTGGCCAGCGTCTCGTTCTTGACCTTGCCGTCCGCCCGATAGGAGCGCCGCAACAGCGTGGTCTCATAGACCTTGCCCTTGTAGTGGCGACGGGAGACCGACACGTGCATGGCGCCACCCTTGCGAGTCACAACATGATCCTACAACATCGAGCCCCCACTGTCACGCCTTTTAGTGACTACACTCCGCGACCGTCCCGCGTCTATCCGTGCTGCTCACACACCAAATCCGGCGCCGAAAGCACCGTAACTTCGGGCTAATCCGAAGTTACGTCGGTGTTGACGAGCGAACCCCCTGCTGAGCAGGGGGTTCGTTGTTTGGGGGGTGGTTGTTCTGGCTACTGGGTGTTGAGCGTGACCGGGATGGTGGTGTTGATGAGCTCGAAGGCTCGGCGTTGTAGTGGGGTGGGCGTGGCGAGCTTGTCGATGCGGACACCGCCGGCGAACACGATGGTGTTGCGGGTGAGGGTGGCGAGCTCGTCGAGGAGGGTGGCGAAGCTGTGGGCGGGTTGGTCGTCGGCGACTTGTCGTCGTGACGCTTTGGTGGCGGCGGCCTTGGAGCGTCGGGCGGGGGCGATGGGGTCGGTGCGGGCCGGCGGGTTCTCGTCGGTGAAGCACAGTGGCGCCCATGCTCGGCGGAGGTGCCACACGAGGTAGGCGGCGAGCATGCAGATGAACACGTGGGCGCGCACCCGGGTCTCGGTCCAGTGGCGGATGGGGCGTAGGTCCAAGTCGATGGCTTTGAGGGAACGGAACTCGGCTTCGACGACTTTGAGCCCTTTGTAGGCGTCGACGACACCGGCGGCGTCGAGACGGTCGGGGGCGACGCTGGTGCGCACGATGTAGATCCCGTCGAGGGCGGCTTCCGCGGCGATGGCGGCGGTGTTGCGCGTATAGCTGAAGCTGGTGTCGGCGATGGCGAGGGTGAAGTGTTTGGCCATCTTGTGGCGGTTGATGATCTTGCCGACCCGCAGCCCGATCTTGTCGGCGCCGACGAGGCGGCCGGCGGCGACGGCGGCGACGATGGGCTCGAGGAGCGTTTCGGTGGCGGCCAGCAGCTCGGCGCGTTTGCGGGCCCGTTCGGCGGCCAGGGCCGGGTTGCGGCAGGCGACGAGCCGTTCGCCGGGATAGTCGGGGTGGCCGGTGATCTCGGCCAGGTTCTGTTCGTCGAACAGCGACAGTTGCAGCGTGCCCCCTTCGGCCAGGGCGCGAATCGCCGGGGCCCGCAGC
>JBBRXY010000228.1:0-2083 GCA_038238185.1 Acidimicrobiales bacterium
ATGTCCAAGAGGTTCACGAGGTTGTCCCGGAGCTTGTTGAAGTGAGGTGGCGGTCCCCCGCCTGAGACCTGCCGGCTGGTAGGTACTGGGCGTTCGCCAAGAACACCAACAGAAGGGGACCACCACCGTGGACAAGACCGTACCCAACCTGTGCGTCGTCGATGACGATGAGGCGCCCAAGATGCCAGCCGAGCTACGAGTTGCCCTGGCCGACGTTGCTGACCTGGCCCGTGAGGGCCTGCTGGCCATGAGCGTGGGCGTCGGCCTGGCGGTCATGGTCGAGATGATGGAGTCCGAGGTCACCGCCAAGGTCGGCCCCAAGAACGCCAGGGTCCCTGAACGGGCTGCCAGCCGCCACGCCTCGGCACCGGGATCGGTGGCCCTCGGCGGCCGACGGGTGCCGATGCGCCGGCCCCGGGCCCGCACCACCGAGGGCACCGAGGTGGCCCTGGAGACCTACGCAACCTTCAGCTCTGACGACCTGCTCACCAAGGTGGTGCTGGAGCGGATGCTGGCGGGGGTGGCCACCCGCCGTCATCGGGCGGTGGCCGAGCCCGTAGGCACCACCGTGGAGGCCAAGGCCCGCTCCACCTCCCGTTCGTCGGTGTCGCGTCGGTTCAAGGCGGCGACGGCCACCGCCTTGGAGGACCTGATGGCCCGAGACCTCGCCGACCTGTCCGTCGCCGTCATGATGATCGACGGGGTCCACTTCGCCGAGCAGTGCTGCGTGGTGGCCATGGCCATCTGCACCAACGGGACCAAGGTACCCGTCGGGCTGTGGCTGGGTGACACCGAGAACAAGACCATCGTCACCAACCTGCTCGCCGATCTGGTGTCCAGGGGCCTGGACGCCTCGGGCGGGCTGCTCTTCGTCCTCGACGGCTCAAAAGCCCTGGCCGCGGGGGTCAAGAAGGTGTTCGGGGAGGCGGCCTCGGTGCAACGTTGCACTTTGCACAAGCGGCGAAATGTAGGCGACCACCTGCCCAAGGACCAGCGGCGCTTCATCGACGCCAAGCTGGCGAAAGCGTTCGCCAACCGTGATGCGACCGCCGGCCTGGGAGCGGCCACCGAACTGGCCAAGGCCATCGAGGACCGCCACCCCGACGCCGCCGCCAGCCTCCGGGAGGGCCTGGACGAGATGTTCACCGTCCGACGCATGGGCCTGTCCGACGCCCTGGCCCGCACCCTCACCAACACCAACGCCATCGAGTCGATGATCTCGATCACCCGTTCGACGAGCAGGAACGTGAAGCGGTGGCGGGACGGCAAGATGGTCAAGCGCTGGGTGGCCGCCGGCATGCTCAACGCCGAGGCAAGCTTCCGGCGGGTGAAGGGCTGCAAGGACATGGCCGTCCTCGTCGACGCCCTCGCCCGCCACGCCGGTGCCGCCACCGAAGCCAACCCCGCCCGGTCCGCCTGATGGCAACGCGTCAACGCACCTTGACGGGGCTCCGGTGCCACCACGCCGGAGACACCCGGCTACGCCCCGACTGCGGGGGGTTCGCCACCGTGGCCTACGGGCGTATTGCCCTGTGCGACAACTGCGACGCGATGCGCTCGGCCGTGGGCCGCGAACACGCTGCCCGCAAGCTCCCCGGAGCGGGCCTCGACCGCCTCGGTCGGGCTGTCGAGAACCTCAGGGAAGCAGAACAGGCCGTTGGTGACGCCGTGGTCTCGGCCCGCCACGGCGGTGCGTCGTGGGGCCAGATCGGCGACATCGTCGGCATCACCCGTCAGGCTGCCCACCAACGATGGTCGCCACAAGAGGCGTGAAGCGATTAGCTTGAAGTCCAAGGGCCGTCACCGAACTTCAACAACGATCGTGACATCCTCCCTTGTCGAGGGTGGCGTCTTTGAGCACGTAACCACTGGCCCCCGCCCGCAGCGCATTGAAGAGATCGTCTTCTTCGTCGCTGGCGCTGAGCATGATGACCTTGGTCGTGGGCAGGCTGCCGGTGATGGCCCGTGCCGCGTCGATCCCGCTGGTGCCAGGCATGCGCACGTCCAGCAGGACCACATCGGGCACGAGCGAGATAGCCAGGGCCAGCGCCCGGTCTCCGTCGCTGGCTTCGCCCACAACCAC
>JBBRXY010000229.1:0-2063 GCA_038238185.1 Acidimicrobiales bacterium
CGATGCACTGCCATCGATGTCCAGATCGGCGTCCGGTCGACAAGGGCTGCCGTCCGATCTGAACCGGACGCCGATCGCACCTGGACCTGGCTCAGTCCCTACGCTGGCGTGAGGATGCGCCCTACTTCAGCGGGCTCCTAGGAGGCCGCTGAACGAGTCCGATGCCCGCAGGGCGAGAGGAGGGGTGCCGGCAGACGTATGGTCATCGACGGCATTCCCTTCGGCGTGAGCCGTGACGTGGAACCGGAGCCCGACGGGAGGAACCGCCTAGCGGCGGGCTCCTGAAAAACCCCCGCCGGCTACGGGAAGAACGGCTGGCGGATAGCGCTCGGCAGGGGCACCGGGTGGTCGCCGGACGTGCCCCAGACGACTACGGGCCCTCCCTGAACGAACCACGTACCGGTCGAGGGCCGGAAGACGGCGATGTCGGTGGTGCCGTTGCCGTCGTAGTCGCCGGGCACAGGGATGTCGCCTGAGCCGCCCCAGTTGGCCGACGTGCCGCCACGCACGAACCAGGTACCCGTGGACGGGCGGAACACGGCAATGTCAGTGGTGCCGTTGCCGTCGTAGTCGCCGGGAACGGGGATATCACCGGTGGTGCCGAAGCCCGCGGTGGTGCCTCCCTGGACGAACCAGGTTCCCGTCGAGGGCCGGAACACGGCGATGTCGGTGGTGCCATTGCCGTCGTAGTCGCCGGGAACGGGGATGTCGCCCGCGGTGCCGAAGGCAATGGTAGTGCCGCCCAGGACGAACCAGGTGCCGGTCGAGGGCCGGAACACGGCGATGTCGGTGGTGCCGTTGCCGTCGTAGTCGCCGGGAACGGGGATGTCGCCCGTCGTACCCCAGCCGACGGCTGGGCCTGCCTGGACGATCCAGGTGCCCGTCGATGGCCGGAACACGGCGATCTCGGTAGTGCGGTCGCCGTTGTAATCACCGGCCACCTGGATGTCGCCGGCGGTGCCGAAGTTGGTGGCGGTGTCGGCGCCCGCCGACCGGTGGATGTACCAGATGTTGCTGGAGGGACGGTACACCGACACATCGGTCTTGCCGTCGCCGTCGAAGTCGGCCACCGGTGGCTTGCGTGCACCTCCCGTCGTGGTGATGTCGAGGCACCACCCACCGTTGAAACCGCCGGCGGTGGGCGGTCCCGGGTCGTCGTCGACGGCGTACAGCAGCCAGGTGCCGTTGGCGTTGCTACCGTTGAACGTCGCCAGGGTGGTGGCCGCCGATGGAGTCGGGCCCGTGAACTGCGGGTTGGGGGGCCCGGTCGTGGCCGAGAAGGTGTCCACGTGGTTGGGAAGGAACTCGTTCGGGTCGCCGTTGTCGTTCGTCGGCCTGAAGGTGCCCGAGGTTAGGACGCCGTTGATGGAAGGCGGCCCGGCGGCCTGGTCGTCGAAGGTGAGGTCGACATTGGAAATCGGAGTGGCGCTGTCAGGCGTGCCTCCGATGTCGGACATCACGATCAGGTTCTTGCCGTCAGGGGACACGAGGAGGACATCGAGATCGGGCGGGCTCGGGTAACTGAGGTTTTTCAATGAGACGTTGACGTCGGTGACGGTGCCGGAAAGGCCACTGATCGTGATGGGCGTGGGGTACGGCAGGAGCCGCTGAACGTCGGCGAGCGCGGCCGGCGGTGGCGTGAAGGTGATCGGGGTGGTGTTGCAGACGGCACTTGCCGCCGCCGGACTGCTCAGCAGTGGCACGAGGCTTGCCCCCAGCGCAGCGGCCACCACGATCGATCGATACTGCTTACGACGAGTTCTTCCACACATCACATTGCCTCCAATTTTCCGACTGAACGGATTCCACCGATGACGATCTAGACGAGCGCCTGTGTAGTAACCAGCGTCGACAGGCGCCGCCTGGTTCCCATCAGCGTCGTCGGCGACACACGTATCCGTTGGCAGGGCGGTGCCGGGCACGTTGGCTCAGGGGAAGTAGTAGCCAGGGGTGGGCATGTCGCCCGAGGCACCCCACGTAGTGCTGGTCCCGTTGTAGACCAGCCACTGGCCGGTCGACGGACGGAAGACGGCCACGTCGGTGTTGCTGTCGCCGTCGTAGTC
>JBBRXY010000230.1:0-2056 GCA_038238185.1 Acidimicrobiales bacterium
ACACGGGTGTATGCCGGGGGGCTCGCCAGGTTCCTCAGCTGGTGTGCTGAGACGGGACGAAGCCTGGAGGACGGCGCCCGCGATCTGAGCCGCTTCGTGCTGTTGTTGCGCAGCACGCCGACGCAGCGCCCTGGCGCCGGTTGAACCGGCCTGGGATCCGCGGAGGCTCCATACCTTGGAAGTGAGGATAGAGCATGGGATCAACGCATGCGTCACAGAAGCGGTACCCGCCTGAGCTGAGGGAGCGGGCGGTCCGCATGGCCAGGGACGCGATCGCCGCCCAGGGTGGTCAGTCCTTTGGGGTGGTGACCCGCATCGCCCGCCAGCTCGGCGTCGGAGCCGAGTCCCTGCGCGGCTGGCTGAAGCAGGCCGAGATCGACTCGGCCAAGCGTCCGGGCACCTCCAGCGCCGACGCCCAGCGCATCGCCGAGCTGGAGCGGGAGGTCCGGGAGCTGCGCCGGGCCAACGACATCCTGAAAGCGGCATCGGTTTTCTTCGCGACCGAGCTCGACGGTCGACCGAAGAAGTAGTGACCTTCGTCGACGCCCACCGGAGCCGGGACTCCGGTGGGCTGCGATGGGGGGTCGAGCCGATCTGCCAGGCGCTGGAGATCGCCCCTTCCACCTACTACTCGGCCAAGGCCCGGCCGCCCTCCGCCCGGGCGGTGCGTGACGCCGTCCTTGCACCACTGCTCCTGGCGCTGTTCGTGAAGAACTACTCGGTGTACGGGCGCCGCAAGCTCCACAAGGCCGCCCGGCGGGCCGGTCTCGACGTCGGCCGCGACCAGGTCGCCCGGCTGATGGCCGCGATGGGCCTACGCGGGGCGACCCGGGCCAAGAAGCGCTTCACCACCCGGCCCGATCCCGCCCACGTCCGGGCCCCGGACCTGGTGGGGCGCCGCTTCGTGGCCGAGCGCCCCGACCGACTGTGGGTGGCCGACTTCACCTACTGCTCGACGTGGTCGGGCATCGTCTACGTCGCCTTCGTCGTCGACGTGTTCTCACGGCGCATCGTGGGCTGGAAGGCGGCCCGCACCATGGGCGCCAGCCTGGTCCTCGACGCGCTGGACATGGCCGCCTGGAGCCGCCGGGGCCTCAGCCTGGAGGGGCTGGTCTGTCACTCCGACGCCGGCAGCCAGTACACCTCCATCACCTACACCGACCGCCTGGCCGACATCGGCGCCGCGCCCTCCATCGGCACCGTCGGCGACAGCTACGACAACGCCATGGCCGAATCGGCCATCGGGCTGTTCAAGGCCGAGCTCCACCGAAACCCCGCCGCCCTGGCCGACAACGGGGGGCCGTGGCGGGGCCTCGACGACCTGGAGGCCGCCACCTGCGCCTGGGTTGCGTGGTTCAACACCGACCGGCTGCATTCAGAGCTGGCCGATCGCACGCCGGCCGAGGTCGAGGCCGAGGCCGCCTGGCACCGTGACCATCCCCGCACCGACGCGGCCTGACCGTGCCCACCGGATGGCCTTCCGTTACGATAGCGTTACGATCGTGTCGATGGTCCCCTGCGGGTGGTGCGGCGCCTCCTTCGCCCGGTCGGGGCGGCGTCGCTTCTGTTCGGACGCCTGCAAGCAGGCCAGCTGGCGGGCACTCCACACCGACGACGCACCCGTCCCCGCCGTCGCCGTCCCCGACGACACCGTCTATGAGTGCCCGTCGTGTGAGCAGCGCTACCTCGGCACCCGCCGTTGCGAGGACTGCAATCTCTTTTGCCGTCGAGTCGGGCCGGGCAAGCTCTGCCCCCACTGCGACGAGCCCGTCGCCCATGTCGACCTTCGCCGCTGAGCTCCGGCCAGCGGCCCTTCCCACCGACCCACGCGGTGGTGCACAATCACCGCCGGAGGGCGACGACCGCCCTCCGGCAAAACAACCGAACGAGCCTCCGTCAAACCCAGGCCGGTTCAGGTCGTGGTCGTGCGCCGGGCGCTGCCCGCATCAACCACGTGCTCGTGGTGGTGCGGGAGTTCTTCAAGCACGCGGTGGCCGATGGGGCGGTGGACGCCTCAGTGCTGGCGGCCCTTTACGAGGTGGCCGACGACCGTTCC
>JBBRXY010000231.1:0-2036 GCA_038238185.1 Acidimicrobiales bacterium
CAACCTTCTCCTCGCCGACGTGGCGCGCCGCGTCGTCGACAAGTCCCTGCCCGAAAGCGCCCTGGACCCGGCGCCGCCTGCATCCACCCGGCCGGCTCGGGTCGCGCCGGCCGGCGGTACGAGGTCGGTGCCGGCGTAGGGAGTCCCCGGACCTGTCGTGGGTCTGTCGTGTAATCGCGCGTAGTGTTCACATTGGGCGCCAATGTTGAGGCGAAGCGCCCGACATTAGAGACGAGTTGCCTGCCGGATTCCATGTTAGCGGTGTAGGATCACTGTTTAGCCTCGATTGTTCGTACGGCGACAGGGACGGCTGAGTCGAGCGGGGAATTGGCTCCGAGGATGGCCACCATGGGTGGTGACCGCAGACTGGACGTGGCTGACCAAGGAGTTCCGAGTTGACCGGTTGGTGCGCCTCGATGGGACGATCTGGGCCGGCGCAGCCCGGGGATGGGGCTCAGCAGAGGGCGGCACGAAGGCGGCCGAAGGCGGCGGCGAGCTCATTGCGCCACGGCCAGACGGCGTCGATGCGCAAGTGCAGGTTCCGCCCCCGCCGGGCGAGGCGGGCGGCAACGTGGAGGAGCTGGTAGCGCAGCGTGGCCGGCTCGGCCTTGGCCAGGGCGCCGTCGAGGCACAGCCTGGCCGTCCACGCCAGCAGGTCCTGGGCGATCACGACCAGCACCAGCCACGCCTCGTTGCGCACGAAGTCCTCGAACGGGAAGTTGCGCAGCCCGCACGCCTTGGCGCCGCGGATGCGGTCCTCGACCCGGGCGTGGCGGCGTTGGCGCAGCTCCAGGGGTGCCGGCTCACCGGGCGAGCCGGTGATGAAGCACGTGTGGCGGAAGCCCTCCCCGATGTCGAACAACGACAGCTGGGCACCGGGGTGGGGGCGTTCCCGTCGACAGATCAGCCGGGCCCCCGGCGGCCAGGTGCCGAGGTCGGTCAGGGCCGTCAACTCGATCACCCACGCCCCAGGGCGGCGGCTGCCGTCGCCCTCGACGGCGGGCACCCAGTCCTCCTCCTGGGCCAACATCAGGGCGTCACGCACCCGGCCGTCGACGTCGAAGCCAATGGAATAGCCGATGTTGCGCTCGACCAGGGCGTCGACGAACCCGTGGGTGGCACCGGCGGAGTCGGCCCGCACGAGGATGGGATGCACGACGGTGGTGGGATCGTCGCCGGGCCGGTGACCGGTCTGCCACTCGGGCGGGAGCTGGGCCAGGGCGGCGTCGAGCATCTTGGTGTGATCCGCGGCGGTGTTGGCCCCGGCGTTGCCCGGCCGCAGCATGGCGGCCAAGGCCTCGCCCGTCTCGTCGCACCACACACCGAGAGGATGGAAGCCGAAACCGCGCTTGTAGGTCGGCGCCGCGTCCTGCTTGTCGGAGTGGGCGTCGACCAGGGTGGCGTCGAAGTCCAGCGTCACCGTGGCCGGTGCTCCACCGGCGGCCCACACCCGGGCCCGGGCGGCGGCCCGGGCGACGTCGATGGCTGCCAGCTCCGGCGCGCTGACCGCCTCCATCGCCCGCCACGCCGTGGCGTAGGAAGCCACCGGGGCGAACAACGCCTCCTGGTCTCTCAGCACGGCCAGCTTGGACAGACAGTCGGCGCCGTCGGCGATGGCCACGGCCATGTGGGTGAGCACGACGCCGGGGTCATGGGTGTGCCAGGAGATCCCGCAGTCGCCCATTGCCACCGACAGCGCCTCGGTCAGCCCCGAGCGGTCGGCCAGTTCTGCCAGCAAACTGGTGCCGACGTGGGACACCAACCCCTCACCGTCGGTGGTCACCTTCGGACGGCGGACCGACTGGCTACGATGTACCTTCAAGGAGCCCTCCTCCTGGGATGTCTACCTGCCTCGACAACAGGCATTCTCCCAGCTCAGGAGGGCTATTCCGCGGCAATACACCCGGTCAATCAGAGGCCGTACGAACAATCGAGGCTAAGGGCTCGTACCGGAACTACTCGGACGTTGCGGTCGTCAAAGCCCTTGTGCTGCAACGGCCTCGGGCTGACGACCGCGTAGGTAGTTCATGCACGGG
>JBBRXY010000232.1:0-2014 GCA_038238185.1 Acidimicrobiales bacterium
GGCTGCGGGTGCCGCCGACCACGGGCACGGCCAGGCCGGCCACGGTGACCTCGAGGTTGCCGGTGCCGACGTTGACCTTGGCCGTGGTCCGGTCGTCGATGGTGGCCGTCTGGTAGGTGAAGAAGTCCCGTTCACCGGCCCCTGACATCTCGGTGAGGGTGACCGCCGGGTTCGACGTGGCCACCGGACCGGTCCCTGCGGCGGTGACAGCGGCGACCGTCACGTAGTAGGAGGTGTTCCCGGCCAGCCCGGTGAACGTCGCCGTGGGGCACGGCCCGGCACACGTCTGGGCGGCGTTGAGCACACCCGAGCCGGGGGTGCCCTGGTAGAGGGTGACGGCGTAGGCGGTGATCGGGTCACCGCCGGTCGCCACCGGGGCAGCCCAGGTGGAGGATGTCCCGATCGTTGTTGAAGATCGGTGGCGGCCCTTGGTCGTTAGGCGGCTGCCTCAGTCTGGCATGAGGGTGTGACATCGGCGTTGACGTGACGGTTGAGGGCGGCGACGAGGGTGGGCATGTCCTGGCAGCCCTTGACCCGGCGGAAGCTCCGTTCGGCGTTGATCATGCCGGCGGCCACCCACCGCTTGACCATCTTCCCGTCCCGCCACCGCTTCACGTTGCGGCTGGTGGAGCGGGCGATGGAGATCATCGACTCGATGGCGTTGGTGTTCGTCAAGGTTCGGGCCAGCCGGTCGGACAGGTTGAGCCGGCGGACGGTGAACATGTCATCGAGCCCTTCTCGGAGGCTGGCGGCGGCATCGGGGTGGCGGTCCTCCAACAGCCGGGCAAGCTCCTTAGCGGCCCGCAGGCCGGCGGTGGCGTCCCGGTTGTTGAACGCCTTGGCCAGCTTGGCGTCGGTGAATCGGCGCTGGTCCTTGGGGAGGTGGTCAGTGACGTTCCGCCGCTTGTGGAGGGTGCAACGTTGGATCAGCGCCTGGTCACCGAACACCTTCCGCACGCCGGCGGCCAGCGCCTTGGCCCCATCGATCACGAACAGGATCCCGCCGGACGCGTCCACTCCCCGGTCGGAGAGGTCGGCCAGCAGGTGGGTGACGACGGTCTTGTTCTCGGTGTCGCCCAACCACAGCCCGACCGGGACCTTGGTGCCGTCAGCGCAGATGGCCAGGGCGACCACGCAGCACTGCTCGGCGAAGT
Source organism: Acidimicrobiales bacterium (assembly GCA_038238185.1). Taxonomy (GTDB): domain Bacteria; phylum Actinomycetota; class Acidimicrobiia; order Acidimicrobiales; family AC-14; genus DATAQC01. Next base: position 1,155 of record JBBRXY010000232.1, read on the forward strand.
GGACGCCGTCGATCATCATCGCCACCACGGCCAGCTCCGACAGGTCACGGCCCATCAGCTCCTCCAACGCGGTGGCCGTGGCCGCCTTGAACCGGCGGGACACCGACGAAGCCGACGTCGAACCAGCGGTGTCGTCCACCGTCCGGCCCACCGGTTCGGCCACGGCCCGATGACGGCGGGTGGCGACCCCGGCCAGCATCCGCTCGAGCACGACCTTGGTGAGCAGGTCATCGGCGGAGAACGTGGCGTAGGTGTCCAACTCCACCTCGGTGCCCTCCACGGTCCGGGCCCGTGGACGGCTGATCGGCACCCGCCGGCCGCCGAGGACGACCGAGCCCGACGCCGAGGCGTGGCGGCTGGCCGTCCGGTCCGGGATCTTGGCGTGCTTGGGGCCGACGACGTCGGTCACCTCAGCCTCCATCATCTCGGCCATCACTCGCAGGCCGATGCCCACGCTCATGGCCAGCAGGCCCTCACGGGCCAGCTCGGCCACATCGGTGAACGCCAGCTGCAGCTCGGCCGACAGCGCCGGCCGGGCCGCTGGCCCATCGTCGCTGACAGCCTGCAGGGTCGGTACGGTCTTCATGGGTGGTGGTCCCCTTCCTTGTTCGGTGTTCTGGCTGGAACGCCCGACACCTACCATCCCGGCAGGTCTCAGGCGGGGGACCGCCACCTCACTTCAACAAGCCCTGGGACAACCTCCCTGATGAGATGGGGCCTGCCGTTGTGCGGTCCTCGCTGTCAGCTAAAGATCCGATCGTCGCGGGCGATCCCGCCAGCGTGCCCCCCGCTTGGCAGGGCGAGGAAGCGGCCAAGAGACAACACGAGGCCCGCCAAGGCAAGCGCCAGGAGGGCACCCC
>JBBRXY010000233.1:0-1990 GCA_038238185.1 Acidimicrobiales bacterium
GCTCCCGGTGCACCTGGGGCCCGGCGACGAGGTCGACGAGGGTGAGCGACGGCTGATCACCGTTGAGCGTCCAGTAGTGAGTGCTCCGGAGGTTTTCGTACACCCGTTCCGGTCGAATCCGTACAGCGATTCCGGTGTTTTCGTACACCCGTCGGGCAGGAGGCCATGTAGCGCCGCCGTGAGGTGAGGACACCGGCGTCTTGACTTGAACCGTCCACCAAGACCGTTCAAGGAGACGCCGATGCCCCGGCCCCATATCAGCATGCGCAAGATCCGAGATGCACTCCGGTTGACCCTGCACGAGGGCCTCAGCCTGCGCCAAGCCGCGGCATCGGTCCAGATGCCGTTCACCACCGTTGCCGACCACCTGCGGCGAGCCAACGCGGCAGGGCTCACATGGCCGCTGCCCAAGGGCCTCGACGACGACGCCCTCGAAGCGCTCCTGTTCACCACCGAGGCGCCGCCGCCGGTGGCCCGTCCCCTGCCGGAGTGGGCCAAGGTGCACGTGGAGCTGAAACGGCCCCACGTCACCCTCATGCTGCTGTGGCTCGAGCACAAGGAGGCATTCCCAGACGGCCACGCCTACAGCCAGTTCTGCGAGCTCTACCGTCGGTGGCGGCGGGGCGTCGACGTCGTCATGCGCCAGGAGCACAAGGCGGGCGAGAAGCTCTTCGTCGACTTCCCGGGCCATCGCATCCCGATCTACGACGAGCGCACCGGCGAACTGGCCTTCGAGGCCGAGCTGTTCGTGGCCGTGCTCGGGGCCAGCAGCTTCCTCTACGCCGAGGCGGTCCGGTCCCAGGAGCTGCTGCACTGGGTCACCGCCCACGTGCGCACTTTCGAAGCGCTGGGGGGCTGCCCGGCCATCGTGGTGTGCGACAACCTGCGCTCGGGGGTGACCCGCCCGCACCGCTACGAGCCCGACGTCAACGCCACCTACCAGGACATGGCCGCCCACTACGGCGTGGCGGTCATCCCGGCCCGTTCCTACAAGCCCCGGGACAAGGCCAAGGTCGAGGCCGGGGTGCTGCTGGCCGAGCGCTGGATCATGGCCCGGGTCCGCAACGAGCGATTCACCAGCCTGGCCGAGGCCAACGTCGAGATCGCCCGCCTGGCCGAATGGATGAACGCCCGGCCGTTCAAGAAGTTGGCCGGGAGCCGGGCCAGCCTGTTCGCCGAGCTCGACCGCCCGGCCCTGCGGCCGCTGCCGGCGACGCGCTATGAGTTCGCCACCTGGCGCCGGACCAAGGTCAACATCGATTACCACATCGAGCTCCGCGCCGACCGCCACTTCTACTCGGTGCCCTACGCCCTGGCGGGCGAGGCGGTGGACGTGCGGGTGTCCGCCGCGGTCGTCGAGGTCTTCCACCGCCACCGCCGGGCCGCCTCCCACCTGCGCCGCTTCGCCCCCGGCTACTCCACCGACCCGGCTCACATGCCCGAGTCCCACCGCCGCCACGCGGCGTGGACGCCGGGGCGCATCATCTCCTGGGCGGCCAAGACCGGGCCGGCCACCGCCACCCTCGCCGAGGCCATCCTGGCGGCGCGGCGCCATCCCGAGCAGGGGTTCCGCTCCTGCCTGGGCATCGTCCGCCTGGGAGAGCGCTACGGGGCCGAGCGCCTGGAGGCGGCCTGCAGGCGGGCCCTGGCCGTCCGGGCCCACAGCTACCGCTCGGTCGAGTCGATCCTGCGCACCGGCCTGGACCGCAAGCCCCTGCCGGCGGCGGCGGCGGCGGTGCCCGCCCATCCCGACCACGACAACCTCCGCGGCCCGGGCTACTACCGATGAAAGGAACCCACGTGCTCAACCACCAGACCACCGAGGGCCTCTACGCCCTCAAGCTCGGAGCCATGGCCGCCGGCCTGGCCGAACAGGACGCCTCGGCCACCTTCCAGGCGCTGAGCTTCGAGGAACGCCTCGGGATGCTCGTCGACCGGGAGCTCACCGAGCGGGAGGACCGCCGCCTCCAGCGCTACCTGAAGACGGCCA
>JBBRXY010000234.1:0-1981 GCA_038238185.1 Acidimicrobiales bacterium
GCCATGATCCCATTTCGATCTCTGATCTGGATTGCTGTTCTCGATCGCTGTTCTCGGTCACTGTTCTCGATCGCTGGAGCCCTGTTTTTGCCTGCGCTGTATGAAACCACATCGGCGGCGAGGACGCCACCGGGCTGACGGCTCATTGTGGTAGCCTGGGTTGCCGGCCCCAAATGCGGCCCTAGTATTGCAGTTCCCCTTGACGCTTCAAGCGACGCTTTCGGTGGCTGGCTTGGGCGATCTTCTGGTGATGGCGCCGCCAGCGAGACCAGGCGACGACCTCGCCGAGGGTGGGCGGGGGCTGGGTGAGGCGCCAGAGGAAGCGGACGAGGAGCCGGCGGATCTCGGGGACCGTGATCGGGATGTGGACCGGGCACGGGGTGTAGGGCGCCCCGAGCGTCCCCCCTTTTGCCCGGCGCCGAGGGTCAGGGCGGCGAGGGCCAGCAGGGCCAAGGTCATGTGGCGGTACCAGCCCGACCAGCTGCGGACCTCGTACTGGTCGAGCCCCACCTGCCCTTTCGCCAATTTGAAGGTCTCCTCGATCGTCCAGCGGGCCCCCGCGGCCCGGAGGATCTCGTCGAGTGGAGTATCGCTGGAGGTGTAAACAAGGTAATAGGCCAGCTCCTCCACGCGCTCGGGGTGGCGGCGGACGAGGACGGCGTGCACCCAGCCCTCTTGCCGCGCGGGGCGCACCGGGAGGTACACCCAGTCGTACACTCGCGGGCCTTGGATGCCCTCGCCGCAACTCCGACGGGTCCACATCGCGACCCCAGCCGACAGCGCGGCGGCCACCGCAGCCACGACCGTCCAGGGGGCAGGCGGCCCGTAGGGCGGCCACGTCGAGACGGGGTAGTCGCGGCGGACGGCCACGACGTAGGCTTGGTCGCGGGCCTCTAACGCCCGCCGGAGCTTGCTGTCGTTGCCATACACCTCGTCCGCCACCACCCAGGCGGCGGGGACCCCGGCGTCCAGGGCGCGCTCGATGAGCGTCAGCGCCAACTGGGGCTTGGTCTGGAAGGGGACGGCGTCCGGGACGCCCGCCACGCGGCAGCGCACTCGATCGTCGGTCCACTGCTGGGGCACATAGAGGGCCCGGTCGAGGCCAGTGTAGCCCTTCGGGCTGGCGTAGCCCAGGAACACGCCCACCTGGCAGTTGGCCCGTTTGCCCAGCGTCCCGCAGTACTGTCGGGCCACCCCGGCCGACTTCGTCCCCTGCTTGACGAAGCTGGTCTCGTCCACGGCCAGCACCGCCCGCGGATCGCTCAGCGCCCCGACGACGTACTGCCGCAGGTCGTCGCGCACGGCGTCGGCGTCCCACTGATAGCGGTCGAGGACGCGCTGGATGCCCCGCGGGTGGCCGTACCCGGCCTGCTCGGCCAGCTGCCAGCCGTTCTTGCGCTCCACGTCGGCGAGCAGACCGCGGAGATAGTCTCGGGCGTGGTCAAACGCCTCTGGGCGCCGGAAGTGCCGCCGCAGCCCGGCCGCCACCTCCTCGACCTCTCGGGCGCACCCGGCCGCCACCGTCTCTTCGTCCGCACAGACACAGCCGCGTCCAGGCACGTCCCCCTCCCTCTGGTGAACTCGCTGCCACCAAGTGTAAGGGGAACTGCAATACTAGGCAGCTCTGGCGTTCGCGTTTAGCGCCGTGAGCCGCCGGCAGGGGCTCTGACGTCCTCCACTCGTACGCGTGCCGGCGCACCCTGGACTTCACGCGCCGGCCGCCCGGCTGGCCGTTCGGCTGGCCGTTCGGCTGGTTGCTCGGCGTCGATGCCGTCGACCGACGAGAGGTCGCTCCCGACGTCGGCCAGGTCGGCCAGGGCCTCGTCGAGCGTCTCTTCGAGCAAGCCCCCCTCCATGCCTTCGATCGCTGGGGCGGAACGCGCCCCACTGCGGGACTTGCGCAGGGGGATCTCCTGCAGAAAGAGGGTGGCCACAAAGCCCACCACCATGGCGATGGCCGCGAGCACGAACAGACCGGTGA
>JBBRXY010000235.1:0-1970 GCA_038238185.1 Acidimicrobiales bacterium
CCGCCCTCGACGACGAAGCGGCCACCGACGGCTGGTACTGCCTGCTCACCAACCTCGATCCCGCGGATGGCGATGCTGGCGAGGTGCTGGTCCGCTACTGCGATGATGCCGTTGTGGTGGTCGCATCCCGGGTCTGACTCGGTTGGCTACCGGCCTCGTGCCTTTCCCTTGATCTGTCGACCCGGTGTTGTGGCCACCACGAGCATTGCCAACCGAGCGAGCAGTGACTTGATAGGAGCCTGGCGTAGAGGCCCCCTCGCAGTGCTGTCCCGCCCGCCCGGCTGGCGTGCACCATCACCCCCTACGAGAAGGAGACGGCAGTGCCCACCACGCGCAACGGGAGCCCGTTCGCGTCACCGTGGGCGTGGACACCCACAAGGACGCACATGTCGCAGTGGCCAAAGACCACCTCGGCCGCCACCTGGGCGACACCACCATCTCGACCACGCCCGGCGGCTACCGGGACCTGCTGAGGTGGGCGCAAGTCCATGGTGAGGTCGAGGCCTGGGGCATCGAGGGCACCGGCTCCTACGGGGCCGGGCTATCTCGGTTCCTTCGCGGCGCGGACCAGGCCGTGATCGAGATCAACCGGCCCGATCGCAAAGCTCGGCGGCTCAAGGGCAAGTCCGATCTCGTCGACGCTGAGGCCGCGGCCAGGGCGGTGCTGTCCGGCGAGGCCATCGCCGTGCCGAAGTCCGGGGACAACCGGGTCGAGATGGTCAGGGCCCTGCGAACAGCCCGTTCGTCGGCCGTCAAGGCTCGCACCCAGGCCGTCAACGCTCTCAAGGCCCTGGTGGTCAACGCCCCGGCCGAACTACGTGAGCAACTGCGAGGCCTGTCGACCACGCACCTCGTGCGCCAGTGCGCTCGGCTACGACCTGGGGACATTGTCGGCCCCCTCGCCGCCACGAAACTGGCGATGCGGTCGCTCGCCTGCCGGCACGAGGCGCTGGCAGCTGAGATCAAGATTCTCGATCCCGAGCTCGCGCGTCTCACCACCGAAACCGCTCCCGCCCTCGTCGCCATCTTCGGGGTCGGCACCGAGGTGGCCGGGACGCTGCTCGTGACCGCGGGCGACAATCCCGAGCGACTTCGTTCGGAGGCCGCGTTCGCTCATCTGTGCGGGGTCTCGCCCATCGATGCCTCCTCTGGCAAGACCGTCCGCCACCGCCTCAACCGAGGCGGTGACCGCCAGGCCAATCCGCGCTCTACCGGATCGTGCTCGTCCGCCTGTGTTACGACGCCAGGACCAAGGAGTACGCCGAGCGTCGCACCAGCGAAGGCAAGTCGAAGGCCGAGATCATCCGATGCCTCAAGCGATACGTGGCCAGGGAGGTCTTCGCAGTGCTGTCAGATATCGGTCAGAAAAACCTGGCTGCGGCAGCTTGACATCTATAGGAGCATCAAGGGCCAAGAAGTCGTCGAACGCCGCTTCGGCGGCTTCAAGGGCCCCCTCGCCGTCGCCCCCATCTTCTTGAAGAACAACCGCCGCATCGAGGCCCTCCTCAGTGTCATCTGCCTGGCTCTGCTCATCTTCTGCCTCGTCGAGCGCCAGGTCCGTCACGCCATCGCGCCCGAGGTGACGATGACCGGCTTCCCCGGTCGCCCCAAGGCTCGACCCACTGGGCGCCTCATCTTCCAAGCCCTCGGCCGGCTGCCCCTCATCCCCGCGTCGGCCACCGGGCCGCCCGTCATCCCCGCGCCACCGGCGCTGGCCGCCCGCATCCTCGAGCTTCTCGGCGTCGACCCGATTACCACCCGCTGAACACCGGAGGCCAACCCATGGACAACGCTTCACGCCCACTCATGTGCGGAACACGCGGCTAGTGTTAGCGAGCGACCTCAGACCGTGACCGGGGCGTCGCGGCGGTACACGTCGGTGGTCCTCAGGGGCGGTCTGAGCCCGCTCGCGTGACGCCGGTCCAAGTGGCAGTTGGTCGGAGCCGGGCCGGCGAAGCCGACCCTGTGCA
>JBBRXY010000236.1:0-1962 GCA_038238185.1 Acidimicrobiales bacterium
AGATGACACTCAGGAGCGCCTCGATACGGCGGTTGTTCTTCAAGAAGATGGGGGCGACGGCGAGTGGACCCATGAAGCCGCCGAAGCGGCGTTCGACGACTTCTTGGCCCTTGTAGCGGACCAGCACCTCGCCGGCATCGGCGTCGGCGAGATCGAGGTTGGTGAGCAGGCAGTACCAGCCGTCGGTGGCCGCTTCGTCGTCGAGGGCGGCCTGGTCGAAGTGCCACTCCAGGGTCGGTGTGCCCGAAGCGTCGGTGCCGACGGTGGTGACCAGGTAGTCGCCGACGCGCCGCTTGGTGGCGATCACGGTCAATCGGGCCGTGACCTTGTCGGGGTTCGGGTAGTGGCGGCTGCCCAGGCCGCGCCTGAGGGCATCGAGATCCTCCCGGGCCCGGCCGAGCTTCTTTTCCCGCGCTTTGGCGGCGGCGCCGGCATCGGCCGACGACCACACGAACACCCGGCGCAGCATGATCGTTTCGCCCTTGTGGGACTTGGCCGGCGACATGGCCCAGGCGTCCTCCCCGACGCGGTAGCGACCCCGCGAATCCGGGGCTTTGTCAGCGTCGCGGCGGGCGACGTAATCGACGTCGACGAGGTCCATGTCGTTGGCAGCCCGCAGCGTGTCGGCACCGACGTAGGCCTTGGAGGCCGGGGCGATGAAGGTCATCTGCGCCCTGGTCAGGGCAGCGAGGTTGCCGTAGGAGACCAGCTTGGTGTCGCCGACCAGCATGAACCGGCGGGGCCCGCACATCGACCGCAGCGACTCCATGGCCCCCACTACCTGGTTGACCTCACCGGCTCGGCCGTCGAAGGCCCGGTGGAAGATGGGGATGCCCCCGTCGGCGGTCACCCCGATCCCCGTCTGGATCTGCTTGAGATCGACTCGCCGGTCCTTCGGGTGTCCGTGGGACGGCTCGGCGAAGGCCGCCTCGGGCGTGTCGTAGTCGCCGAACAGCGACATCGAGGTCATGTCCCAGTGGATGCGGGACACGTCGATGCCGAAGCCGGCGATGGCGTTGACCCCGACGGAGCCGACGATGGCGCCCAGCGCCGGTGCCACCGCATCGAGGGCCCGACCGACCCGGTCGTCGTTGAGGGCATCGGGCTCGACACCGAACACCTCGGCCACCGCCCACTCCCGCGCCCAGTCCTCCACGTGGGACAGGGGCTGGGGCGACGTGAGGCGGTTGGCCACCAACGTCTCGATGACCTGGCCGTGGGTGGCGATGGCCACGTCACGCACCGGGCACGCCCGGTCGACGATCCCCCGGATGTCGAGTCGACGGCAGAACTCGGCGATCACCGGCAGCGACCCCAACACCTTGTCCCGCGTGACCTGGGCCGGCCCCAGAATCGGTCTTTTCCTTGCCATGTAAGGACTTTCGCGACCACCCTGCGAATCTCCTGCATGGAGCTACATGTTTCTCGAACGAACCCAAGCGCCGCCATGTGCGGAACACGGGACTAGCGACGCGACGACCGTCCGGTGCGAACCTTGCGCCGGCACGGTGCCGTGGCCCTCTGGCGCCGCCTCTACTTCACGCGGGTCCGCTATGCCCCGCCCGCCGGGTGTTCGGGGCAAGGCGGGGGCCTCGGGCACCTCGCCGTGGCTCGCCGGCCTGCTTGGCGCCGCCATCGCCCTCACCGTCGCCGTTGTCGCCTTCGTGATCGTGACCCGGGGGGCCCGCCGGACGTCGCCGACCGCGGCCTCGCCCACATCGCAACCGCAGCCGAAGGAGCCGGCGGTGACGTGAGTGGGGCCGGAAGCGCTACGCGGCGGACTGGGACGACTACTTGCGCTGGGCGGCGGCGTGCTTCCGCCTGGCGACCGCGGGCGTGCGCGACGAGACCGCGATCCACACCCACATGTGCTACTCGGAGTTCAACGACATCATGGGCGCGATCGCGGACATGGACGCGGATGCGATCTCCATCGAGACGACACGCAGCCGGATGGAGCTG
>JBBRXY010000237.1:0-1961 GCA_038238185.1 Acidimicrobiales bacterium
GCGGTTCGGTAGGCGACGCCGTGCAGCCTGCTCCCGAGCGACCCCGCCTTGCGGATCGACCTGGCCTTGCGGGCGAGGATGAGAAAGGTGGCCTGGAAGGCGTCCTCGGCGTCGTCCTCGTTGCCCAGCGTGCCGCGGCACACGTCGAGCACCATCGGCCCGTGGCGGCGCAGCAGGGAATGGAAGGCAGCCTGATCTTGTTGGGCATGGAACCGCCGGAGCAGGTCCTGGTCGGGCAGCTCCCGCACCTGCCGGTCTTCGACGACCCGGCGGATGAGGTGCAGGATCGGGCTGGCAAATGCCTTGGCCATCACGCGGCTCCATTTGAACGAACGCCGTCCACCACTATATAGTTCCTCGAGACCGCGCGAGGTGCCGCTTTTTCTGGTGTTGACGATGAAGGAAGCGGGGCTTCAATGTGGCCACGGCCTGGTGACCGTGGAAAACGCCAGTTGGAGGACCTGGCGGTCGTCGGCGGCCCCGCTTCAATGTGGCCACGGCCTAATGACCGTGGAAAACGGGGGCTCTGTGAATGGCATGGACTTAAGCCCAAGTCGTGCCGCCCGAGGGGGTAACGACGGATGGCCTACCTGGTACACTGAGCGTATCACCGACTCAGCCCCCAGGAGGCCACCCATGAGCCATGCTACCCCGTCCCCGCGACCTCGCCAAGTCGAGCAGCGGCGCCAGCAGCTCCACCAGGCGCCCGAGCTCCCCTTCGCCCGACTCCTCGACCGCGACACCATCCGCCAGGCCCTCCACGACGAAGGGGTCTCCTTCCGCGACCGCCTCTTCTCCCCCTTCGTCACCCTCTGGCTCTTCCTCTCCCAGGTCCTCGACCCCGACCCCTCCTGCCGCCCCACCGTCGCCCGCTTCTGCGCCTGGCGTACCGCCCGGCAACTGCCCCCCTGCTCCCCCGACCCCAGCGCCTACTGCAAGGCCCGCGGCCGACTCCCCGAAGGCGTGCTCGCCCGCCTGACCCGCGTCACCGGCCGCCGCCTCCACGACCAGGCCCCGGCCGCCTGGCGCTGGGACGGCCGGCCCCTCAAGGTCGTCGATGGCACCACCGTGAGCATGCCCGACACGCCCGCCAACCAGCAAGAATACCCGCAGCCGGGCTCGCAGAAGCCGGGCCTGGGCTTCCCCATCGCCCGCATGGTGGTGCTGTTCTCCCTGTCCGTCGGCACGGCCCTCGACGCCGCCATAGGCCGCTACCACGGCAAGCGGACGGGCGAGACGGCCCTGTTCCATACCCTGCCGGGCAACCTGGACGAGGGCGATATCCTGTTGGCGGACCGGGGTTTCGGCTCCTACTGGGGGATCGCCTTGGTGCGGCAGCGGGGCGCCGACCTGGTGTGCCGCCCGCACCAGCGGCGGCGGGTCGATTTCCGCCGCGGGCGGCGTCTGGGTCCCGACGACCACGTGGTGAGCTGGCCCAAGCCGGTGCGTCCGGGGTGGATGGACGAGGCCACCTACGCGGCCCTGCCGGCCACGTTGACGGTCCGCGAGGTGCGTGCACGGGTGGCGGTCCCCGGCTTCCGGACCCGGGTGCTGGTGGTGGCGACGACGCTGCTGGACCCCGCGGGGATGCCGCGGTCGGACGTGGCGTTGCTCTACCGGATCCGCTGGCAGGCGGAGCTGAATCTAAGGGCGTTGAAGCAGACATTGCAGATGGACGTGCTCCGCGGTCAGACGCCGGAGATGGTGCGCAAGGAGGTGTGGGCGCACCTGCCGGGGTACAACCTGATCCGCGGGCAGATGGCGGAGGCGGCGCGGGCGGCGGGCCTGTACCCGGTGCAGTTGAGCTTCAAGGGGGCGGTGCAGGCGGTGAACGCCTTCGCGGGCGGGATGTGGACGGCGGGGGCGGACGAGTTGGCGGCGTTGTGCCGCCGACTGCGTGAGGTGATCGCCGGTTACCGGCTGGAGGAGCGTCCTAACCGCTCGGAGCCGCGGGCGCGGAA
>JBBRXY010000238.1:0-1954 GCA_038238185.1 Acidimicrobiales bacterium
CCGATCGACCCCTGGCGGGCGATCGGCCTGATGATGCTCGAGTCGATCGTGCTGGTGACTATCAGCCGGTGTGGCAGCGTCCTGTTCTCGACCCTCGCGAACGGGGTCGTCGTCTTTTCGCTGTTCGGCCTGGCCTGGCTGGCCGGGATCATCGAGTCGCTCGGCCTGGTTACCTCGATCGACGCGATGGTCAACCTCGGCATCGTCGTGAGCCTGTTCATCCCGAGCGACGCGATCTGGCGTGGCGCCTCCTATTATTTTCAATCGCCGGCCTTCCTGCTGGCGACCAGCGCCGGGCGCGGCGCGATCCCGTTCTTCTCCAGCGTCGCGCCGTCGACCCCGTTCGTGCTCTGGTCGCTGGTCTACCCAGGCATCTTCCTGACCTGGGCGGTGCTGGCGTTTCGTCGGCGGGACTTGTAGTCCGGCGGTCGCCGGCGAGCCGGCGCCCCCCACCCGGCCTCCCCCCGCTGGGGTTCATGAGCGGACAGTTTGAGCGAAGACCAAGCGATGGGACTGGGCCGGTCGCCAGCGGGAGGTCCAGGCGGTGGAGGCGAGGTGGGTGAGGGTCCAGGAATTTGGGGGGGCGGCCGAGCCGGAGAGCCAGCGACGAGCGAGGCGGAGGCCGATGGTCAGGAGGCTCTCATGGGCGGGTTGGGGTTTTGGGGGCCGTCTGGGGGCGGGATGGGTCAGGGAGGCGCGGGTGGCGCGGGCGACGGCCAGGAGACTGACGCGGGCCTCGTGGAGGCCGAGGCGGAGGACGAGCAACGTCGCCCAGGCCATGGCGACCAGGAGGCGCTCGACATGCTCGAGGTCGGTGACCTGGGAATCTTCCCACTGCCAACCGCTCGATTTGTCGGCTTTGAAGCCCGCCTCGATCCAGAAGCGTCGGTCGTAGCTGCGGAGCACCTCCCAGCGCGGCGGCAGGTCGGTCACCACGACCAGCGGCTCCTGGGTGCCCGCTGCCCAGACCGCCACGATGCTGGCCGGGCGCCAGCCGGCCTTCTTGAAGAGCCGACCGCGCGCCTTCCAGCGCTGCCCGGGCGCCCCGACGTATCGCCGGATCCGCGACTTGACCGCATGCTCACGGTGCTGGGCGTCCAGAAAGCGGGTCGCGGCATTGGCCTTGAGCCGCACGACCCAGTGCCAGCCGCGCGCGGCGACCCGATCGATGAACGGCGGGATGTCGTACGCCCGATCGGCCGTTATGATCACCTCGAGTCCGGCCGGCACGATCGTGGCGACCTGGGCGAGCACCTCATCCATCGCCGCCCAGTACGCGCCCTCCTCCAGCGGCGTGTTCTGCGACCAGATCTTCCAGGCCAACGGCACGCCCGTCCCCCAGGACGTCAGGCTCACCCGCAGCCGGTGGACCCGCTCCTCCTGGCTGCTCTCATCGAGCGCCAGCACCACCGGCGTGCCCTGCTTGAGCAGCCCGTCCCAGTTCACCTGCGTCTTGAGCGCGGGCCGGTAGCACGTCTCCGCCTTCAGCTTCGGATCGTGCAAGACCCGCCGCAATCGTCGCGCGATGCTCGCTACCAGCACCGTGCTGACCCCAGACTCCCACAGCCCGCCCGCCATCGGCCCCACCACACTGCTCTTGGCCGCAACCAATCCGACCACCAGCAACGCCAGCCGCCGCACCGTCGTGATCCGCAACCGACCCGACCCCGTCGCCGCCTCGATCTGCCGCACCGTCACCGGATACAACGCTTCCTTGACCGACATCTGCCTCGCCCCTCCACGTCGAGCTTCTCACCCGTACTGTTGGGGGTCCAGTCAGGTGCCGGCCTTCCCTTTCCCTCCACTCTTGGGCACTTGACGAAACTGTCCGCTCATGAACCCTCGCCGGGAAGGGGGCGGGGGGGGTAGGTCGCCCCGGCCCACCGGGCATCCGGACGGCCGTGGAGATCTCGACATGGCCTCGGCTAGGGCGGGTTCGGTCATCTCCCGAGGC
>JBBRXY010000239.1:0-1946 GCA_038238185.1 Acidimicrobiales bacterium
ATGTCATCTCTGAAGAAGCGCCTCAAGTCAAGAGCGAACCGAAGGTTTCCGTCGGTTTTCGCATGACCGAGCGGCGGGTGGAGTGATGGCACGGTCGCGCCGAACAGGCCCCGGGGCCAGGGCGGGAGGGCCAGGGCGGTCAAGGCCGGCCGCAGGCCGCCCATAGGGGAAGCCTTGACGGCCCTGAGGGTGACCCCCCGACACAATGGTTGAAGAAGCCCGCCAGGGCTTCTTAGGTGCGCTGTTCGTCGGCCCGGTTCAGGCTCCTCGCCTCGGCGGTCATCGGACGCGTTGCGGTTCGTTCTCCAGGGGCCAGGCGATGCTGGCGGGGCAGCCCAGAAACCCGGGTGCCGGTCATCTCTTCGTCGCGACAGGGCGACATGGAGCGGTTCGGCCGCAGCCTGGCGGGCTCAATCAAGTGCTCGGTCACTCCGCTTGAGGCGGGGGCCATGACAATTAGCGAGCACGCGCCGGGCTGCGTCCGGGTCGGGTCTCACCCCGCGTCGGCCAGGCAGCGGATCTCGCCGTCGCGCAGGCCGTAATAGACGAGGGTGAGCAGCTTGCGGGCGGCCGCCACCCGCCCGATGTTGCGGCCACGGCGCTCGGCCACCCGGTGGTGGTGGGCGCGGATGGCGGTGTCGCCGCGCTGGCGGGCGACGGCCTCGACGGCCGCCCAGCGCACCAGGCGCGATCCCTGCTTGGTGATGTGGCCCCGGCGCACGGTGGAGTCGGACTCGCGGTGCGTCGGCGTCAGACCCGCCCACGAGCACAGGTGGCGGGCGCTCGGGAAGCGCGAGACGTCGCCGATCTCGGCCACGAACACCGCGGCCAGGACCGGTCCCACCCCGGGCAGGGCCTGGATGGCCCGGTAGCCGGCGTCATCGGCCAGCCAGGCCTCGACGCGACCGGCCAGCATGGCGATCTCTCGCTCGACCACCTCCAGCACGTCGCGCAGCGACTCGACGCGCACGGTGTAGGCCGGCGCCAAGTCGGTGGTGTCGAGGAGCTCACGCCCGGCGACGCCGAACAGGTCCGACATCGGGACCGTCACCCCCTCCTTGGCCAGCACGGCGTGCACCTGGGCCTTCAAGCCGGCCCGCAGATGCACGAGCTTGGCCCGGTAGCGGACAAGCTCCCTCAGCTCCCGCCACGGTGGCGGGGCCACCCACGCCTCGGCCAGGCGTCCCATGCGCAACAGGTCGACCAGGTCGGTGGCGTCGCGCTCGTCGTTCTTCACCCGGCGATGCCCCCAGTTGTTGCCGAGGGGATGGGCCAGATGGACGTTCGCCCCGCACTCGGCCAGCACGTCGGCGGCCCAGTACCAGCCGTAGGTGGCCTCGAGGACCACCTCGGGGTGCTCACCGGCCTTGGCCAGCTCGGCGGCCAAGGCGAGCGGATCGTTGTCGATGCGGACGGTGTCGAGCGTCTCACCCTCAGGAGTGCGCCGCACGATCACCGAGCGCCTGCGGTGCAAGTCGATGCCGACGTACTGTTGGTTCTGTTCCACCGGGACCTTCTTTCGTCGTTGGGGTTTGGGTGTGGAAACCCCGAGTGTTGTCGCGCTCGGTTCCCGACGACGGGAGGAGGTCGCGCTCACGCGTCGGTGCCCAACTCGTCGACCAGCACCACCTCGTCGCACCCCGGGCAGTGCCCGCCCGGTCCCAGCCGACGGCAGAACACGTTGCACTCGGGGCAACGGCGCTCGGCCAACCGTTCCTCACAACTCGGGCACTCGTACACCACGCTCACGACAGCAACGGCCACGACGCTTCTCCCTTGCTCGGCGCCGACCCGGTTCGCCCCACCGGGCCCGTCACGCAGGAGCAGCGCTGCGCTCCTTCATCGCATCAAGTACACGAACGCCCGGAGTGAGCTTCGAACGGCCCCTGACCTCGATGACAGGTCGAGGTGTCGTCCCCGTCAGGGCCTCCTGACCGACCGGGTAG
>JBBRXY010000240.1:0-1939 GCA_038238185.1 Acidimicrobiales bacterium
ACATCGCGTTAGAGGCGAAACGGGCCGAAGTGAAAGCGACCGACCGGGACCAGGGCGTCGGCCAGCTTGTCAGCTACATTGCCGCTTGCCCGCGGTGCCGTCACGGTCTGTGGGTGGCGTCCGAGAAGCTGGCCTACCGCCATCTTGAGGATGGGACGATTGAGGACGATATCGACATCCCCCGGTTCGGGGATGACGAACCGGTCGTGCCCCAGTTCGGTGATCTGGTGCCAGCGCTTGACCTCAAGGCCACCTTGCATCGCTGCCACAACTACATCTACGCCAACCAGGGGCTACAGAAGGCCGAGGCGTTCCACGAGCTTGTGAAGTTGATCTTCGCCAAGGTCTACGACGAGACGGAGTCCTCCGGTCCGCTGCGGTTCTATGTGCGCAGCGAGGAGCGCCGCTCGACCGCCGGGCAGCGTCGACTGCTGGAAGAACGCATCCTGCCGCTGTTTGACTCGGTGAAGGACCGCTACCCCTACATCTTCCCCGAGGGTGACAAGATCGTAACCACTCAGGTGCTCGTGACGAGCCCTGACGGCGAGGGCCGAGAGCGGGCCCGAGAAAGTTTGGAAATTTCACTGTTGTAAGCAGGAGACGCGCTGGGGGGTCGCGAATTTTGTCATGTGACCCTTTCGCAACCCCCTGACGAGTCCCCCGAGGCCCAGATCGCCCGCTTCAAGGCGCTGGTCGCCGAGCTTCGTGTTCTGGTCGACACCCAGGCCGAGCACATCGCTGCGCTGGAGTCCGAGCTGGCGGAGCTGCAATCCCGACTCGGAGGGGACTCGGCCACCACCTCGGCGCCGCCGTCGCGCGATCGCACCGACCGTCGCCAGCGCCGGGCCGCCGAGCGGGCCGAGGCCAAGGAGCGCCAACGGGCCGAGCGGGGAGGCGAGGATCGCCGGCCGGGCAAGCAGCCGGGAGCGCCGGGCTCGACGCTGATGCGACGGGAGCCCGACGCCACGGTGGTGCACTCGCCCGAGCGGTGCCGCGACTGTGGGCACGGCCTCGGCGATGCACCGGTGGTGGGCTCGGCCACCCGCCAGGTGCTCGACATCCCCGAGCCCCGCCTCGTCGTCACCGACCACGTGGCCGAGCGGCGCCGCTGTGGCTGCGGTGTGGCCACGACGGCGAGCTTTCCCCCCGAGGCCAGCGCGCCGGTGTGTTGGGGACCACGGGCCAAGGCCAACTCCGCCTACCTGCTGGGTCGCCAGCACCTGCCTCTGGAGCGTTGCGCGGAGGCCATGGCCGACCTGTTCGCCGCCCCCATGAGCCAGGGCAGCCTGGCCGGGGTGCTCCCCGACGCCGCCGGGCGCCTGTCGGGTTTCGTCGAGCGCATCGCCTCCCTGATCGGCGACTGTGCGGTCTGCCACGCCGATGAGACGTCGATCCGTGTCGGCACAAAGCTCGGCTGGGTTCACACCGTGTCCACCGCGGGCCTGACGTTGTTGGCCTACCACGACCGCCGGGGGATCGAGGCGGTGTGTGACATCGCCGTGCTCAACCACTTCGCCGGCACGATCGTGCATGACGGGTGGGCCTCCTATGACCGCCCGGAGCTGGCCGCCGCCACCCACGCCCAGTGCGGGGCTCATCTCCTGCGCCACCTCGACAAGGTGGCACTCACCGACTCGCAGCGCCAGTGGACGACGACGATGCGAAGGGTCCTCCTCGACGCCAAGGCGTCGTCGACCACCGCGGCGGCCGCAGGGCTCGCCGCCGTTCCCGCCGCCACCGCCGACGCCATCGGCGCCCGCTATCGGGCCGTCCTCGACGACGCCTTTGCCGGCCTGCCCGCTGGTCGTCCTCCACGGCGCAAGCACACCGGTGGCTGGACCACCTTCCAACGAGAGGCGTGGAACCTGGCCTCCCGCCTGCGTGACGGCGAGGACCAGGTGCTGCGCCTGCTGGTCGACACCCGGGTGCCCTTCGACAA
>JBBRXY010000241.1:0-1908 GCA_038238185.1 Acidimicrobiales bacterium
GCTCAAGCGCGACGTGCGCGGTCACCTCGCCCGCACCCTCCGGGCCTTCGCCGACGAGATCCTGGCCGGGCTCGACCGGCTGGGCGGCGAGCGCTGCGACATTGTCGACCACGTCCCGCCGTGGTTCCTGGAGGGCCACCGACGGCCACCCACTGGCCGTCCGCCTGGCCGCCCTCTGGGCGCGAAAGACTCCTCCCCGCGCGTCGTGCGCCGCCGGAAGTTACCTGCGAATACTTAGCCCCAATACCAGTGACTTAAGCCCGGCCAGGTAGCCTTGCCGACGACGGTCAAGGTCGTCGGGAGGTCAGCATGAGCCTGCGTGGGTGGTCGTGGGACGCGGTAACGGGGCCGGCGGGGGTCGGCGATCGGCCCCTGCTGGAGGCCCTGGAGGCGGCCCTGCCGGATGCCGTCATTGAGGAGGCCATCGCGCGCACCGGCACCCGCGAGCGGCGGCGGCGGCTGCCGACGCATCTGGTAGTGACGCTGGTGGTGGCGATGGGGCTGTGGGCGGCCGAGTCCGTGCGCCACGCCCTGGCCGCCGTGGTGGAGGGCTGGAGCGAGACGCGCGACCGGCGCATGGCGGCGCTGGGACCGCCAGCGGCGGGGGCCGCCCGGGCGCGGTGGCGCCTGCCGAGCACGGCGGCCATCGGGCGGGCCCGCCGACGGGCGGGCATCCGGTTGTTCCGGGAGGTGTTCCACGCCGTGGCCGGCCCTATCGCCGTCCCCGCGACGTCCGGCGCCTTCCTGGGCGGGCTGCGCCTCATGGCCGTCGATGGCACCACCCTCGACGTGGCGAACACGCCGGAGAACGCGCGGGCCTTCGGGCGCCCGACGACCCACCGCGGGCCGGGAGCCTTCCCCCAATTGCGGGCGGTGGCCCTCATCGAGACGGGCACCCACGCCCTGTGCGATGTGGTGCTGCGGCCGTTTCGCGGCGGCGAGGCCCCGGCCGCCCGTCACCTCCTGCGCTCCGTTGGCCCGGGCATGCTCCTGCTGTGGGGCCGGGGCTTCCATGGCTACGACATGCTCCAGCAGACGCGCGCCCGTGGCGCCGACTTCCTCGGCCGCACGAAGGCCAACGTCGTGCTCCCGTCGGCGGAAGTGCTGCCGGACGGCTCCTCCCTGTCTGTCGTGTACCCCTCGCCCACCGCGCGCCGTCGCCGCCAAGGTGGCCTCCCCGTCCGGGTCGTCGAGTACGCCCTGGACACCGCCCAGGGCCCCGGCACCGAGCGCTACCGACTGCTCACCTCCCTGCTCGACCCGGTCGCCTTCCCTGCCCAGGCCCTGGCCACGACCTACCACGAACGGTGGGAGATCGAGACCGCCCTGGCCGAGGTCAAGGTGCACCAGTGGGCCCATCCGCGGCCGCTGCGCAGCCGCCACCCGCGGGAGGTCGTCCAGGAGGTCTACGGCCTGCTCCTGGCCCACCTCGCCATCCGCACCCTGATGTACCAGGCGGCGCTGCGGGACGGGGTGGACCCCGACCGGCTGAGCTTCACCGGAGCACTGCGGGTGCTGCGCCGGGCCATCCCTCGTGCCCAACGCACGGCGCCCAAGCACCTCCCCCTTTTTCGGAGTACCTCCTGAGCGCCCTGGCCGCCGAGCGCCTGCCCCCGCGGCGGGAGCGCCACAACCCGCGCGTCGTCAAGCGCAAGATGAGCAACTTCCCCCTCAAGCGCCCTCCGTCACCGAGCGCGACCACCCCCCGTGCACCGGCCACGCCGCTGTCTGTCCGTATCCTTCCGCCTTAAGTTATCGGTATTGCTCCTAGCCTCAATACCAGTGACTTACGCCACGACCGGTAGCCTTGCCGGCGACGGTGGATGCCGTCGGGAGGGGGCTGCAGATGAGCCTACGGGGCTGGTCGTGGGATACCGGGACGGGGCCGGCCGGGCGGGGGAACCGGCC
>JBBRXY010000242.1:0-1901 GCA_038238185.1 Acidimicrobiales bacterium
GGTGTTCTCGATCCTCCACCGGCACCGCAGCATGTGGCACAGGTAGGCGGCGGTGGCACCGGTGTCGGAGGTGAGCACCTGGAACACGACCTTGCCGGCGTCATAGACGCTGAGCTGGCGGACCGCCCCGACGCCGTCGAGGGTCACCATCTCATCCGCGACGCGATAGCCGATGCGCCGCCCGTTCACCTTCACCCACGACCGGCGGGGGGCCACGCCCGGTGCGACGAGGGGCGCCCGGCGGTAGGTGAGGAATCCCACGCCCTCCTCGGCCAGCTTGGCGAACAGCACGGGGTATGAGCCGCCCCGGTCGAAGCCCAGCAGGATCCTGCGGCCCCCGCAGATCTCGATCAGCTGGCCCAGCACCTCGGGCAAGCTCTTGGTCAGGCCCCTCGGCTCCCCGGAGGCGAAGCAGATGGCCCGCCAGTTGACGTCGGTGACGAAGGTGTCGTCACGGCCAGGCTCGGCCAGGTGGCGACGGATGTTGTAGCCCTTGGCCACCGGGGCCGCCCCGGTGTAGGCCACGAAGTGATCGTCGCAGAAGAACACTTCGGGCGGGCGCTCATCCGCGCCGAGCAGCGCTTTGGCGAAGGCCACCTGGACGGCGAGAGGGTCGACGGCGTCGGCCAGCACGCCGAGGCGGGGGCGCAGGGTGGCGAGGTCGGGGAAGCGGCGAAGGCCTACCAGCGCCCCGGCGTCGGCCCGGCACAGGTGCTTGGCTCCCTCCAGCGAGGAGATGCCGAGGGCGAACCCGAAGGTGGCGGACAAGAACAGCCCGGTGGTGTCGTAGCGGCGGGAGGGTCCGCTCGCCATCGCGCCCACCACGTCGTCGGCGCCGAGGGTGTTGAGGAAGGGGTGCAACAGCATCGCCCCGGCGTATCGGCTGGCCACCTCGCCCTCCCCGATCCGCTCGAGCTGTCCGGGCGGCGGGCCGGCGGCGAGCCCTTCTGTCGCGGGGGCAGGCGGTTCGTCGGGCGAAGGTGCTGCGTCGCTGTCGGGGTCCTCCAGGGCCAGGCGCTCGGGCTCGGTCCGGGGACGGCGGGCGAGCAGGCGGGAGATGGTGGCGGCCGACACGCCGAGCGCGATGGCGATCCCGGCCCCGTTGGCGCCCTCGTCGGCCATAGCGTGGCAACGGGCCACCTGGGCCTCGCTCAGCTTGGGGGGCCGGCCCCGGCGGGGCAGCAGGGCAGCCGAGCCGTCCTCGGCCACCCGTCCCCGCAGGCGGGACAGGTGCTCGCGGCTAACCCCGAAGAGATCCGCCACCACCGTGGAGGCGGTGCCCGCCTGGGTGAGGGCCACCATGGCCAGGTTGCGCATCCCCCGGTCGCCCGCGGCGATGCGGAACAACACCCTGGGGCCGAAGCTGACAACGGTTTCGGCCCCCACCTGCGCCCGCTCCAACTGCCATCTGCCCGGCATGCCGGCCAGCTCTGGGGAACTCACCTCGGCAGTCTTGGTCACACCAGACCCTACAATACTTGATCTTATTATGCAATCCTCCCGGCGCAGAAAAGTCCAGGTCAAAGCACCCTTCTTCAGCTACTTGCGGAGGTCTGAGTCTCCCAAGGGAGCGGTCCGGCGGAACTGTTCCGAGTATGCGACGCTGCCAGCCTCGGGGCATGGGCCAGGACTGCGTACCGGTGTGTCCGACGACGCGTACTCTCGCCTGAGGCAGGCCAGGGCCCAGCCTTGCCGATCGAATAGACGCACGATGTGTGGTGCCCGCCGGGCGGCGCCCCCTCAGTCTCGCGCCGCCCGTATATAGAGCCGTCGACTCGGATACTCGTGCTCGTAGGGTCCGCGCTCGAGGGCCGTCTCTATCGTGAACTTCTCGCCCTCCAACACCCCGACGAGCTCCGCTTGGGTGAACAAGGTCGCTCCCACCTCGACGCCGTGGCCGA
>JBBRXY010000243.1:0-1888 GCA_038238185.1 Acidimicrobiales bacterium
CAATGTCACATACTCAGCGGCTCGGACGTGTGTTTGCGGTCGGGGAACTTCCTCCTCCTGGGGATGACCTCCCGCGGGTAACTCCGGTGCGTCTTCCGGATCGGCAATCGGACCCGACCGTAGACCTCCGCCAGTTGATCGAACAAGGCTCCCAGGTCGGCCCACGGCATCCCCCGGGCGACCTGCCCGAGCAATTCCCGGACGACGCACCACAGGCCGGTGAACCCGAGCCGCCGGGGGGACACCCCGGCCCGCTCCGCGACCACCCGCCGGACCTGGTTCACCAGGTTGTACGCCAGCACCCCGACGACCACCTCCTTGTCCACCATCGCCGCCGTCCGCCCGGTGACCCGGTCCAACGCCAGGGTGACCTTCAGGCTCCGCAGGTCGGTCTCCACCTCCTGCCGTCGCTTGTACACCGCGGCCGCCGCCGGGCCGTCCCACCCGGCCACGGTGGTGAACAGCCACAGCGTCAACTCCTTCCCCGGCCCGACCGGCACCCGGCACTCGTGCAACCCGCCCCGGACGGCCGCGTCCGCCGGGAGCCCCGGGTTCCCCCGGCGGTCGGCCCGGGTCGGCCGCCACGTCAACGCCCACCGCCCGGGGCCGGCCGGCGTGGCCGCCCGCACGACGGCCCGGAACCGCTGCTCGGTCAGGCGGAGCAGGGCGTCGTGCCCGGCCGCGACGGCCGCGTGAGCCAGCCGGAACACCCCGAAGTTGCGGTCCCCCAGAACGACCGACCGGGGCGGGAGCCGGGCCAACAGGCGGACCCCCAGGTCGATCTCGCCGACCGCCCGGGGGCCGCACTTCGGGCCGGACTCCGGACGGACGGCCAGGCCGGTGATCAGGTCGTGGGCGACCGCCAGGTGGAGGAGCGGCCAGGCCGACGGGCCGTGTCGGTTGGCCGACGGTGGGTAGGCGGCCCGGAGGGCCGGGGTGGGGGCCAGGCTGAGGGTCGTCCCGTCGATCGCAAACACCCGGTGGCCGACCACGAGTTCCGGCCGGGCGGCGAGCAGGGTGTCGAACACGAGGTCGGCCAGTTGGTTCGGGAGGGCGGCCGGGAGGCGTTGGCGGGCATGGTTATACCCGCCGGTGTTGGCCGACGGTTGGGGGCGGGCGGGATCGGCCCGGCCGGGCGGGAAGAGGGTGGTCTGGAGGTGGGCGACGGCCTGGGTCAGAGAAGCGTTGCCGAGGAGTCGCTGGTAGACCAGCAGCCAGACGGTCACCCATGCGGTGTAGGTGGTGTGCGGGGGCGACGGGGCGAGGGCGTTCACGGCGTCCGGGCCGAGTAGCCGGTCGAAGAGTTGACGAACGACGTCCACCGGAGCCGGGGGAGATCGCGAGGGGGTAGGCATGGGTACTCCGGTCGCCGGGAAGTCGTTCCGGGTAGCGGAATAGAGCCCCTGAACGGAGAAATCGATTCGACTGGCGTGCGAACGGGACAATATGCACCATTGGGTGTAGCACGGGCGGTACTCGTCGCTCAACCCGGCGGCCCGGATCCAACTCGTGACCGTCCGCCGGCCGCGGGATAGGACGGCACCGACGAGCAGCCAGGCGAAGCGCGGGGCCGACCGCGGGTCGAGGGCGGACGCGAGGCGAGAAAACCAGTGGCACGACAGGGGTAGCGGGTGCGAGGATGGCATGGCCGAGACCGTCCGGGGCGGTGGGCTGGTGTGGTTACCGCCATCGTCCCGGACGGGCCGGCCTTCGTCTACTCATCGCTTGTCCGGCGGCCCGCCGGGAGACGCCCCATGGACGAGACGCCCGACCCACTCGACCCGGATGCCGTGCGCGACCGAGACTCGTTCTTCGCGTTCGTCGCGGCGCTGGCCGCGGATCGCCGCGCATCGGTAGCCGCAGAGCGCGTCACGCCGAGCAGTCCGTA
>JBBRXY010000244.1:0-1884 GCA_038238185.1 Acidimicrobiales bacterium
GCCTTGGTCGTCCCCTCGGCCCGATCCAGACCGAGCCGGAGATGTCGAAGGTAGTCGTCAGCGACGGGGACCGGACAGTAGTCGTCGTCGACCACGGTCCAGTAGGCGAGCGCGTCGGTCAGCTCGACACGCAAGGCCCGCACGACGTCCACCGGTGCTGGTGTGGTTCACAGATGCGCACGTGGCGCACGCTATGCAGAGGGTATGACACCTACGCCTGTTGCAGGGCCGCACCGGTGACACCCCGCGACGGTTCTGGCACCCCGGAAAACGGCAGATCGAGATCATCGACTCGATGGCATTGGTGTTGGTGAGGGTGGTTGCCAGGCGGTCGGAGAGGCCGAGCCGGCGGACGGTGAACATGTCCTCGAGGCCCTCACGCAGGCTGGCGGCGGCATCGGGGTAGCGGTCCTCCAAGAGCTTGGCCAGCTCCTTGGCCGCGCCCAGGCCGGCAGTGGCGTCACGATCTTTGAACGCCTTGGCCAGGCGGGCGTCAACGAACCGCCGCTGGTCCTTGGGCAGGTGGTCGCCTACATTCCTCCTCTTATGGAGGGTGCAACGCTGGACCAGGGCCTTGTCCCCGAACACCTTCTTGACCCCGGCGGCGAGCGCCTTGGACCCGTCGAGAACGAACAACAACCCGCCTGAGGCGTCGAGGCCCCGGGCCGAGAGGTCGGCGAGGAGGTGGGTGACGATGGTCTTGTTCTCGGTGTCGCCCAACCACAGCCCCACTGGCACCTTGGTGCCGTCGGTGCAGATGGCCAGGGCCACCACACAGCACGCCTCGGCGAACATCACGCCGTCGATCATCATGGCCGCCACCGCCAGGCTGCTCAGGTCCCGGGCCATCAGCTTCTCCAGCGCAGTGGCCGTAGCCGCCTTGAACCGCCTCGACACCGACGAGCGCCCGGTGGAGCGGGCAGTCGCCTCCACGTCCTTGCCGACCGGCTCGGCCACGGAGCGGTGGCGGCGGGTGGCCACCCCGGCCAGCATCCGCTCGAGCACCACCCGGGTGAGCAGGTCGTCGTTGGTGAATGTGGTGTAGGTGTCGAGGACGACCTCGGTGCCCTCGGTGGTCCGGGCCCGAGGCCGGCTCATCGGTACTCGTCGGCCGCCCAGTGCCACCGATCCTGGTGCCGAGGCATGCCGGGAGGCGCGGCGGTCGATGATCTTGGCGTTCTTGGGTCCGACCACCTCGGTCAGCTCGTTTTCCATCATCTCGACCATGACCCGAAGGCCAACGCCCACGCTCATGGCCAGCAGGCCCTCACGGGCCAGCTCGGCGATGTCTTCGAAGGCGAGGCGCAGCTCGGCGGGCAGTTCGGGAGCATCATCGTCATCGACGGCGCTCAGGGTCGGTACGGTCTTCTTCACAGGTGGTGGTCCCCTTCCATCGGTTGTCTTGGCGACGCCCGAACACCTACCATCCGGCAGGTCTCAGGCGGGGGACCGCTACCTCACTTCAACAAGGTCCGGGACAACCTCCTGGTACCACCAGCCCGCCAGGTGTTGGCCGACGCTCACGGTGGGCCCTTGACCGTCGGTCGGATCGCCTTGTACCGTCATCCCTGCTGGGGCTTCGTCCGGGGCCGCCGCACGAGGAGGCGGATATGGGATCACAGGCACGTCGGAAGGTCGGCCGGGTCTCCACGATGGTGGCGTTGGTCGCGACTGGGACAGTGTTCAGCTCGGGCCCGGCATCGGCTGCCGGCCATCCCTTCAGCTGCGACCCGACGCCGGCTGTCTACACGGTCAACACCCAGGGCGATGTCGGCGGAGTGACGACGGGCGACCTCAACGGTGACGGCCTACCCGACGTGGTGACGGCCAACTTCGCCGGCACCGCCTCGGTGTTCATCAACCAGGGCGGTGGTGCCCTCGCCC
>JBBRXY010000245.1:0-1876 GCA_038238185.1 Acidimicrobiales bacterium
ATCCCCCACACGCCGCTGGCGGCGGACCTGGAGCGTTTCGATGTCGTGGCGACCGAACTGGGTTTCACCGAACGGGTGCGCTCGGCGATCAAGTCTCAGGTCGTGGCCCGATTGCTCATACAGAGCGGGCGCCCCCTGGCTGATCGGAAAAACAGATTGAGCCACTCACCGACGTGACGCGCTCCAGTGGCTCGGGGCGAAGCCCCGAGATCACGGGCGGTGCCGGGTACCGTGTCAGGCGGCGGGGCTGAGGGTGACGTGGTGACCGAGGGCTTGGAGCTGATGCACGAGGGTGCGGGTCTTGCGGTCCTTGTCGACATGCATGGCGTGGAAGTCCGAGCCCAGGTCGTGGAAGCGGGCGGTGGGATCCGCCAGGAGGTGCCACACGATGACCAGGATGGACCGGGCCACGGCGACGAGGGCCTTGAGCTTGCCTCGGCGCTTGACCAGTCGTCGGTAGCGCTCACCCAGGAAGGTGTCGGTCTTGGCCGCCGCCGCGGCCGCCTCGCCGAGGACGCCCTTCAGGTAGCGGTTGCCCTTGCCGGTCTTGGCCGAGCGATTCTTGGGCCCGGACTGGATCGTGCGGGGGGACAGCTTGGTCCACGACACCAGGTGGCCGGAGGTCGGGAACTGGCCCATGTCGAGGCCGACCTCGGCGATGATCACCTGGGCGGCCCGCACGCCGATGCCGGCGATCTCGTCGAGGCGTGCCACCGCAGAAAGCGGGACAGTGGTCGGATCGGGGGGTGCTCCATCGGGGCCAGCGGCAGGTGCGGGGGCCTGGGCGGCGGGGATGGCTGAGATCGCCTCGTCGATGCGGGCGGTCAAGGTGGTGATCTGGGCGCTGAGGGCGTCGATCTGGTCGAGGAGGATCCGGGCCAGCTCGCCGTGGTGGTCGTCGAAGCGGCCGGTCAGGGCCTCCACCAGGGCGACGTGCTTGACCCGCAGTCGTCCCTTGGCCAGGGCGGCGAGCACGTGGGGGTCGTTTTCGCCGGCAATGAGGGCCTCGATCATCGCTCGGCCCGAGACCCCCATGATGTCGGTGGCCACCGTCGAGAGCTTGATCAGGGCGTCCTCGAGCAGCTTCTCCAGGCGTTGGACGTGGCGGGAGCGCTCTTCGGTCAGCTCGGTCCGCAGGCGGGTGTAGCCCCGCAGGCGGCGGATCTCCACCGGTGGGATGAAGGAGGGCCGCAGCATGCCCCGCTCGTTGAGCTTGGCCAGCCACACCGCATCGAGCTTGTCGGTCTTGGGCCGCCCCGGCACCCCCTTGACGTCGTGGGCGTTGACCAGCCAAGTGGTCAGGCCCCGGGCCTGGAGCAGGTACACGAACGGTCGCCAGTAGTCCGACGTCGACTCCACCACGACTCGCTCGATGCCCTCGGCGGCCAGCTGCTCGGCCAGAGCCGTGATCGAGTTGGTCGTGGCCGCCACGTCCCACACCCTCGTGAGCCGCCTGGTCGGGTCCGACCGCTGTGGCACCCGGGTGCACACCTTCCCAGACGCCTTGGCCACATCGATAGCGGCCACTCGCGCCACGATCTGCTCATCGTCTTCGACGTCGATCTCCTCGACATCGCTCGTCATCTCGGCACCTCCTTGCCGTTGTCGGGAACAGGTGGGGATGCCCGGGGGCCTCGGTCAGGGAACCGAAATTCTGATCGGCGTGCTCGAAGCAACAGTGCGCGACCCTTCTGGTCGGGCCCCGGCGCCAGACTCAACTACGGGTTCGATACCAAGAGGCATTCGGCGTCGCGGGCAAACCCATGCCCATTTTCACGTCTGCGTCGGCGCCCCGCCAGGGACATTGGGACTCAACTGGAGAAGACGTGGAAGCAGATGCGTTGTTCAAGCGGGGATGGAAGATCTCCGCGATCGC
>JBBRXY010000246.1:0-1862 GCA_038238185.1 Acidimicrobiales bacterium
GTCGAGTCGATCCTGCGCACCGGCCTGGACCGCAAGCCCCTGCCGGCGGCGGCGGCGGTGCCCGCCCATCCCGACCACGACAACCTCCGCGGCCCGGGCTACTACCAGTGAAAGGAACCCACGTGCTCAACCACCAGACCATCGAGGGCCTCTATGCCCTCAAGCTTCCCGCCATGGCCGCCGGCCTGGCCGAACAGGACGCCTCGGCCGCCCACCAGGCGCTCGCCTTCGAGGAGCGCCTCGGCCTGCTCGTCGACCGGGAGCTCACCGAGCGAGAGGGAAGGCGCCTGGAGCGCTACCTGAAGACGGCCAAGCTGCGCACCAACGCGGTGATCGAAGACGTCGACTTCCGCCGGCGGCGGGGCCTGGAGCGCCCGGCGATCCTTGGCCTGGCCGAGGCCGGATGGGTGCGCAGCCACCACAATGTCGCCGTGGTCGGGCCCACCGGGGTGGGCAAGACCTTCCTGGCCTGCGCCCTGGCCAACGCCGCCATCCGCCGGGGCCACACCGCCCTCTACCTGCGAGCGCCCCGCATGCTCGACGAACTGGCCCTGGCCCGGGCCGACGGACGGTTCCAGCGCCTCACCGCGTCATGGGCCCGCATCGACGTCCTGGTCATCGATGACTATCTCCTCCGACCGCTCAGCGCCGACCAGGCCGCCGACCTCCTCGAGGTGATCGAGGACCGGGCCGGGCTTCGTTCCACGATCATCACCAGCCAGCTGCCGATCTCCATGTGGCACGAGGCCATGGGAGAGCCCACCGTCGCCGACGCCGTGTTGGACCGGGTACTGGCGAACCTGCACCGCATCGAGATGGAGGGCGAGTCGATGCGCCGCCCCGAGGGGGCACCGAAGACGGCCGGAACGCACAGGCGCGAGAGCGACCGGGACGGGTCGAAGCGGTCGAAGGCGACAGCGCCGGCTCCTGAGACTGGTGGCGCCGGCGAAGCCACCCCCGGCCGGCCGGCGTGATGGAACCGCGTCAAGGCACATTGACAGGCTTCCACTGCCACCACGCCACCGATGCTCGCCTGCGCCCCAACTGCGAGGGCTTCGCCACCGTGGCCTACGGGCGCGTCGCCCTGTGCGGTGGATGCGACGCGATGCGCTCGGCCGTGGGCCGCGAGCACGCCGCCCGCAAGTTCCCCGGGGCCGACCTCGACCGCCTCACCCGGGCCGTCGAGAGCCTCAGGGACGCGGGACGCTCAGTGGCGCAAGCCGTTGGCTCGGCCCGCCGGGGCGGCGCATCCTGGGGCCAGATCGGCGACATCGTCGGCACCACCCGCCAGGCGGCACAGCAACGCTGGGCCTCAGGAAAGGAGTCGAAGAGATAGATTGAGCCTCAATGCCGTCACCGGCCTTCGACATCATCGTGACGGCAACCCCCGCGTTCCAAACGCCCCCAGGGACCACCACCCACCGACAAGGAGGTAAATCAGGGCTCACACGCCGGCCGCTACAGGCCGCCCACCACCCGATGCGAGCCGGGGTGTACGAAAACTCCGGACTGGGTGTACGGAAACGCCGGAATACTCATCAAAACCTGTGACCAGCCAAAATTGGCACCAGGCGGCAGCGTGCCGGGGGAGCGATCCCGGCTTGTTCCATGGAAGCCAGCCGACCCAGGCCCGGGCGATCTGTGCCCGGTGCCCGGTGGCCGAGGTCTGTCTATGGACGACCATGGCGGCCGAGGCGGCCAACCCTCCCTATCGCTACGGCGTGTGGGCCGGCACCACGCCGGCACGGCGAGAACGCATCGCAGCCGAGCTGCAACTGAGCGCCGCTGGCTACGGGGAGCTGGCTGGAGCGGCCCTGGAGGCCCGCCACACGGCGACGCTGGCCCGAGGGGCGTCTCATGCA
>JBBRXY010000247.1:0-1836 GCA_038238185.1 Acidimicrobiales bacterium
CATGCAGGCTGTATCGAAATTCCCGTAGGGGTGGGGGACACGGGCGAGCAGCCTGATCGGAGGAATAAATAGAAAGGCCGACCACGGCTGGTATGTCCGTGGTCGGCAATGACCTAGGCGCTACAATGGCCGCTATGGCATATGAGTACAGGACGCCCCTTCGGAACCAGCTCTTCCTCCTGCCCCCCAGCATCGGCGACTGGCTCCCCGAGGATCACCTGGTGTGGTTCGTCCTCGACGTCGTGGCCATGGTGGACCTCTCGGGGCTCGACGCCCGCCACCCCAACGACGGGGCGGGCCGGCGGGCGTACGACCCCGAAATGATGATGGCGCTGCTGGTCTACGCCTACTGCCGGGGCCTGCGCTCGTCCCGGCGGATCGAAGCCGCCTGTCGCGCCGACCTCGCCTTTCGGGCCATCTGCGCCGACATCGTCCCTGACCACATCGCCATCGCCCGGTTCCGGGCCGATCACCAGGAGGCGTTCCGGGGCGTCTTCGTCGCCGTCCTGGCGCTGTGCGGCCGGGCCGGGCTGGCCTCGCTGGGCACCATCGCCATCGACGGGACCAAGATCGCCGCCGACGCCGCCCTCGACGTCAACCGATCGGAGTCGGCCATCGCCGCCGAGGTGGAGCGGATCCTGGCCGAGGCCGGCGTGGCCGACGAGGCCACCCAACCCGGCCTCGGTGGGGAGCTCCCCGAGGAGCTGGCCCGCCCCGGCTCCCGCCTCGCTCGCCTGCGGGGCGCTCTCGGCGAGATCGAGGCGGAGAAGGCGGCTCGATCGGCCAAAGAGAAGGAGAGGGCAGCTCGCCTGGCCGAGGATGCCTCGAAAGGGACTCGTCCCCGGGGCCGGGCGCCGTCGGAGCCCACCGAAGCCCTGGCCCGAGAGGAGGCCGATGTCGCCGCCCTCACCGTTCGCCGGGACGGCGCAACGAACCCGCTGGCCAAGCTGGAGGCCGTTTCTGCGCTGGAGAAGGCGCAGGAGCGCCTTCGCTCGGCGGCCGAGGCCGCAGACAGTGCCCCCGAACCCGAAGAGCTCCAGGCCAACACCACCGATCCACAGAGCAGGATCATGAAGACGGCCTCTGGATGGGTGCAGGGCTTCAATGCCCAGGCGGCGGTGAACGCCTGCCAGGTCGTGATGGCTTGCTCTGTCACCGAGGACCGCAACGACGTCGCCCAGCTGGTGCCGATGATGGCTGCGGTCATCGACAACGCCACCGCGGCCGACATCGCCGGCGATGTCGGCACCGTGCTGGCCGACGCCGGCTACTGGTCGGAGGCCAACGCCACCGCAGAGGGCCCTGATCGCCTGATCGCCACCACCAAGGACTGGAAGCAGCGCAAGGCCGCCAGGGAGATGGGGACCACCTCCGGGCCGGTGCCCGAGGGCGCCAGCACGCTGGCGGCAATGGAGCACCGGCTGCGCACCGAGGAGGGGGCGGCGGCCTACGGCCAGCGCTCCTGCACCGTCGAGCCGGTGTTCGGCCAGGTCAAGGAGAACAGGGGCATCCGCCGTTTCATGCGCCGGGGCCTCTCCGCCGCCGAGAGCGAGTGGACGCTGGTCTGCGCGACCAGCAACGTCTTGAAGCTCTTCAGCCACGCCCAGGGACGGGCCCTCTCCGTCACCCTCGGCGCAGCGACGTAGGCCCCGGCCGACAGCGGATCCCCGGCCGGCCCCACGGATGACCTCCGAGACGGCGACCGGACAGGCCTCCACGAGCGGCATGGCACCAGCACGGAACCCGTGCCATATACAGAGCCTCAGCCACACCATACGATTCGTCACCGAGATGAGCACCCGGCGGCATTGGCGTTATGCCACATGCCTCAGCGGC
>JBBRXY010000248.1:0-1834 GCA_038238185.1 Acidimicrobiales bacterium
AGGGCCACGCGGCTCGTCTGCCGGCGCGAGCGGCCCCATCCCGGGCGCAGCTGTCGCTGTTCGACACCTCCGAGGGTTTCCGCCACACCTGCTTCATCACCGCCTCGCCAGGCAAGGTCGCCCCCCTGGAGCTCCGCCAACGCCGCCATGCCCGGGTGGAGGACCGCATCCGTTGCGCCAAGGCATGTGGCCTTCGCAACTTCCCGTTCGAGGACTTCGTGCGCAACGAGGCATGGTTGGCCACGGTCATGGTGGCCCAGGACCTTCTGGCCTGGACGGCAATGCTGTGCCTCGACGGCGGGTTGGCCAAAGCCGAGCCGGCCACGCTGCGCTACCAGCTCCTCCACGTCGCCGCCCGCATCGCACGGCGGGGCCGGGACCTCCACCTGCGAATCGACGAGACCTGGCCGTGGCGAAATCAACTGGGTGCGGCTCCGCAGGAGTGACGTTCGGGCACCCCTCGTAACGGCTTGGCGGGCCGGTCGCGGTCGTCATCTCACCGTCTGAACCAGGGTCCGTGGGATCCACCAACCCAGGCCCTCCGCGTGGAAGAATCTGCTAGTGAGCGACTAGCAGTCTGGAGGGCTACGGTGATGACGATGGCTCGAAAAGGGGCGCCGGTGGTGCGGGGGTCGGTGGTTGTTCACCGCCGGCGGTGCGGCAAAGCGAACTGCCGCTGCGCTGAGGGCGTGGACCTGCACGAGTCCACGGTGCTGAGCTACTCCGAGGCCGGGCGCACGAAGTTCCTGATGCTCCCGCCCGAGGAGGTGGCCGCGGTGGCTGCCGCGGTGGACCGCTATCGAGCGGCCAGGTCGGCGGTGGAGGAACAGGGCAACGCCGGTCTGGCCGAGCTGGTCGGCCGTCTCTCCTCATCGAAGGCGCAACGGCGGTGAAGGCGACGGAGGTGCGGGCGACAGCGGCGAGCGACTCGTCCCCGACTTCCCCGCTCGATCTCTTCGCCCCCTGCCGGGAGCGGTTGGAGATGTTGGTGAGTTTCCTCGAAGGCGGGGAAGCCGCCGCCGCGTCCCACGCCGAGTTGGAGCAGCGGGTGTCCCTCGACGGCCGGGAGGTGCTGCGCCTGGCCTTCCAGGGCCACCTCGACCTCCGCGCCGAGTCCGAACAACGTGTCGAGGTCACGGACGCAACCGGGCTGTCCCGGGGTTCGGTGGAAGCCGGGCATGAGCGGCTGCTGGCCACCGTCTTCGGCGAGGTGACGCTGTCCCGCCTCGCCTATCGCCGGCGCAGCTGCCCCAACCTGCACCCCGCAGACGGGGCGCTGAACCTGCCCGCCGAGCGCTACTCCCACGGGCTTCGGGAGCTGGCGGCCACCGAGGCGGCGCGGGGCTCCTTCGACGGCGTGGTCGAGGCCATCGAGGCCGCCACCGGCCAGCACCTCGGCAAACGCCAGGTGGAGGAGCTGGCCGCCCGGGCCGCCGTCGACCTTCGAGGCGTTCTACGCCCAGGCGCCCCGTCCCCAGGCCGGCCCGACCGACGTGGTCGTGCTGTCCGCCGACGGCAAGGGCATCGTCATGTGCCCCGGTGCGCTGCGCCCGGCCACGGCCACGGCTGCAGCCGCGGCGGTGCCCAAGCTCGCCACCCGCCTGTCAAAGGGCGAGAAGGCGAACCGCAAGCGGATGGCCACCGTCGGCGCCGTCTATGACCTCACCCCCGTCCCCCGGAGCCCGGCGGACATCCTCGCCAGAGGAGGGGGGACCAGTACTCCTCCCACTCCGGCGCCGGTGGCCAAGGACAAGTGGCTCATGGCCAGCGTGGAGACCAACGCCGCGGCCGTCGTCGCCCGGGTCTTCGACGAAGCGCAACGGAGAGACCCCGG
>JBBRXY010000249.1:0-1832 GCA_038238185.1 Acidimicrobiales bacterium
CGGACGTGTTCCCCACGCACGGCTTCGGATCGTTCTGTGCCGCGACACAGTCGGATGCGACCGAGTCGACCATCGGTCAGGAGAAGGAGTCCAACCCGGTCCTGACCCAGGACGAGGAGACCTACGTCCGGGAGCTGCTGGAGGGCCTGGGGGCGTGGCCGTCGTACTACGCGCACATGATGCCCGCGAACGCTAAGGGGCCCTCCGAGCCCGATCTGTCTACGCCCATGACCGCTGATGCCGTCGAGCTGCGGCGCCGGATCGAGGCCGGTGAGTGGGTGGTCGACCTGCGCAACCGGACCGCCTTCGCGGCCGGTCACGCGCCGGGCACCCTGAGCTTCGGGATCGACGGGGCCTTCGCCACCTACCTCGGCTGGCTGATCACCTGGGGCATCCCGGTGACCCTGCTCGGCGAGACCCCTGACGACGTCGCCGAAGCCCAGCGCGAACTGGTCCGGATCGGCATCGACCGCCCCGCAGCCCAGGCCACCGGTGGGCCACAGAACTGGGCCGACGATCGGCTGGCCAGCTTCCCCACCGCCACATTCGCCGACCTCGAGCAGGTCCGCCGCCACCGCGACGTCGTGATCCTCGACGTCCGCCGCGCTGACGAGTACGACGCCACCCGCATCAAGGGCGCCCACAACATCCCCATCCACGAACTGCCCAGCCGGGTCTCCGAGGTGCCAGCCGGCGAGGTCTGGGTGCACTGCGCATCGGGCTACCGCGCCTCGATCGCCGCCTCACTGATCGACGCCTCGGGCCGCACCCCCATCGCCATCGACGACTCCTTCGAGAACGCCGAGAAGGTCGGCCTGCACCTGGTCGGCCCCGACGCCTGATGCTCGACCTCGTCGTCGCGGCCGGCGCCGGCGCACTGATCGGGCTCAGCCTCGGTGCTCTTGGCGGCGGCGGCTCGATCCTCGCCGTCCCGGTACTGGTCTACGCCCTCGGGCAGAGCCCCGCCCAGGCGACCACCGGCTCGCTGGTCATCGTGGGCGTCACCGCCCTGATCGGCGCCATCACCGCCTACCGGGCCGACAACGTCCTGCTCGGTCGCGGCGTCACTTTCGGGCTATTGGCGATCGGGGGCGCAGCGGCCGGCGCCAAGGCCTCCGCGCTGGTCTCCGAGCCGGTGCTGCTGGCGGCGTTCGCCGTCCTGATGCTGGTAGTCGGAGGAGTCATGGCCGCGCGTGAGGTGTGCGCCCACCGCGCCGTGGGCGAGAGGGAAAGCGACCCCGACACAGGGGTCCGCAGCGCCAGACGCCACCAGTTGGACGACCCGATCATCGCCCTCAGCCCGACGTTCGCCTGCCAGTGCCCCCGCGCCCTGAAGGTGCTGATCACCGCCACCATCGTGGGGCTGCTCACCGGTTTTCTCGGGGTCGGGGGCGGGTTCCTCGTCGTCCCGGCCCTATTGCTCGCCCTCGCGCTTCCCATGGAGTACGCCGCCGGCACCTCCCTGGTCGTCATCACCCTGACCAGCGCAGCCGCCCTCGCCGTCCGGACCGGGGTCGGCTCCGCTCCCGACTGGGCCCTGGTAGTCGTGCTCACCGCAGTCTCCGCAATCGGTGGGTTCCTCGGCGCCAAGCTCGCTGACCGGGTCGACACCAACCGCCTCACAGCCGCCTTCACCGTCTTCGTGCTCGCCGTCGCGGTCTATACGGCCGTCCGGGCACTGCCCGCACTCGTCTGACCCGCCCATCCACGCAATCCCCCATTGAACGGAGACCCACCATGTGCCGAGCAGTCCGATGCAAGTCCTGCGGCAAGACCACCTGGGCCGGCTGCGGCCAGCACGTCGACAAAGTCCTCGCCGGCGTACCTCGCGC
>JBBRXY010000250.1:0-1827 GCA_038238185.1 Acidimicrobiales bacterium
CCGGCTGTGCCGGCGCGAGCGCATGAAGCTCTTCCTCAAGGGCCCCAAGTGCGATTCCATGAAGTGCCCCATCGAGCGCCGGCCCTACCCGCCGGGCGAGCACGGCCGGGGGCGCATCCGTGAGTCCGAGTACCTCCTCCAGCTCCGTGAGAAGCAGAAGGCCCGGCGCATCTACGGCGTGCTCGAGAAGCAGTTCCGCCTCATGTACAAGGAGGCCAACCGCCAGGGGGGCATCACCGGCGAGAACCTCCTGCGCATGCTCGAGCAGCGCCTCGACAACGTCGTGTTCCGTGCCGGGTGGGGAGCCAGCCGCAACCAGGCCCGCCAGTTCGTGCGCCACGGCCACGTGCAGGTCAACGGGCGACGAGTGACCATTCCCAGTTTCCAGGTACGCAAGGGCGACGTGATCGCCCTGCGCCAGAAGTCGCAATCGCTCATCGTGATCCGCCACAACCTCGACACCCTCGACCGGGCCATGCCGCCCTGGTTGGAGACGGCCGAAGAACCGATGTCGGTTCGCGTCCGCGACCTTCCGCTGCGCGCACAGATCGACGTGCCCGTCCGAGAGTCCCTGATCGTCGAGCTCTACTCCAAGTAACCCAACCGTGAGGGCCTGCGGGCCCCCACGGCGGGGACGTCAAGAGGCAGTGACCGGCCCGGCCCGGCCCGGCCACCGTAACCACCACCCGTAGGAGCAGGCTGATGCTGATTATCCAGCGCCCCACCGTCGAGGCCATCGGCGAGCCCGAGGGCAACCGCCAGCGGTTCGCCATCTCGCCGCTCGAGCCCGGCTTCGGCCACACCCTCGGCAACTCGCTGCGCCGCACGTTGCTGTCGTCCATCCCCGGGGCAGCCGCGACCCAGGTGCGATTCGACGACGTGCTTCACGAGTTCGCCACGATTCCCGGGGTCAAAGAAGACGTCACCGACCTCATCCTCAACCTCAAGGACCTGGTCCTGCGGGTGGAGTCCGAGGAGCCGGTGAACCTCCGCCTCGACGCCCGTGGCCCGGGCGAGGTCACCGCCGGTGACATCCAGCCCAACTCCGACGTGGAGATCCTCAATCCGGAGCTCCACATCGCCACCCTGGCGCCCAAGGGTCGCCTGGCCCTCGACGTCACCGTCGAGCGGGGCCGGGGCTACGTGTCGGCCGAGCGCAACAAGCACAGCGCCGTCATCGGCGTCATCCCTGTCGACTCCATCTTCTCCCCGGTACGCCGGGTGGCCTTCAACGTCGAGCCCACGCGGGTCGAGCAGGCCACCAACTACGACCGTCTCACCCTCGACATCGACACCGACGGTTCGATCTCGCCCCGCGAGGCCCTGGCCTCGGCCGGCGGCACATTGCGGGCCCTGGTCTCGCTCGTCGCCGAGATGAGCGATGCCCCCCAGGCCCTGGAGCTGGGCGAGACGGGTTCGATCGGCAGCGGTTCGCCCGACCTCGACCTCGCCATCGAGGAGCTCGACCTCTCCGAGCGTCCCCGGAACTGCCTGAAGCGAGCCCAAGTCAACACCGTCGGCGAACTGGTGACCAAGAGCGAGGACGACCTCCTGGCCATCACCAACTTCGGGCAGAAGTCGCTCGACGAGGTGCTCGTCAAGCTCGATGAACGCGGACTGGCGTTGCGCGCCTCTGCGCCCAAACAGGAGGTCTGAGCCATGCTCGGGACCCCGAGGAAGGGTCGGCGGTTCGGCGGCAGTGCCGCCCACCAGAAGGCCATTATGGCCAACCTGGTGGCGTCGCTCATCGCCGCCGAGGCCGTGGTTACCACCGAGGCCAAGGCCAAGGCTCTGCGTCCGGTCGCCGAACGGGTGATCACCAAGGCC
>JBBRXY010000251.1:0-1759 GCA_038238185.1 Acidimicrobiales bacterium
CTGCGTAGTCCGGCGTGTGAGTGATGTGCGTGACGTGGCTGGTGTGGCCCAGGGCTCAGGTCGGCTTGCGATGAGGACGCAGTGTCAGCGGCCATGAGATCCTGAACGGAGACGGCCAAAGAACTGAACGCTGGCGGCCACGAGAACTGCGCGGTGGCGGCCACCAGATCTGCCTGATCGATTGACCGTTGCCCTGGTGGGTCCACCACCGGGGCGGCTCCTCCCCGGTGTGATGAGCGTGCTTGAAGCACTCGACCACCGAGGAGAAGCACGTGAAGTCTGACGAGGAGATCATGGAGATTCTTGAAGCGTTCGACCTGACCCGCAGTTTTCGAGACGCCGGCGAGCTCGCCGGCTGTTCGCCGAACACCGTCGCCCATTGGGTGGGCGCCCGCGACGACGGGGCCCTGGAGACACCCGCCCGCCGGGACCAGCTGATCGACCCCTACCTGCCCAAGGTGGAGGAGTGGATGGAGGCGTCGAACGGCAAGGTCCGGGCCGACGTGGCCCACGACAAGTTGGTGGCCCTGGGCTACCTCGGCTCGGAGCGCACCACCCGCCGAGCGGTGGCCGCGGCCAGGAAAGCCCATCGGGACGGCCGGCGGCGGATCTACCGGCCGTGGGTGCCCGAGCCGGGGATGTGGTTCCAGTTCGACTACGGCGACGGCCCGGTGGTGAACGGGGTGGCGACTGTGCTGTTCTGTGCCTGGCTGTCGTGGTCGCGCTTTCGGGTGGTGATCCCCATCGCCGACAAGTCCCTGCCCAGCGTCATCGCCTGCATCGACGCCACCCTGCGCCGGTTTGGTGGTTGCCCGACGTATGCCCTCACCGATAACGAAAAGACGGTGACGACCACCCATGTAGCCCGCATCGCCATCCGCAACGCCGACATGGTCTGCGCGGCCCGCCACTACGGCCTGACCATTGCCACCTGCGTCGTGGCCGACCCCGAATCGAAGGGCGGCTCTGAGGCCACCGTGCGGGTGGCCAAGGCCGACCTGGTGCCCTGCGATGCCAACCTCTTGCCCGCCTACCCGAACTTCGCCGCCCTGGAGGTCGCCTGCGACGCCTTCTGCGACGAGGTCAACGCCCGGGCCCACCGGGTGACCCGGCGGGCGCCGGTGGAGATGCTGGCCGAAGAGCGTCACCGTCTGCACCGACTTCCCACTGCGGTCTACACCGCGGCGTTCGGGGTGACCCGCACCGTCGGGACCAACACACCGGTGATCGCCCACGAGGGCGGTGAGTACTCCGTGCCCCACCGCCTGCGGGACGAGACGGTGTGGGTGCGGGCCCACGGCGACGACATCGTCATCACCCACGTGGGCCCGGCCGGGGCCGTCGAGGTCGCCCGCCACGAACGGACCACGCCGGGCAACCCCCGCCATGTCGACGAGCACTTCGGCCCAACGCCCGAGGGTCCGTTGCACCGCAGCCCCCGGGCAGGCAACGAGGCCGAGGCCGCCTTCTTGGCCCTGGGGGCGGGGGCGGCGCTGTGGCTCGGCGCCGTCGGGGAGGCCGGTCTGTCCAGGCCCCGTCCCAAGATGGCCGAGGCCGTCGCCCTGGCGTGCCTGCACGGGACCGCAACGGTGGACTGGGCCCTGGGCCACGCCGCGGTCATGGGCCGATTCGGTGAGGGCGACCTGGCCTCGATCATCGCCCACCACGCCTCGGCATCGCCGGGCGAGGCCAAGCGCGCTGGTGACGACCACACCCTTCAGCCGGGTACCTCGTCGTGGGAAGGCTTCGGCCGATGAGC
>JBBRXY010000252.1:0-1756 GCA_038238185.1 Acidimicrobiales bacterium
ACCCGTGGGGGTACCCCCCCCCCCCCCGTGGGGGTACCCCTCCCCCCCCCCCGCGCGGCAGGTAGTAAAGAACACCAGAGGAAAGAACACCAGACAGGAACGATCATTCGTCCTCCGGACGATGTGAGAACGGACGCCGAGCTAGTCACCGCTGCCTTCACTGCGTTCTGGGGCGCGTACCCCCGCAAGACTGCAAAGGGCGAAGCGCGCAAGGTATGGCCTAGAGCGATCAAGGCTGCGGAAGGCGACCTACGTCGGATAGTGAACGGGGTACGGAGATACGCCGCCGACCCGAACCTGCCCGAAGCGCAGTTCATCCCCCACCCAGCGTCGTGGCTGAACGGTGAACGGTGGGACGACGAGGCCCTGCCGCTCCGCCCGCTGAAACCGGTTCCCCTCCCCGGTCACTTCATCGACACCACCGAGGAATCCATCAACCAGCAGCTCGCCCGCCAGAACGGTGGGAGGCCGAGCCCGTGGTAGCCGCCGAGGTCGTGCCCCGTCTCGCCGCCGCCCGCCGGCTGATCGAGGCGGCCGAGCACGGGGAGATGGATCCCCGCCCCGCAGTGGCAGGTGCCTTCGCTCTCGTCTGGCAGGCGCTGGAGTGGGCCTACGGGATGCGCCCGTGACCGTCGACCAGCGCCTGCGAGGTCAGGACGCACCGATGGCCGAGGAAGGGCTGATTGGTGCTCTGCTGCTCCGCCCGTCCGTGATCGCAGAGGTTGCCGGCCAGCTCCAACCGGAAGACATCCTCGCACCCCGCATGGCGAACATCTATCGGGCCATGCTCGCGGTGTGGGCGCGGGGCACCGATCCGACTGTGGAGACCATCGCCGATGAGTGCGCCGCAAAGGGGACGCTGGAGACCATCGGCGGCCGGTCCCAGTTCGTCACCCTCCAGGCCCACGCCGATTCGACCTACCCGGCCAGGTACGTGCCGGCGATCCTGGAGGCCAGCCTCCGGCGCCGAGTCATCACCCGCTGCCGCCAGGCGCAGGAGACCGCAGCCGATCCGTCCGTCTCCGCATCCGACGCGCTCGACTCTGCCCGTGAGCTGTTCGCCACCATCGACGCCCCGACCGATGTTCCCTCCGAGGTGGTCGACGTCGCCACCTTCTGCGACGGTGAGGACACCTACGACTGGCTCGTCCCTAACCTGCTGGAGCGCGGCGACCGCCTCCTCGTGGTGGCCGGAGAGGGCCAAGGCAAGAGCGTCCTGCTTCGGCAGTTGGCCGTGTGCTGCGCCATCGGCGTCCACCCGTTCAGCGTCGGCGCCCGTTCCGTCGACCCCGTGCGGGTGCTCCTGCTCGACTTGGAGAACCCGACCAGCCTGATCCGGCGCAAGGTCCGGCCCATTCTCACCAAGGGCCGCACCGTCCGGCCCCAGCTCGACCCGCACATGCTCGGCATCGTCACCCGCCCGGGAGGGATCGACGTGCTCCAACGCACCGACGCCCGCTGGCTACAGGCCCAGATCACCGCGGCCAATCCCGACCTCGTGGTGGCGGGCCCGCTCTACAAGATGTTCTCCGCCGACGAGCGGAAGTGGGAGGCCGGCGCCGCCCGGGTGACGGGCATCCTCGACGACCTCCGCACCCGTCTCGGCTTCGCCCTGATCCTGGAAACCCACGCCCCCCACGGCTTCGGAGCGCACCGGGCCATGCGCCCGGTCGGCTCGTCCATCTGGCTCCGCTGGCCCGAATTCGGGCTGTCCTTCGCCCCCGTCGACAAGCACGCCGGGGTGGTCAAGGTGACG
>JBBRXY010000253.1:0-1742 GCA_038238185.1 Acidimicrobiales bacterium
GGTCCCGGGTCATCAGCGTCGGCAGGCCGATGATGGCGACGGGGGCCTCCAGGTCAAGTAGGCGGTCGCTGCTTTGGAGAACCTCTGTTCGCTGGCGCTGGGCCAGGGTTGGGCCGGGGTTGGGATCGGGCCCGGTATGGTCATGGGAACGGCGTGGAGGGTCGGCGAATGGCGACACGAGGTAGCACGGCGCGGTGAAGGTCCGTCGAACGCCCGCCCCGGCCGCCGCCACGCCCTCCGACGCGGCTGCGCCCGCCCAACCCCGGCGACCGGTCCGGGCGCTCGGACTGCTGCTGGCCACCGCTCTCATCGCCAGCCTGGTGGCCGGCATTCCGGTGCTCCCCGGCGTCCCGGGGCCCCCCGCCGCCCATGCCGCCATGACGCCCGGGCGGCTGTGCCACGGGGCCCAGGCGTCAGGATCGTTTACCGCCACCTCCGACACCGCCCTCTTCAAGCTCTTCGTCCCACCCGGGGCCCAGGTCTTCGTGAAGGGCTCGGGCGACGTCGTCGGCAGGGACACCACCGGCGGGTGGGCGACCATCCTCCACGTCGACCCGATCGGCGCGGAGATGCTCGGCGACCGCAATGGGCCCTACTACGATCAGGGCTTCCACTCCGAATCCATCTTCTTGTCCGGTGACGTCACCCTGACGGTCCGCCAGCAGTACGGCACCCGGGTCAACTGGCGTTTCGTCGTGACGCTGTCGACCGGGCCGGGGACCGGAGTCTGTACGCCGATGTCGCCGCAGGAGACCCTCGGTGGGGAAAACTGCGCGGCGAAGCACAGCGTCAAGGCCCAGGTGCTCATGGCCGACCCGGTCAACACCGCCACCGGCAACTTCCACGAGAGCTTCGCCGACTTCGTGGTCCCCGGCCGGGGCCCGGGGCTGGCTCTGAGCCAGGCCTACAACTCCCTGCGCGCCGGCGTGGACGGGCCCATGGGCTTCGGCTGGACCCATGCCTACGCCATGGCCCTGGCGGTGGACCCGGCCACGGGCGTGGCCACCGTCGACCAGGAGGGCGGGGCCCGGGTGTCGTTCTATCCCGACGGCTCGGGAGGCTATGAGGCTCCGCCCCGGGCGGTGGCCACCCTGGTGAAGAAACCCGACGGCTCCTTCGACTTCGGGCGCTGCAACTCCACCACCCTGTCCTTCTCCCCGGCCGGCCAGCTGACGAGGATCGCCGACCGCAACGGTTACGCCACCACCCTGGGATACACCGGCGGCCGTCTGGCCACCGTCACCGACTCGGCCAACCGCACGCTGAACTTCGCCTGGACCGGCGCCCACGTCACCTCGGTGACCGACTCATCCAGCCCGGCCCGCAGCGTGGGCTTCACCTACGACGGAGCGGGAGACCTCACCGACTACACCGACGCCGGCGGGGCCCGCTGGGCCTTCACCTACGCGGCCCACCGCCTGGAGACCCTGCGCCGGCCCCGCCAGGCCGACGTGGCCGACCCGCCGGTGACCCGCAACACCTACGACGCCGGCGGCCGCGTGCTGTCCCAGACCGACGAGCTGGGCCGCACCACCACCTTCGACTACACCTCCATCCCCGGCTCCACCAAGGTGACCGACCCCAAGGGCAACGTCACCGTCATCGCCTATGCGGACTACATGCCCACATCGCTGACCCGGGGCTGGGGCACACCGGAGGCGGCCACATGGCGCGTGGAGACCGACCGCACCGCGGCGGTGAGCAAGGTCACCGACCCCAACGGCCACGTGCTCAAGAGCACC
>JBBRXY010000254.1:0-1731 GCA_038238185.1 Acidimicrobiales bacterium
ACCCCTCGGTCACGGATCTCGATCGGGTAACGGCGCTGGGCGGGGTGGTGGTCCTTCGTGGACGGCATGGCTCTTTCCTCTCCAAGCGAAAGAGTCTCCACTTTTTCCAGGGCGGTTCAGTGGGTGGCCACGACGCGGCCATCGGCGACCACGTCGAAGCTGCGGGCTCCGAGGCGGACTTCGACGCGGCGGCGGGCCAGGCCGGCGGGCACCGAGTACAGGGCCTGGCGCACGCAGATCCGGGCCTTGGTGTCCACGATGGGGTGCAGGGTCGTGGCGACGTCGAAGTCGTCGTCGGGCAGGGCCCGCAGATGGGGCGCTTCGGCCACCGCGGCCTGCCCGACGGTCTCGGGGCGCCGGGCGATGTGGCGATCGTCGTCGGCGGCATCGGCTGCGGCCATGAAGGCGTTGAGCTCGCCCAGGCTGGCGACCTTCGGCACCGGCACCAGGTGGTTGCGGCGGAACCGGCCGATCTCGCCTTCCACTCCTCCCTTTTCGTGGGCGCCGTCGATGGCTGGCTCGCAGTAGAAGCTGTCGAAGAAATAGTGACTCCGCAGCGCAACAAATCGTTCGTTCTCGAGGCGGGCCCGCCCGAGCAGCACCTTGATCACCGCCGGCTTCAGGTTGTCGTAGCGGATGTGGCCGGCGGGCACGCCGCCGAAGTAGTTGAACGCCTCGACGTGGCCCTCCATGAACGCCTCGGTGGCCTGGTTGGCGAAGGCCAGGTGGAACCCCCGGCCCGAGTGGCTGAGGCGCATGCAGAACATCCACAGCTTGGTGAACACGCCGTCGATCCAGGCCGCGAACTCCCCGAAGTCGACCTCGGCCTGTTCGCCGGGGCCATGGGTCTGGGGCACCGTCACCAGCCGGGCGTGGTTGGTGAGCTCGAAGCGGACCTCGGACACGAAGGCCCGCACTGTCGACTCCGAGACTGCCGCCCCGTGTTCGTCACGCAGGCGGACCCACACCCGGTGGGCGGTGTGGCGCTGCTTGCGTGGCGCGCTGAGATCGGCCGTCAGCCATTCCCGGATCGTCTCCCGGTGGAGGCCGAGCGCGGGTGACAGCCGCTCGGGCACCTTGTGCTGCGGCGGGTTGGCCGATGCCAGCGCCTCACGGACGTTGCGGCGATGCACGTGGAAGCGGCTGGCCAGGGCCCGGATGCCCAGGCCCTCCTCTCGGTTCGCCTTGCGAATAGCTTCGTACAGCTCCACCTTCGACATCTCCTTCTCCTCGCTCGATGGCCTTGGCAACCACGGAGCGTAGGAATCGGGGGGTTGAGGGTGGGGCCACTTCTGGTCATCGAAATGGTCCCAAGTGGGGCCAGATCAGAGTGTCATTCCCACCCATGCGGCCCATGAAGTGATTGACGATCGGCAGGCACCCGACGGTCTCGGTTCTCAGCGTGAAACGCTCTGAGGACCCCATGGCCTTCTCCTTCACTTGACGTCACCCTCGCCGGCCTGTCAGCATATGCGCTGACCGACCGCTGATGGTGGACCCAGGAAGGACCGACATGGCCAGCCGACTCGAGCG
Source organism: Acidimicrobiales bacterium (assembly GCA_038238185.1). Lineage (GTDB taxonomy): Bacteria > Actinomycetota > Acidimicrobiia > Acidimicrobiales > AC-14 > DATAQC01. The sequence goes on from JBBRXY010000254.1 coordinate 1,534, forward strand.
CTACGCCGACGAGTACCGCTGCCTCGTCGCCGAGCTCGAAGGGATCGGCTACATCAGCCCGGGCAGCCTCGTAGTCCGAGAGACCACCTGCGGCAAGACAAACTGCCGTTGCGGCGCAGACCCACCCCAACGCCACGGCCCCTACTACCAATGGAGCCGGGCTGTCGCCGGCAAGACCGTGAGCCGCCGCCTCGATGA
>JBBRXY010000255.1:0-1728 GCA_038238185.1 Acidimicrobiales bacterium
GGGCCCAGCTCGTCAACCGGCGCGACGCCGTTCTCGCCGTAATCCCCCACGACCTCACCGGGGAGCTGATCGAGCGAACCAACTCCACGACATCCGCCGTGCCCTCGACGACCTCCAGCGTGTCACGACCGGCTGACGCCGAAACAAGATTGCGCCGTGAGCAGTACATTCGCTGGCCAGGGCGCAACGACTACTTGATCACCTTGTAAGGAAAGGTTGTTTCGCCGGGGGGTCGAAATGATGAACGGCAGGTTACGGCTGGGTCACGGCACCTGGGTCCCCCAGCCGCCCTCTAGCGGGAGTTTCCTGGGTAGAGCGCGGTGCGGCGGTGTTTCCGCAGGTGGGAGGCGGTCTTCGGTCGCTCGCCGTGTATTACCTAGGTGACGGCGATGATGAGGTGATCGATGGAGTTGAAGGGGCTGGAGGCGTTGTAGTTGTCGGCGGTCTCCCATGCGGCGGCCGGCTCAGCGAGGGCGACGTCGCATATGTCCTCGACGAAGAGGTTGCGCCAACCCTGGCGGGGCTCGGGAGGTAGCGCCCCGCCGGGGGCCGCTGCGGCCGACTGGTAGGCGAGGAGCATGGCCCTGTCGTTCTTCCAGCCGAGGGCGTGAGGGCAGACCGTGCGTTGGCGGCCGTGGTAGGTGAGGCGGACTGGGCGTCGTTGGCGCAGCGCGGCTTCGAGGGTCTCCCACGCGGGCGGCCGGGCGGTAACGGTGGTCATCGTTTCGGCGAGTAGGCGTCGAGGCCGAAGAGGTCGTGGAGGCGCTGTTGGGCGGGGCCGGTCTCGGTGAGCATCCGCCGGGCACGGGGACGGCCACGCTCCCCCTGGTAGAGCAGCACCGTCTCCTGTATGCCGGCCAAGGTCCCGAGCAGCTCGCGCACGCTCATGTGCACCCCGGCCCGGTCGGCCTCACGGACCATCAAGCGGGCGACGGTGAGGGCGAGCACGCAGTAGAAGGCGTGGACGCGGATCTTGTGGTCGGTCCAGTGGAACATCGGGGAGAACGAGGCGACCTTGGGGTCCTTCATCTGACGGAAGTCGGCCTCCACTGCTTCCTGGGAGCGGTAGTCGGCCACGATCACCGCCATCGGGGCGACGACTTTGGCCTTGTCGGTGAACAGGACCCGCTTGCCGAACAGCTCTGCTTCGAGGGCCGCCCGGGCCTTGGCGTCGGTGGCCGAGCTGAGGCGCAGCTCGCCCGGTGACTCGCCGACGAGGGTGGTGGTGATGACTCGCGACAGCCACCTGGGCTTGAGGATGGCGACGATCTCGGCCTCGACGCCGGCGCGGGGCTTGCGGGTCTTGCCCCGGGCCAGACGAGTGCCCAGCTCGGCCAGCTGGCGGCGGGCCTTGGCCAGCGTCTGGTCGAACCCCTGGGACTGCTTGTCGTGCAGGTTCTGCGAATGGGTGACGACGATGCGCCGCTCGACGCCGAAGACCACCTTGGTGGTCTCGAAGGCACGCAGCCCGGCGAAACCATCGATGGCCCGGTAGCGGCTCCTGGCGACAGCGAGCAGGTCGGGGTGGTCCGACGGCGGGAGCGAGCCGACGAAGTGCAGCGGCGAGCCGGCCATCAGCTCCAGGTTGTCGGCGGAGTTCTGGCCGGCATCGAAGACCAGGGTCAGCTCACCGGTATCGCCCTCCAGCGCCTCGAAGCGGGCGACGAGCTCGGCGACCAGGCCGGGGAACTGGGTCACGTCGGGCTTGTTGCCGGCATAGGCGTGGGA
>JBBRXY010000256.1:0-1719 GCA_038238185.1 Acidimicrobiales bacterium
CGACAGCACCGCCGGCGGCCCCGATGGCAGCAAATCCTGCCGCTCCGGACTCGATTGTCAAGGGCCAATGGTTCCTGCGCGGTAGCGGACACGAGAACTGCGCGCTGGCGGCCATCAGAACTGCGCGGTGATGGCCACCAGACCTGCGCAGGGCTCACGCCAGGGGCTTCACCCCCTTGCCCGTCGTCGCCTGCTGGAGTCGCACGCTGTCGCCGGTGGTGACGCAGACGTGGGCATGGTGGAGAAGGCGGTCAACAGTCGCTCCAGCCAGAGTTTTGGGCATCAGCTCATCGAAACCCGATGGGTGCAGGTTTGACGACACGGCGACGGAGCGCTTCTCGTAGGCGGCATCGACGAGGCGATACAGCCCCTCGGCAGCGTCGGGGCTAACCGGAAGAAGTCCAACGTCATCGATGACCACCAGCTCGGATCCCAGGATGCGGGTCACCGCCCGGGTCACGGTGTCATCAGCCCGGTGACGACGGACCAGGGCGCCGAGGTTCTCCAGGGCGAACCAGGCCACCTTCATACCCGCCTCCACCGCCAGCTGGCCGAGGGCTTCGAGGAACATCGTCTTGCCGGTGCCCGACGGCCCACACACCACGAGGTTCTCCCGGCGGCGCACCCACTCCAGGGTGCGCAGGGCGGACTGGGTGGGTGCGGGGATCGACGACGCAGCTGGATCCCAGGACTCGAAGCTCTTGCCGGTGGGAAAGGCGGCGGCGGCCCGGCGGGTGGCGAGCGAGGAGCGCTCCCGCCCGGCCAATTCCTCGCCCAGCAGGGTCTTGAGCACCTCGGCCGGCTCCCAGCGCTGGGCCCGGGCGGTGGCGATCACCTCGGGGGCACAACGGCGGATGTGGGGCAGGCGTAGACGCCGCAGTAGCGCTTCGACGTCTTCGGCCAGGGGCGGGGGCTCGGGGGTCCTCATGAGGGAACCGACCCGGACAGGATCCGGCCGTGGCGGGACAGCGCTTCGAGAAGGATCTCCCGGGCCCCGGGCCCGCCGCCGTGGTCCTCGAGGCTGGCGGTCACCGCCGTGGGCGCATCCGCCAGCCACTCGCCGACGTAGTCGAGGATCTCGCCCAGTTCGATGGCGTCGAGCACGTCAACGCCCACGACCGGGAACTCGGCGTCGCGGCCCTCCAGCTCGGCGCGGGCCACCAGCTCCGAACATGTCGGGCACTCCCCGCCCGCCCCGACCCGGGAGCAGAACAAGTTGCACTCGCCACAGCGGCGCTCGTCGAGGGCACGCTCGCCACAGGACCCGCATTCCCACACGACGCTCATCGGCCGAAGCCTTCCCACGACGAGGTACCCGGCTGAAGGGTGTGGTCGTCACCAGCGCGCTTGGCCTCGCCCGGCGATGCCGAGGCGTGGTGGGCGATGATCGAGGCCAGGTCACCCTCGCCGAATCGGCCCATGACCGCGGCGTGGCCGAGGGCCCAGTCCACCGTTGCGGTCCCGTGCAGGCAGGCGAGGGCGACGGCCTCGGCCATCTTGGGGCGGGGCCTGGACACACCGGCCTCCCCGACGGCGCCCAGCCACAGCGCCGCCCCCGCCCCCAGGGCCAAGAAGGCGGCCTCGGCCTCGTTGCCGGCCCGCGGGGTGCGGTGCAGCGGTCCCTCCGGTGTCGGGCCGAAGTGCTCGTCGAGATGACGGGGGTTGCCCGGCGTGGTCCGTTCGTGGCGGGCGACCTCGACGGCCCCGGTCGGGCCCACA
>JBBRXY010000257.1:0-1704 GCA_038238185.1 Acidimicrobiales bacterium
CGCATCGCCATTCGCCAGCTCCTGCCGCACCGGCCCATACCAGGTGTAGGTGCCGAAGTCACCGAAGCGCCCGACGCCCAAGTTGATGGACCGGTCGGTGACCCGACGACTCGGGGAGGAGAACGTCACGCCGCCGTCCGTAGAGCGCCTCGTATAGGTGTCGAGAATCGTGCCGCCTCCGCCGCCCGGGTACTGGTGCCGGCGGTCGGCCCAGGTGACGTCGACCCGCCCGCCGGGGCCCACGGTGGGCCATCCGTTGGTCTGGGCGGTCGTCGTCGTGTCGTCGTTGACGCGGATCGGGGTGGGCGTCCAGGTGGCCCCCCCGTCGGTCGAGCGCTGGAAGTAGATGTCTGACGAGTCCGCTATTCCGGGTCGACGATCCTGGTTGTACGCGACGTAGAGCGTTCCGATGCCGTTGGGCGTTGTGGGGTCGATCGCCAGCCCCGGGTGCCCGCCGCCACCGGCGATCGGGACGCCGGTGCTCTGCTGGGTCCACGTCACGCCCAGGTCGGTCGACTTGGCGACGATGATGCAGTTCCTCTTCTGGCCCGGGGGAGTGGTATTGGGATTGGGCGGGCACGCGGACGGGTTGGCCCCTTCGGTGGCGTCGCGATTTCGATAGACGACGTAGATCGCGCCGTTCGGGTTGGCGCCGTTGGGGCCGACGACCGGCGGCGATAGCTCTCGAGCCTGCTCGTCTGTGGTGCCAATGGCTGTGGCGTCAGCACCGGTGTGCACGTTGGGCTGGCTGGCGAGAACGGGCGTCTGCCACGTGGTGCCGCCATTATCGGACCGGGTCACGTAGATGCGACGGGGGAGCTGCGGGCCTCCCGAGCAGCCACCGTTCGTAAAGCAATTCCAGCTGGCCACGTAGAGCCGGTCCTGGCCGCCGGGCCCCGCGCCGGGCTGTACTGCGAGCCGAGGACGCATGCCGTAGCCAGCAAGGTTCGTGTTCTGAGGAGCCGTAACAGGCCCTCCGCCGGGGACGGCGACCACGGCAGGCTGGAAGGTCTTGCCGCCGTCGGTCGACCGGGCGACCATGCCATCGTCACCGTTTCCACCCAGAACCCCGCCCTCGGGGCGGTTGAAGTCCCCACGGTGGACGGAGAACGTGATGTAGACGTTCTGGCCCGAACCGAAGACGATGCCACTGTTGGAGTGATGGTATCCGCCGGAGTCGAAGTTCTGGTCGCACGTGGGCGTGGGGAAGGGCGGGTTCTCGCCGTTCATCGCGCTGGTCAGATGGCCTCCCGACCAGGTCCGGCCGCCGTCGAAGCTCACGTGGTAATCGCACTGGAGGCTGGTCGGGTCGCCGTCGACCTCGACGATGTGGTTCGGGTTGGTCGGGTCAACGGTCAAACCAGTCGCGTCGCGACCTCGGCCGGGCGTGTCAGGCGAAACCAAGCGGTAGTTCTCCCCCGAACGCGGGCCCGGAGCTGCCTGGGCCGGACCGGGGATCAGCGCCAGTGAGCCGGCGAGCGTCAAAGCGCCGACCGTCGCGATTCCTGTCCTACGCCTGACGTGGCCCTTGCCCAAGGATTCGCGCGCAATCACAGAGGGCGCAGCGGGACAAGCACCAAAGCTAAAGCGGAAACGGTTCATCTTCCTCCTGCCAGAGTGGTCGTATCGATCCCGTGTTGGGGAGTACCGCAGTGCGAAGGAGTATCACAGCGGCCGAGATGCGCCAATAGGTGCGTTCAGCAC
>JBBRXY010000258.1:0-1681 GCA_038238185.1 Acidimicrobiales bacterium
CGCCTCCTGTCGGGGTCGGTCGTGGCGGTGGTCAGGGCTTGGTGTTCGCGTAGCCGCCAGGACGGGCCTTTGATGTTGAACACGACGGCGTTGTGCATGAGCCGGTCGAGGATGGCGGCGGCGACGACGGTGTCGCCGAAGATCTCGCCCCAGTCGGGGAGGCCTCGGTTGGTGGTGACGATGGTGGAGTGCTGCTTCTCGTAGCGCAGGTTCACGACTTGGTAGAACGCCGAGGCGGCGGCCCGGTCCATGGGGAGTAGGCCGACATCGTCGATCACGAGCACCGAGGGTGCGGTGTAGGTCTTGAGCTTCGAGGCGAGGTTGCCCTCGCGGGCGGCTTGGGCGATGTTGGCGGCCATCTCTTCGGCGTTGGTGAAGTAGCCCCGGAACCCGGCCTCGACCGCCAGGGTGGCCAATGCGACGGCGAGGTGCGTTTTGCCGCAGCCTGGTTGCCCGAGGAACAGGATCGGCCGGCCGTCCTCCATGAACCGCAGGGTGGCGAGGTCGTCGACGAGAGCCCGGTCGACGGTGGGCTGAAAGTCGAAGTCGAACTCGGCGATGGTCTTGCGGAACGGGAACCGGGCGTAGCGCAGGCGGGCGGCGAGGCGCCGGTTGCGGGTGGCGTCGGCTTGTTCGGCAACCAAGCGGCGAAGGAACTCGATGTGGGTCCAGTCGTCGGTGCGGGCGTCCTCGGCCAAGGTAGCGAAGCACTCAGCGGCCCGGTCCAGCTGGAGATAGCCGAGGTCGTCTTTGATCTGTTCGTAGACGCTCACTCTCCGGCGCCTCCGTCATAGACGGTGAGATCCGGGACGGCGACATCGAAGTCACCGACGCCGAGCTCGAGACGCCGTGGCGGAGCCGATGACTCTGGGGATAGTTCAACGACGTGGAGATGGCGACGCCGGGTGGATGCCAATGCTGCGGTCTCGGCGCTCACGCGATGGGCGGGATCCCACACTTCGGTTACGCCCGGCCCGGCCAGGCAGTGACGAGCGACGGTCTTGCCGGCCCACGACACGACAAGCTCGGTGCCGTCGACAACGACACGCGCCTCGACGGCCTGTCCCAGGCATCCTGGTGGAACCGAGTAGCGGACTCCGTCCCAAGTGATGAACGGGAGTGCCCGGTGCACCCGCCGGGTCTCGACGTAGTCCGTATCGAACCGCCGGACCGGCAACGCGGCGAGGAACCTGCGCTCGGCCTCGAAGCGGACCGAAGGTGCGACACCGGTTGTGCGATGAGGCTTGTCATGCACCCGATCGGTCACCCAACGGCCGGCCCGGTTGTTGAGCTCATCGATCGAGTCAGGGACACCGGTCACGACCAGCTCTTGGAGGAACGACTCCTTCAAGTCTCGGAACGGCCGCTCGACCTTGCCCTTGCGCTTGGCGTCACCAGCCTGGCAGGCCCTGATCTCCACTCCGTGGTGGCGGGCGAACTCGAGCGTCGGCGGATGGAGCACGAACCGCCGGCCTTGCGATGTGCCGAGCGCTCCCATCCGGTCGGTGCGGGCCAACTTCGGGACCCCGCCCGCGGCGTCGAAGAACCGCGCAGCCCCTTCGAAGGTGTGCTGGCGGTCGACCGATGTCGAGAACCACCACAGTCGCCAACGCGACCAGCACAAGATCATCCCGAAGCACCACAACGTGTCGGCCAAACCGATCTCACGGGACCAGCCCGA
>JBBRXY010000259.1:0-1648 GCA_038238185.1 Acidimicrobiales bacterium
CGGGGTGGGCCTGGCGGCGGCCTGGACGCTCCTGGCCGCCACGGCCGCCGGGCCGCTGCCGCCGAAGGTGGTGCAGGCCGGGTTGTAGCCGGCGCTGCCCCACAGGTTGCCCGACCACGTGTTGCTGTCGCAGTCGGCGTTGTCGTCGTCGAGGTCGAAGCCTGGCCCGTTGATGTCGGGGCTCGTCGCGTTGCCGGCGGCGTCGTTGTCGAGGATCCTGTTATTGTGGGCCCCGTCACGGATCTGGATGCCGTTCCAGCCGTTCCCGTGGATCTGGTTGTGCTCGATCAGCATCCCGACCGGCACGGACGGATCCCAGTTGAGCCCCACCTGAACGCCGATGCCATTGCCGCCGAAGTTCGTGTGGCCGTTGTCCACGATCGTGTTGCCGGCGATGGTGCCGTTGACGTGGTTGATGTCGGCAACGCCCGCCGAGCCGTTGCCTCGGATGACGTTGTGGACCACCCGGGTGGATGACAGCGAGGTCGCGGGACCGGTGAAGGCGCCCGCGCCGTTGACGATGATGCCCTGACCCGCCGGCCCCCCGTCTGACGGCCCTGCGGTGTTCTCGATCACGTTGTCGGCGACGCGGTTGGCGTTGGCCTCCGCGCCGAAGATGCCGACGCCGTCGAAGATCCCGTTGTGGGAGATGGTGTTGCCCACCACCCGGTTGTCGCTGCTCGCGTTCTCGATGAAGACCCCGTCGCCGAGCGTGGAGGTGAACGCGTCGTCGGGACCGACGTTGTCCTTGATCGTCAGCTTGGTCAGCGTGTTCGAGCCGCCGCCGTCCACGACCACCCCGGCGTCGAAGTCGGAGACGCTGCCGTTCCTGACGATCGCGCCCGACCGCTGCGTCAGCCGGATGCCCGCGGCGTTGCCGGCGGGGCCCGAGGGCCCCGGGAACCCGTAGACGCGGTGACCGCCGAGGTCGAGCCTGACGTCGTCGGCGCCGATCACGACCCCGTCGCCCGCGCAGGGCCCGAGATCCTTGCCGAGCACCGTGGTGTGGGTGATGACCTGGCCGCACCCCTCCGCAGACACCACGGTCGGGGACACGACGATGTTGGTCGGGCGATAGGCCTCGACCTGCTTCGAGCTCGCCCTGAAGGTGTTGCGCAGCACGCCGGACCTGACGACCTTCACGGTGATCTTCAGCATTGCGGTGGCGCCGGGGGCGACGTTGCCGAGGTGGCACGTGATCCTGCGCACGTGCCGGGCGCACCTCCCACGGCTGGCCGCGACGAACACCTCGCCGAACGGCAGGGTGGCGGTGAGCTCGACGTCCGTGGAGGTCGTGGTCGCCAGGTTGCGGACGGCCAAGGCATAGGTGACCCGGTCGCCCTTCACCGCCGGGTCGGGGGCGTGGCTCTCGGCGAGGAACAGGCGCTCGGGGCCCACGCGTCGCACGCGGTTGTTGATGTCGCCGTCGGCGATGTACAGGCTCCCGTGCCGGTCGATTGCGATCCCCCACGGCGCCACCTGGGCCTGATCGGCCGGCCCGCCGTCGCCGAGGCCCTCGGGAGGCGATCCGCCGCCGGCCACGGTGGTGATGATCCCCGACGAGTCCACCTTGCGCACCCGGCCGTTTCCAAGGTCGGCGATGTACAGGTTCCCGTCTGGATCCACCGCCACGCCGATCGGGGCTGAC
>JBBRXY010000260.1:0-1636 GCA_038238185.1 Acidimicrobiales bacterium
CACCTCGGCAACTTCGGCTTCTACGCCTCGCCCGAGCGCGAGCTCGTCCTCGATCTCAACGACTTCGACGAGGCTCACCCCGGACCGTGGGAGTGGGACCTGCGGCGACTGGCAACCAGCATCTGGGTCGCCGGGCGGCACAACGGCGCGTCGGAGTCCTCCTGCGAGCAGGCCGTCGTCGGGTGCGTCCAGGCCTACCGTCAACACCTGGCCCACCTGGCCGAGGAGCCGCTGCTGACCCGCGCCTACGAACGCCTCGACCTGGACCGGCTGCGGGTGACCACGACACAGAAGTCGCTCCGCAAGGAGATCAAACGTGCCGCCAAGCGGGCCAAGGGGCGCACCAGCGACCGGGCACTGCCCCGTCTGACCGAACGCCACGACGGAACCCGCCGCATCATCGAGGATTCCCCGCTGGTCACTCGCCCCTCCGAGGGCGAGTACGGCCGGATCGCAGAAGCGCTGGACGACTATCTGCAGACGCTGCCGCCGCAGTGGGGCCGCATACTGGGTGGCTACCGCCTCATCGACATCGCCCACAAAGTGGTGGGGGTCGGCTCCGTCGGCCTACGGGCCTACATCGCCCTCTGCGAAGGCAGCAGCCCCGACGACGTCCTGTTCCTGCAGCTCAAGCAGGCCCGCCGCTCGGTCATCGCCCGTTACGTGCACGGCGACTCGGCCTGGCACGATCACCAGGGACGGCGGGTCGTGGAGTACCAGCACGCCCTGCAGACCGTCAGTGATCCGCTGCTGGGCTGGACCACCATCGGCGATCACCAGTACTACGTGCGCCAGTTCCGGAACATGAAGGGCGCCATCACGGTCGACGAGATCGACGCTCCCGCCTTGATCGACTACGCCGGCACCTGCGGGCTCCTGCTGGCCAAAGGCCACGCCCGCACCAGCGGCGCGTCGATGATCACCGGCTATCTCGGCAAATCGGACAAGGTGGACCGCGCTATGAGCCGCTTCGCCCGTGCCTACGCCGACCAGACCGAACGCGACCATCAGGCCCTGGTGAGCGCCGTCGCCCAAGGCATCCTCCCCGCCAGCTGAGCCGAACGTCGCACGACCTGCCAACGCCGAGCGCCTTCGTCACGGGGAGAATTCCTGGGCGATCTGGAACCCCACGAGGATGAGGGCGTTCGTCATGAACAGCCAGAAGGCGAGGAGGACCACCGCAGCCAGGCTGCTGGTTCCATATCGATGTTGGAAGTCGACACCGGAATTCAGGAAGATGACGTATCCCAGTGAGACCACCGAGATCGCCGCGGCGGCCGCCACCGCCCCTCGGGCAATGCTCGCCCACCCGAGGGAGAGGGGCGTGAACAGCCGGTAGATCACGGCGACACCCACGGCGCTGGCCACGAACGCGAAGGCCAGCGCCAGGACCCACCCGGCCACGAGGGCCAGGCCCCCATTACCGACGACGGCAGTACCGAGGTAACCGGCCACCAGCCCGGCGAGAGAAAGGGCGGGCACCACCCCGATCAGACCCAGGGCCAGCGCCCGACCGCGAAGGCCCTTCACGTCTTCGTCCCTGTTGCACGCAAGGCGCGCGAAGGACCGGCGCAGGCCGGCACCATAGGCCGTTGCCGGCCAGACCACGGCAGCGAGGGCGCCCAGGCCCAGACCG
>JBBRXY010000261.1:0-1627 GCA_038238185.1 Acidimicrobiales bacterium
ACGATCGTGCCGGCGAAGTGGTTGAGCACGGCGATGTCACACACCGCCTCGATGCCCCGGCGGTCGTGGTAGGCCAGAAGCGTCAGGCCCACGGTGGACACGGTGTGTACCCAGCCGAGTTTCGTGCCGACGCGGATCGACGTCTCATCCGCGTGGCACACCGCACAGTCGCCCACCAGGGAGGCGATGCGCTCGACGAAGCCCGACAGGCGCCCGGCCGCGTCGGGGAGCACCCCGGCCAGGCTGCCCTGGCTCATGGGGGCGGCGAACAGGTCGGCCATGGCCTCCGCGCAACGTTCGAGGGGCAGGTGCTGGCGACCCAGCAGGTAGGCGGAGTTGGCCTTGGCCCGTGGTCCCCAACACACCGGTGCGGTGGCCTCGGGCGGGAAGGGCGCCGTCGTGGCGACACCGCAGCCACAGCGGCGCCGCTGCGCCACGTGGTCGGTGACGACGAGGCGCGGTTCGGGGATGTCGAGCACCTGGCGGGTCACCGATCCCACCACCGGTGCGTCGTGGAGGCCGCTTCCACAGTCGCGGCACCGCTCGGGCGAGTGCACCACCGTGGCGTCGGGCTCCCGGCGCATGAGCGTCGAGCCCGGCGCCCCCGGCTGCTTGCCCGGCCGGCGATCTTCGCTTCCCCGTTCGGCCCGTTGGCGCTGCTTCGCCTCGGCCCGCTCGGCGGCCCGGCGCTGGCGACGGTCGGTGCGATCGCGCGACGGCGGCGCCGAGGTGGTGGCCGAATCCCCTCCGAGGCGGGCCCGCAGCTCCGCCAACTCGGACTCCAGGGCGGCGATGCGCGCGGCCTGGGTGTCGACCAGGACACGAAGCTCGGCGACGAGAGCCAGGAGACGGGCGTTCTGGGCTTCCAGGGGCTCGGCAGGGTGCGGCGAAACGGTCATGCGACAGAATTCGCGATCCCTCCGCGCGACTCCTGCTTACAACCGTGAAATTTCCAAACTTTCTTTGCCACGCCCCCCGAGGCCCTCGCCGTCAGGGCCCGTCAGGCACCTGAGTGGTTACGAGACAGGATTATGACAGCAAGAGATACGATCAACACACAAGCGCCAATCCTCCACAGCTTGGCGCCAAGGCGGCCACAAGCGGCTCCGCCGGGGTGGTGGAGGCCACCGGGCGATTGAACCGGCCCGGGCCGGGGGCCTCATAGGCGGTGGAGCTGACCAGGCCCAGGCCCCCGGGGTCCACGGTGGTGGTCTTGGCCTGGCCGCTGGCCAGGCTGTCGTAGTCGGTGACGGTGACCCGTGGCGGCGAGGCGGGGGTGGAGTCGTCGGTGGTGGCCCGCACCGGCATCGAGTAGCGGGGGAAGACCTTGGCCGCGGGTAGCGGGGCGTCGGCCATCCCCGGCGGGGCCCAGCGCAGCTCGGCGGCCGGGGCGACGCCCGCCTGGGTGGCGTAGTCCACCCGCAGGCGGTGGCGGCCGGTGATGGTGGTGGCCAGGCTCCCGCTGACGGTGGTGGGCACCGGGTGGTCACCGGAGGCGTTGACCACCACGGCGTCGTCGACGAACAGGCGGGCCGTGCCGGTGAGGACCATGCTGAAGGCGTAGGTGCCGGGGGCGTCGAGGGCCACCTCGCCCACGTAGCGGGCCGACCAGGCGCCGGCGACAAGG
>JBBRXY010000262.1:0-1625 GCA_038238185.1 Acidimicrobiales bacterium
CTGGAGCGGATCGCCGGCTACTGCGCCGCCGTCAACGAGGCGACCGGAGCCTGATGCCTCCCTATTTGGTGGCGCTCCAGGTTTACAGGACACTAGGAGACTGCTGAGCAATCGCGGATAGCCGTCGGTCGATTCGCGATTTCGGCGTGGATGCGATCCAATGGGGCATGCAAGGTTCCTCCCCGCCAGCGACGGCTTGATCTGTAGGAGGCTGGAACGGTGACTGGTCGAGTGCTCTTGCCGGAGGAGGCCGTCGGCTCCCTCGATGCCTACCGTGGCCTGGGTGGAGGCACGGGTCTTGAGCGGGCCAGGTTAATCGGGCCCGTCGCCACCATCCAGGAGGTGTTGACATCGGGCCTGCGGGGCCGGGGAGGTGCCGGGTTTCCGACGGGCCGCAAGTGGCTGACGGTGAGGGGCGGGGGCAGCGGTGACGGGGCTGGTGATCGCTACGTCGTGTGCAACGGGGCCGAGGGCGAACCGGGCACGTTCAAGGACCGGGCGATCCTGCGAGCCAACCCGTACCAGGTCATCGAAGGCGTGGCCATCGCCGGGCTCGCGGTCGGGGCCAAGGAGGCGTTCATCGCGGTCAAGGCGTCGTTCACCCCGGAGATCGAGGCTGTGGAGCGGGCCTTGGTCGAGATGGCCGAGGCCGGGCTCACCGGCGACGCCTCCATCAGCCTGGTCGGTGGACCCGAGGAGTACCTCTTCGGCGAGGAGACCGGTCTGCTGCAGGTGATCGAGGGCAACGCCCCTCTGCCCACCCTGTTCCCCCCGTACCTCCAGGGTCTCTACGCCACGACGCCCGACAGCGGGTGGTCGGCCCGGGACCGGCCCGACTCCACCGGGCCACCAACAGGCTTCGACGCCGCCAACCCGACCCTGGTCAATAACGTCGAGACCCTGGCGACTGCGACCCACGTCCTGGCCCGTGGAGCCGAGTGGCACCGGGCACTGGGTACCCGGATGTCCCCGGGGCTGGCGGTGTGCACGGTGGTCGGCGACGTCGTGCATCCCGGTGTTGGTGAGATCGAGCTCGGCACACCCCTCGGCGAGGTGATCGAGCGAATCGGGGGTGGTGTGGCACCGGGCCGGAGCATCAAAGCGGTCCTGTCGGGGGTGTCCAACCCCGTCCTCACCGCCGCTCACCTCGACACACCGGTCAGCTACGAGGGCATGGAGGCCATCGACTGCGGGCTCGGGTCGTGCGGCTTCGTGGTCTACGACGACACCACCAACGCCGTCGAGCTGGCCCACATGGTGTCGCGCTTCCTCTACGTCGAGTCCTGCGGCCAGTGCCCGGCGTGCAAGCTGGGGACCGGCGAGATCACCCACCAGCTGGAGCGTCTGGTCGCCGGGAACGCTGAACGGGACGCCGTGGCGGTCATCGGTGCGCGGCTGAAGTCGGTGACCGACGGGAACCGCTGCTACCTGCCCACCGAGGAGCAACGGGTGATCGCCAGCCTGCTGCGGGCCTTCCCCGACGAGTTCCTCGCCGCCGAGGACGCCCCCGTCCACGCCCTGCGGGATCTGCCCGTGCCCAAGCTGGTCGACCTCGCCCGGGGCCACGCGCAGTACGACGAGAACCAGGCCCGCAAGCAACCGGACTGGACCTACCGATGACGGGA
>JBBRXY010000263.1:0-1617 GCA_038238185.1 Acidimicrobiales bacterium
GGGTCTTGGCCGTCACCAGCAGCTCGGGGGCCAGGCGGCGCATGGCCCCGAGTCGCAGCCGTCGCAGGCCGCCCTCGAGGTCACCGGGCAGCGCCGGCGTCGTGGTGGTGGTCACGCGTCGCCGATGGCGTAGTCGCCGAGGGACCTGGTGGCCACCGTGGGCAGCTCCACGATCAGCGCCTCACCCGGCCGGGCGGGACGAGCAACGCCGCAACCGGCGGCGATGATCGAGCGCACGTCGTGGGCCCGGAACCGTCCGAAGGCCACCGCCCGCTCCAGACCGACTACGACGACGTCGCGGCCATGGGCGGCCTCCATGGCGGCGAGGTCATCGAGATCGCCGGCCAGGCCGGTGATGCCCGCCGCCGCGGCTCCTTTGATGAACGCCTCGGCCACCGGACCCAGGTCACAGAATGCCTTCTCAATCGCGGTCTTGGGTCGCACCGCCCGTGCCGGCGCCGGTCTCGCTCCGCCGTAGTGGTCGTCGTGCACAGACGCCTCACCAGGGGAAACGACGGCATGCGCGGCGATCACCTCGCCGAGGAAAACCACCTGCAGGATCCCGTCGCTGACCCGCACCTCGACCTGGCGGCCGATGTGGCGGGTGGGCACCGAGTAGCGGGCCGAGCCGAACCGGACGCAGCTGAGCCGGTCGACCTTGCGGATCACGAGCTTGGCGATCCGGGCCCGCAATGACGGCAGCACGCCGAACAGCTCCAGCTCTTTGGCGAGGCGCTCGGCGGGCACGGCGGCGATCTCGGAGTGGACCGCGGCGTTCACCTCATCGCCCCAGGCCGCGCCCTTCTCGTTCGCCGTGGCCAGGGCGGCGACGGTGAGGCCCTCGGGGATCATCAGGTCGGACTTCACGTAGCCCACGAGGTTCTCCACCAGACCCTTCGACTCGGGGTCGGCGCCCTCGCAGAAATCGGGGCGGAAGCCGTAGTGGGTGGCGAAGCGGACGTAGTCAGCCGTGGGCACGACGACGTTGGCCACCGTGGCGCCCTTCAGACAGCCCATGCGATCGCTCAGCACTGTCTTGGGCACGCCGCCCATCGCCTCGAAGCACGCGGCCAGAGCGGCGAGGGTGGTCTCGGATCGTTGGTTGTCGGCGAAGAACACGAAGCGCCACCGGCTCCAGGCGGCCACTGCGCAGAACACCGACAGGGCGCCGATCTCGCCCCAGTCGATCACGACCATGTCTCCCGGCGCCCACACCCCAGGACGACGTCCGCGGTGATTGCCGGCCCGCCATTTCGCCTTGGCGATGGCCACGAGGCGGCGGAAGTTGCGGCCCGAGCCCTCGTAGCCGGCGGTGCGTGCTGTTGGCAGTAGTCGCTTGGCCGAGATCCGGCCGTGGGTGGCAGCGACGCGCTCGGCGACGATGTCGGCCACCGAGTCGTAGTTGTGGGGCGTGGCCTCGTTGGTCTTCCGCTCGGCGTCGGCCACGGCGCGCTTGACGGTCTTGGGGGTGGTGCCGCAGATATCAGCGGCGCCTCGATAGGTGCCCACCTCGCGGTAGGCGGCGGTCATGTCCATTCGTTCCCTCACTGATTTCATGGAGCAGTCCCTCGGTCGGAGCGGTGTTGGTTGGCACCGCCACCGTCACCGGCCGAGGGA
>JBBRXY010000264.1:0-1607 GCA_038238185.1 Acidimicrobiales bacterium
AGGGCAACCCCTTGCTCGACGTCGCCGCAGCGGCGACCCATCTGGGGGTGAGCGAAGGGTTCGTGCGCCGCCGGGTGCTCGAGCGGCGGGTCCGTTACTTCAAGGTGGGTAAGTTCGTGCGCTTCCGGGTGCTCGACCTCGACGCCTTCGTGGAAGCGGGACGCTGCGACCCAGTCGAGCCGTGGGTCCACGCCCGGTCATCGCGGCGGCGCGATGTGGCGGGCTCCAGGGCCCAACAGCGCAGCGCAGCCGGTCGGCGGGGGAGCGTCGGGAGGGCCTGATACCCGATCAGATAGCACAGGGCGACTTGGCATTGCTCTCCGCCAAGCGACCGATGCCTTGTAGCAGTCCGTGACCAGGTAGCTGCTCGTTGCCGGGCGAGCGCTGCTGGCCGAGATGGCCGACATCGACGACCCGGCGGTAGCCACCCCGGCGGGCCTGCTGGCCCAGGTCATCGGCGACGACGTCACCGAGAACAAAGACGGAAACCCCGAGATCGGCCAGGGCGTGGCGCCCGACCGCACCATCAGCCACTCCGATCCCGAGATGCGCCACGGCCGCAAGTCGGCGTCGCGGCGCTTCGACGGCCACAAGATGAACCTTGTAACCGACGAGGACTCCGAGCTGGTGCTCGGCGTGGACGTCAGGGCCGGCAACGCCGGCGACGGCGAGGGGGCGGTGCCGCTGCTCGCCCAGATCCTGGCCCTACCCGGCATCGTCATCGACACCCTGCTCGCCGACATGGCCTACTCCGACGGCGACGTGCGCGAGGCGGTGGGCAAACACGGGGTGGAGCTGGTGGCGAAGGTCCCGCCGGTGACCAACGGCGGGCGGTTCCCCAAGACCGATTTCCACATCGACCTCCAAGCCCAACGCGTCACCTGCCCGGCTCTGGAGACCACCACCGACGTCCGCCCGACCACCGATCACAAGGGTCGCCAGGCCATCCGCTTCGTGTTCGCGACGGCCACCTGCGGCGCCTGTCCGTTCCAGACTCAGTGCACCACGGCCAAGGGTGGTCGCCAGATCACCGTCGGAGTGCACGAGGCTCGCATCACCGCCGCCCGGGCGGCCCAAGCCGAGCCGGCGACCAAGGCGTTGTTGCGTCGTCGCTCCAAGGTCGAGCGCAAGATTGACCACCTACAGGATCTCGGCATGCGCCAGGCCCGCTACCGGGGCCGACGAAAGACGCGCCTGCAGGCGCTGCTGGCGGCCACCGTGGCCAACTTCAAGCGCCTCGGTGTCCTCGGCGCGTTCGACGCTGGCACCCAACTAGCCATCGCCGCCTGAGGACGGCGGCTTGACCGCGTTCGTGAGAACCGAACGGGCCATTTGGCGCCCAATTGGCCTCTGATGGCTCATCAGCGCCACCCTCTCGGACCATCAGCCCAGATCGCCCGCCGCGCCGACGAACGGGCGTCGTGGTCTGAAAGGGCCACTTCCTGCTGACTCACCTAGATCCAGTTGCTCGAGTTGTTGTGTGCGGCCCCGGGGACCAGCGGCCCGGGGTGAGGAGCTCCCGAGGATCGTTCATCGGTGTGTCTCGGGGGCGCACGAGGGCTGGCTCTGCCGGCCCGACAACATCAAGACCGCGACGGTCACGCCGG
>JBBRXY010000265.1:0-1605 GCA_038238185.1 Acidimicrobiales bacterium
GCCGGGCGAAACGGGTCGGCTTGGTCGCAACCCAGAGCATCCGGGGCGGAGCCAACCGTACAGTATTGCACCGGGTTAAACAGACGGGCGACCTCTTCTTCGCGGCGAGTGACAGGGACTGGGTGCTCGACGGAGCTATACCCCGGGCGGCCGGGACTGAGCTTTTTGACCACCCCCAGCGCGGATAGGCTACCGGGTAACACACGCCCCTAACGCCGGCAGGATGCCATGCGCCGCTTCGACGTCCCCCCGCCCGTCCTGGCCGACATTGCCGCCGACCGCTTCCACCACCCGTCGTCCAAGGTGCAGCGGCGGATGGAAGTCCTCTGGCTGACCGCCAACGGCGTCACGCGGGCCGATGTCATCCGTCTGTCCGGGGCGTCCCGGGCGAGCGTCCAACGCTACCTCGACACATACCGGGACGGCGGCCTCGACGCCGTACGGCAACTCCGGTACGTCGTTCCGACCTCCGCCCTGGCCCCCCACGCCCCGACCCTCGAAGCCCACTTCCGCGATCACCCGCCGCGGACCACCGCCGACGCCCAGGCCATCATCGAGCGGTTGACCGGCATCCGCCGCGGCCTCACCCAGGTGCGGCTGTTCCTCAAAAAAGATAGGCCTCGGGTACCGCAAGGCCCGGGGCGTCCCGGCCAAGGCCGATCCGGCCGCCCAGCAACGGTTCCTCGACCGCGAACTGCGGCCCCGGCTGGCCGCGGCGGCGGCCGGTAAACGGCGGGTGCTGTTCGCCGATGCCGCCCACTTCGTCCGCGGGGCGTTCCTCGGCTACCTCTGGTGCCTGGCCCGCTGGGTCGTCCCGACCGGATGCGGGCGGCAGCGGTACAGCGTCCTCGGGGCCATCGACGCTGTCACCCACGAGTTGGTCCGGGAGACGACGGCCGGGGCCGTAGACCAGGTGACGGCCGGCCGCCTCCTGCGGCGAATCCGCGAGCGGTACCCGGCCGGGCCGATCACCGTCGTCTGGGACAACGCCCGCTACCAGCACACGCCCCTGGTCCGGTCGCTGGCCGTCTGCTACCGCATCGAGTTGCTGTACCTGCCCCCGTACTCGCCGAACCTCAACCTGATCGAGCGGGTGTGGAAGTTCGTCAAGGCGGACGCCCTGGCCAACCGGTGGCGGGCCGACTTCGCGGCCTTCAAGTCCGCCATCGATGACACCCTGGAGCGGTTGCACACGACTCACCGGGAGCGGATGTCCTCCCTGCTGGCTCCCAACTTCCAGGTGTTGGAACTGGCCTCAATTCCGACCGCGTGAGGTATAAGTCGGGCGGCTCGCTCGGGCAACGTCCGTTGCCCGCCTCGTCGCGCTGGGGGCAAACCGGTGTGTGAGCTGTCGGACGGGGAGGGTTCGGTGGAAAACTGTTGGCAGGTTCACGGACGGGGGTGGGCGATGACGCTGCAACTGGCGCTCAACAAAGACTTGGAACGGAGACTGCGGACCGAGGCTACGCGGCGGGGCGAGTCGCCCGACGCGGTGGCCGCCCGGCTGCTCGACCAGAACCTGCCGGCCGCCGACCGGGCCAAGTCGGCCCAGGACATGCTCGCCCGCTGGGCGGCCGAGGCCGAGGCCATGACCGACGCCGAGGC
>JBBRXY010000266.1:0-1580 GCA_038238185.1 Acidimicrobiales bacterium
CGGTGCCCACGGCCACCGTCGACGCCGTGCTCGCCACCCGTGGCCACCTCGGCGACGATCAGGTCGAAATGGTCCGGGCCATCACCGCTTCGTCGGCGCGGATCCAGGCCGTGTACGGCCCCGCGGGAGCGGGCAAGACCACCGCACTCGAGGCGGCGGCGAGGGCGTGGGAGCTCGAGGGGTTCAATGTCATCGGCGGCGCCGTCCAGGGCACTGCGGCCGAGATCGTCGGCGACAAAGCCGAGGTCCGATCCGCCACCGTGGCCAGCGTGCTGTGGCGCGTGGCCTCCAACGACGCCTCCATCAACGCCCGCACGAAGATCCTCGTCGACGAGTGCTCGGCTCTGGGTAACCGCGACTTCATGTACCTGACCCGCGCCGCGGAAAAAACCGGCGCCTCGCTGGTTCTCGTCGGCGACCCCGCCCAGCACACCGCGGTGGCGGCCGGCGGCGCGTGGCGGCGCCTGCTGTCCGCCTACCCCGACGACGTCGCCCGCCTGCGTGAGGTCCGCCGGCAGAAGGGGGCGGAGATGGCCGACGTCCGCCAGGCCCTGGCCCACTGGCGAGCCGGCGACGTCGACACTGCAGTCAACCTCCTCGACCACCACGAACGTGTGGTCACGGCCGCCAACCGCGACGACCTGATGACCACCGTCGTCGACGACTGGTACGGCGACCGCCTGCGCCGGCGAGACAACACCGACCTGGCCCCGTCGTCGATGATGACCGACCGCCACCGCGAGCGTCGCGAGCTCAACGCCCTCGCCCGCGAGCGCCTCGTCGCCGATGGCACGCTCACCGGCCCGGTGCTGCGCGCCGGAGAGCTCGAGTTCCAGGTGGGTGACGAGGTCATGGCCCTCGAACAGGACCGGGAGCTGCGTCCGGCCGGGGCGAAGAAGCGCGGCCAGTTCGTCCACACCGCGGAGCGCGGGCGTGTCATCGAGGTCCGCCCACCCGACCGGCGCCACGACGGCTCTCTGTTGGTCGACTTCGCGCGGCGTGGGCCGGTCGAAGTACCCATGGAGTACCTGACCCGGCCCCTGGAGCGAGGCATCGCCGGCGCCTTGGCCCACAGCTACGCCCTGACCACCCACGCGGCCCAGGGCGACACCTACGACGCCGCCCGCCCCATCGCCACCGATGCCTCCAGCTCCAAGAGCATCTACGTCGGCGTCACCCGCGCCACTCACGACGTCCGCCTCTATGTCGCGTTCGCCGACGAGCTTTCCCCGTCGACGAGCGCCCACCCGGAGATGCCACGCCTGCGACAGGAGACGAACGCGTTGGCCGCGGTGATCACCCAGATCAAAGACGACCGGGACGAGTTGTTGGCCACCGAGATCGACCCCTTCGCCGCCCAGGTGGCCGCCATGGCCCGCTCCCACAACCTGGCCCAACTCGAGACCCTCGCCGCCTCGACATCGCTGGCTGCGCCCATCGCCGCCCAGGCCCGTGACCACGCCCTCGACACCATCGCCCGCACCGCCCGTCTGCATCCCGACGCCGACCTGCTTCCCCGCATCGGCCCTCGCCCCACCGGCGGCGTCGATCGCCGTTTGTGGGACGAGGCCGTCGGCCAG
>JBBRXY010000267.1:0-1578 GCA_038238185.1 Acidimicrobiales bacterium
GGTTCCGTGGGGGTCGACGAGGAAGTGGTAGCCGTGGCGGGTGCGCCAGAGCCAGGTGTCGGGTCTGAGCTGGGTGACGGTCCAGCCGGCAAAAGTCTTCACCCGGTGGTGGCGTCTGGTGATTTCGGCCATCTTGGCGGGGTCGGTCTGGCCGGGTGGCCCACCCTTGTTCATCGGCACGTACGGGATGACGTGTTCGTCGTCTTGATGTGGAGACAGACAGGTGCCGTAGGGGAAGTAGTCGCCGGGATGTCGCAGCCGGATCGCTTCGCTGATCCGGGCCGGTGCCTCGTAACAGTCGACCGGGGGCACCTGGTCGAGGTCGATGACCGGTTTGAGGGTGACGTTGGTGTGGCGGAGCCAGTCTGTGATCTGGTCCAGGATGACCGGCCCGACCCCTTCCACCCGCCCCACCGCAGCGCCGGCGTGGGGGTGGCCGCCCAGAATGGCGTCGACCTGGGTCTTGGTCAGGTGGTAGTACAGCACCGCGGTCTTGAACACACACGGCTGCCGGTCGACCTTCTCCCCGATGGTGTCGGCCAAGTCATGCTGGCCGCCACGTCGGGCGGCCGCAGCGTCGGACCCGAGTCTGCGTTTCGTCTCGGCTTGGGCGAGCAGGTCCAGGGCGGTCTGCGGGTCGGCCAGGTACCCGACCGCGGTGGCCCGGCGTTGCTGGGGCCCGTCGGGATCGCCGAGCATCTTCAACGCCCGGGCCACCGTGTGCACGGCCTTGTCGAACGCGTCGACGTCGCCGGCTGTGGCGTTGATGATCATCGTCTGGTAGCCGTTGTCGACGTCGGGGCAGAGGAACACCCCGGAGTCGGCCTTGGCCTGCTCGGCATCCGAGACGGCTTGGGGTGGGTCTGCTTCCAGGATGGCCTTGGTGACGATCGGGGAGAACCGGCGCCAGGACAGCTTCCCGGCCACATGGTCGATCGCCGCGTCTACTCGGGCGGCGGCTTCCTTGCTGAGGGGGCGGGTCCGGTCGGCGACCTGTCGGGCCTGCCACACCTCCACCCCACCCGCCTGCACCACAGTCCACAACCGGGGCAGCCGATGCCGCAGGTCCAGGGCGTCCGCGACCAGGCTGACCGCGGCATGGTCGCTGACCTCCAACACCACCCCAAGCTCGGCCAGACAGAACTCGCCCACCTGCGGGGTGCCGTCGCCACCGGGCCGGATCAGCCGCTCACACCCGGGGACTCCGGTCGGACCGTCCAGCACTGCGTGCAGGTCGGCCCAATGCGCGGCCAGCACCAGCCGGTCGGCCTGGGCCTGTCGTTCGGCCTGCCGGGCGGCGGTGAGCCGCTGCAGGGTGCCGTCCGCGTCCAGCTCCGCCGCCTCCGCCGTAGCCAGCTGGTCGTCCAGGTCACAGACCGCCTGTACGGCCTCATCCTGAAGGCGGGCATCCAACCAGGACTCGTCGGCCACCTCGTCGGCCGGGATCAGCGAATCGTCGACCGGGGCCGGCGGGTCGGCCGGGTCCTGGTCGTCGTACGGATCCATCATCTCGAACATGTGTTCGATCCTACCGGACCCCTCCGACAGAACCCACCAGACAACCCCCTATCCACAAGA
>JBBRXY010000268.1:0-1564 GCA_038238185.1 Acidimicrobiales bacterium
GGGCCTGAGCAAGACCGAGCTCGACCGCAAGTTCGACGGCATCGTGGAGTTCGCCGGGCTCGAACGCTTCATCGACTCCCCGGTCAAGAACTACTCGTCGGGCATGTACCTGCGCCTGGGCTTCTCGGTGGCCATCAACGTGAACCCCGACGTCCTGCTCGTCGACGAGGTGCTGGCCGTCGGCGACGAGGTGTTCCAGCGGCGCTGCCGGGAGAAGTTCGCCGAACTGCGGGCCCGGGGTAGCACCGTGGTGCTCGTCTCCCACGCCTTGGAGTCGATCCGCAACCTGTGCGACATCGCCGCCTGGCTCGACGGCGGCACCTTGAAGATGATGGGTCCCGTCGACACCGTGATCGACCACTACCTCCACGTCGTGGGTGGAGGAGATGACGCCGTGGAGGCCTCCGCTCCGGGCACCGGCGGCAACGCCATCACCCACATCGAACTGCTCGACCACGAACACCTTCCGGTCCGGGAGGCCCTCACCGGCGACACGGTTGTGTTCCGGTTCCACTACCGCCTCGACAGCACGCTTGCCTGCCCGCTGTTCGGGATGGCCGTCCACACCGATGGCGGCACGGAAGTGACGGCCACCACCTTCGTCGACGCCGGAATAGCCGACAGCGACGGTGGGCGCGGCCATGTCGATCTCGTCGTCGATTCGCTGCCGCTGCTCCCCGGCACCTACGACGTGAGCGCCAGCATCACCGATCCGGGCTCGGGGCAGGTGGTCGACGCCCACGACCGTTCGTTCCGTTTCGTCGTCGACGCCGGCACGCCGCACGGCTCCATTCGCGGCATCGTCGACCTGGGTGGCTCCTGGCAGGCCCACCCGTCGTTACCGGTCGGCGACGGCGGGCCGGATCCGCGGTGAGATTCCATGGCCTTCGGCTGGCGCCCAGGGTGGCGCTTGGGGGCCTCGAGCCACCTTCGACTCGCTGGCCGGTCGCCAGCGGACGCGGGCCGCCGCACGGCGTGGCCGTTGCGGAAAATGTCGGCCGGCGATCACGATCCGACCGGTCATCTGAGTTCAGGGCCCCGGCCGCCGTCCAGGGGGGCCAAGCCGAAGCCGTAGGTTTAACTTTCGCCCCGTCGCGCCTTCACCCTCGACCGCTGGCGCCTGCTCCCGTGTGAACCGTTGGCGTCGGAAGGGTCAGACTGACCATTCCCGGTGGCGTTGGCGTTGGCGACGACATTGCTGTACCCGCCGTACTCGTAGCCATAGTCGCCCTCGGGGGAGGCTCCGTTCAGCACCACACCGACGACCGGGGCGTCGACCTGGCGGAGCAAGGTGAGAGATCGCCGAAGCTGCTTCCTCGTGGTGACGCCGGCGGTGACGACGAGGACCGTGCCATCGACACGAGCCGAGAACACAACCGCGTCGGTGACCGGGAGGACGGGCGCACAGTCGATGAGCACGGTCTCGGAGTGGGCTTGGAGGGCGGTGAGAATCTCACCGGCCCGGCCCGACGACAACAACTCCGAAGGGTTGGGTGGCAGCGGGCCCGAAGGCAGTATTGAAAGCCCGTCGTAACCGGGCACCGGGATCAGTGCCGTCGACAGA
>JBBRXY010000269.1:0-1561 GCA_038238185.1 Acidimicrobiales bacterium
CCGAAGTTCGTGTGGCCGTTGTCCACGATCGTGTTGCCGGCGATGGTGCCGTTGACGTGGTTGATGTCGGCAACGCCCGCCGAGCCGTTGCCTCGGATGACGTTGTGGACCACCCGGGTGGATGACAGCGAGGTCGCTGGGCCGGTGAAGGCGCCCGAGCCGTTGACGATGATGCCCTGACCCGCCGGCCCGCCGTCTGCTGGCCCGACGGTGTCCTCGATCACGTTGTTCGCGACGCGGTTGGCGTTGGCCTCCGCGCCGAAGATGCCAACGCCGTCGAAGATCCCGTTGTGGGAGATGGTGTTGCCCACCACCCGGTTTGCGCTGCTCGAGTTCTCGATGAAGACCCCGTCGCCGAGCGTGGAGGTGAACGCGTCGTCGGGACCGACGTTGTCCTTGATCGTCAGCTTCGTCAGCGTGTTCGAGCCGCCGCCGTCGATGACCACGCCGCCGTCGAAGTCAGACACGTCGCCGTTGATGAGGGTGACGCCCGTCCGCTGCGGCAGCCGGACGCCCGCGGCGTTGCCGGCGGGGCCCGAGGGCCCCGGGAACCCGTAGACGCGGTGACCCCCGAGGTCGAGCCTGACGTCGTCGGCACCGATCACGACCCCGTCGCCCGCGCAGGGGCCGAGATCCTTGCCGAGCACCGTGCTTTCGGTGATGACCCGGCCGCACCCCTCCGCAGACACCACGGTCGGGGACACGACGATGTTGGTCGGCCGGTAGGCCTCGACCTGCTTCGAGCTCGCCCTGAAGATGTTGCGCAGCACGCCAACCCTGAAGACCTTGACCGTGATCTTCTGCGTGGCGGTGGCACCGGGAGCGACGTTGCCGAGGTGGCACGTGATCCTGCGCACGTGCCGGGCGCACCTCCCGCGGTCGGCCGCGACGAACACCTCGCCGAACGGCAGGGTGGCGGTGAGCTCGACGTCGGTGGAGGTCGTGGTCGCCAGGTTGCTGACGGCCAGGGCATAGGTGACCCGGTCGCCCTTCACCGCCGGGTCGGGGGCGTGGCTCTCGGCGAGGAACAGGCGCTCGGGCCCCACGCGTCGCACGCGGTTGTTGATGTCGCCGTCGGCGATGTACAGGCTCCCGTGCCGGTCGATTGCGATCCCCCACGGCGCCACCTGGGCCTGATCGGCCGGTCCGCCGTCGCCGAGGCCCTCAGGCGACGATCCGCCGCCGGCCACCGTGGTGATGATCCCCGACGAGTCCACCTTGCGCACCCGGCCGTTTCCAAGGTCGGCGATGTACAGGTGCCCGTCTGGATCCACCGCGACGCCGATCGGGGCTGACAGCTGCGCCTGCGTGGCGGGCCCGCCGTCGCCGCTGTAGCCGCCCGTGCCGTTCCCGGCCACGGTGGTGATGATGCCGGCGGTGTCGACCTTGCGGATCCGCGCGTTGAGGAAGTCGGCGATGTAGAGGTTCCCGGAGGCGTCGACGGCCACGCCGCCCGGATCGGCGAGCTGGGCCTGGGTGGCGGGCCCGCCGTCGGCGAGGCCGTCTGACGGCGTGCCGCCGCCGGCCACCGTGGTGATGATCCCCGAGGTGTCCACCTTGC
>JBBRXY010000270.1:0-1557 GCA_038238185.1 Acidimicrobiales bacterium
CATGTAAGGACTTTCGCGACCACCCAGCGAAACTCCTGCATGAAACTACAAGTCTCTCCAACAAACCCAACCGCCGGTATGTGCGGAACACGGGACTAGCACTAGCTACTTCGACCTGAATTAGTCGAGGCTCAAACCGTTGTGCTGCAACGGTTTCCGCTCCTGAGGATCCACCAGTTCCGGCCCGAATGTCGTCAGGATGGCCTCAACCCCTTATCGCAGAAGGGATTGAGACCATCATGATCCGTACCGTAAGCCCCCAGCCCACGCTCTGGGAGTCGGTGATCCCCCAGTGCCTCATGGGCCTGCCCGGCGATCTGGCCGAGATCGACGCCCTCCTCGACGACGAGGCGTTCTTCGAGCCGTTCCGCCCGTTCTTCGACCCCACCATCGGCCGGCCGTCGGTCCCGATCGAGACCTACATCCGGATGATGTTCCTGAAGTACCGCTACCGCCTCGGCTTCGAGCCGCTGTGTCGGGAGGTGGCCGACTCCATCGCCTGGCGACGGTTCTGCCGCATACCTCTCGGGGCGTCGGTCCCGCACCCGACCACGCTGATGAAGATCACCACCCGTTGTGGGGAGGCGGCGGCGGCCGGGCTGAACGAGGCGCTGCTGGCCAAGGCGGCAGAGAAGAAGGTGATCAAGCTGGACAAGGTCCGGGCCGACACGACAGTGGTCGAGGCCAACGTCGCCTACCCGACCGACTCGGGACTGCTGGCCAAGGGCGTGGCCAAGCTCGTCGCCCTGAGCGCGGCCATCAAGGCCGCCGGCCTGGCGGCACGGACGACGACTCGGGACCGGACCCGATCGGTCCGTCGCCGGGCCCATGACATCGCCGCCTGGCTGCGACGGCGCAATGACGACGCCAAAGAAGAGGTGAAGGCGATCACCGGGGAGATGGCCGGCATCGCCGAGTCGGCCATCGCCGATGCCCGACATCTCGCAGTAAACGCCCGCCGCTGTCTGCGCCGGGCCGGGGACAACGCGTCGGCCAAGGCCGCTGCTTTGGTCGCCGAGCTCGAACGAACCGCCGATCTGCTCGAGAAGGTGGCAGCCCAGACCCGCACCCGACTGGCCGGGACCGTGCCCGACGGCTCCACCCGTGTCGTATCTCTGCATGATCCCGACGCCCGGCCTATCGCCAAAGGCCGGCTCGGCCGTCCCGTGGAATTCGGTTACAAGGCTCAGGTCGTCGACAACACCGATGGCATCGTGCTCGATCACCACGTCGTGCGAGGCAATCCGCCCGACGCGCCGATGCTCGTGCCGGCCATCGCCCGCATCGCCGCCCGCTTCGGCCGGGTGCCCACAGCGGTCACCGCCGACCGGGGCTACGGGGAGGCCGCCGTCGACGCCGGCTTGGAGGCTCTCGGCGTCAAGAAAGTTGTCATTCCCCGCCGGGGCAAGCCGGGCGTCGCCCGTCAGAAGGTCCAGCGGGCCCGCAGTTTCCAGAAGTTGGTGAAGTGGCGGACCGGCTCCGAGGCCCGAATCTCCTGCCTGAAACGCGACTACGGGTGGCGGCGGACCCGAATCGACGGTACCGCCGGGGCCCAGA
>JBBRXY010000271.1:0-1504 GCA_038238185.1 Acidimicrobiales bacterium
CCATCAAGGAGCGATCCTCCAGGACACAATCGGTGAGGTCGGGATGTAACTCGTGATGATTTCTCAACGCCTGGATCCTGGTTGCTCCCGTGCTGGAGAGCGGTTCGTGAACCGATTGGATTCGCCTTGATGAGCGAGCCGGGTGTGCCTGACTCATCCCATTCTATACCGACTGTCATCAAGACAAGGAGGAGACCCCCGGACGTGGACGCATTTTCCCGGGCTAAGGCCAATGCCCCGTAGTTAGCCGTAAGATCAGGGCCTCCTTGCTATTCTGAGGGTACTTCTACAGCCGCAGCAAAATCCGGCTGATTCTGGTAGCATAGACGGGTAGCACTTACAACACACGAGAATCGGCCGGTTCATCGTTCGTCTACCTTTCGGTCAGGAGGGAGCCTCCATGACTCCGGACGACGTGCGCGCCGCGGCCGAGCAACTGGTCGAGTTCCACGAGCGGTTCGCCCCGCTCTTCGGCAAGGAGCAGGCCCAGGATCACGCCTACGACTACCTCAACGGGCTCTTGTCCTGCCCCGAGCGAAAGAGCGTCGAGCCGATCGCCTTGCTCGTCGGGCACGGCGACGCCTCCGGCCTGCAGAAGTTCGTCGGCGCCGGCCCCTGGCCCTACGACGACGTGCAGGCCGAGGCCCAGTCCCTCTTCGTCGATGAGTTGGCCCCCTCGGCCGCCGGCTCGCCGGTCGGTACCGTCGGTGTCGTCGACGAATCGGCCTTCACCAAGAAGGGGATGCACTCGGCCGGGGTGGCGCGGCAGCACAACGGCCGGCTCGGCAAGGAGGACAACTGCCAGGTCGGCGTCTTCCTGGTCGGGGTGGCCCCCGGCGGGTCGGCGCTGCTCGACCACCGGCTGTTCCTGCCCGAGTCGTGGTGCGCGGCGACCCGCGAGGCGAACGACCGCCGGGTCGAGGCCCACATCCCCGAGGACGTCCCCTTCCTGACCAAGCCGCGGATCGCCGCCGAGTTGGTCCGCGGCGTCGCGGTGCTGGGCCAGGTCGAGCTGGACTGGGTGGTCGCCGACGAGGAGTACGGCCGGGCGGGCCACTTCCTCGACGAGCTGGAGCTGCTGGAGCAGCGGTACGTGGTCGAGGTGCCGGTGACGACGGCGGTCTGGACCGCGGATCCGGCGTCGTGCGTCCCGCCGTACGGCGGTCATGGCCCCGTCCCCACGCGCCCCGCCCGTGACGCGGTCCGCACGGTGGCCGCGCTGGCGGCCGAGTTGCCCGCCTCCGCCTGGCGGGCGTTGCAGGTGCGCGAGGGGGTGGTGGGGCCGCTGGTCTTCGCGTTCGCGGCGGTGCGGGTCTGGGCGATGCGGCACCGCAAGCCCGGCCCGCCTGCGTGGCTGCTGATCCGCCGTTCGTTGGAGGCCGAGCCGGAGTTCAAGTACTACGTCTCGAATGCCGACGCCGAGACCCCGCTGGCGACGCTCGCCCTCGTGGCCTGCACTCGGTGCCGGGTGGAGGAGTTCTTCGGGGAGGCGAAGAGTTATCTC
>JBBRXY010000272.1:0-1499 GCA_038238185.1 Acidimicrobiales bacterium
GTAAGCGGTAGGTAGGTAACCACACGATGGAGTCTCAGCTAAAGGGTTGGATATCGCTGATCGGAGGAATCGGCTTCGTTCTGGTCGGAGTGATTGCGCTTGAACCAATTCTTGTAGGTCTCGGCATCGTCGTGACGCTTCTTTCTTGGGGAACCTTCTGGCTCCGAAACAAGACGAAAGACCGCTACAAGACCCGACCCTCTGAGTGAGGTAAAGGGGGGAGGCCAGTCACAGGCCGGGTGGGTTGGCAACAGGCAGCAGCCACCGCCCGGACCGGTCCACGGCCGACAGCTCGGCGATCTCGACTGGGAAGCCCTACGCGACGCGGCGTCGACCGATCAGCTGATCCCGCCGGCGAGCGCCTTGAGGCGGCTCTTGGCCACGAGGGCGTCGATGACGTTGCGCAGCGACGCGAGGTCTTCCTCGGACAGCTCGGCGACGGCGCTGAGACGGTCGCCCAAGGTGTTCTCGGCCGCGTGCAGCGCCCTGCGGGGGGCGTCGTCGAGGAGGAGGTAGTCACAGGACACGTCGAGGGCCTCGGCCAGGCGGACGATGGCGTCGGCCGAGGGGGCGATGTGGCCGTTCTCGTAACGGCTGATCTGGCCGGCGTCGCCCCCCACCTCGGCGGCGAGGTCGCCCTGGGACCACTTGCGTTCCTTGCGAAGCTGCCTGATCCGATCGCCGATGGGCACCGTCGCCGCTCCCTCCTGGTCGCGTCTGCTGGCCCATTGTGCGATGACGGCGACCCCCTGAGGATGCGTGCCTGCCGATGTTGCCTGTCTGGTCATGCCGAAGATGCTATAACCGCGTTGTAAGTCCGGCACGGCAAGATTTTTCTTGGAGGGAGCCGATGGCCCGCATCCCCGAGGACGAGATCGACCGGCTCAAGGCCGAGGTGTCCCTGCAGCGCCTGGCCGAGCGCCGAGGGATCGCCCTGCGCCGCCACGGCGCCGATCTTCTCGGCCTGTGCCCGTTCCACGACGACCACGAGCCGTCGCTGGT
Organism: Acidimicrobiales bacterium; assembly: GCA_038238185.1. GTDB lineage: Bacteria > Actinomycetota > Acidimicrobiia > Acidimicrobiales > AC-14 > DATAQC01. The sequence goes on from JBBRXY010000272.1 coordinate 1,003, forward strand.
CATCAGCCCGGCCAAGAACCTGTGGCACTGCCTGGGGGCGTGCGGTGCCGGCGGCTCGGTCGTCGACTGGGTGATGCGCACCGAGGGCATCAGCTTCCGCCACGCGGTGGAGCTGCTGCGGGCCGACCTGCCGGCGGGCACGGGCACCGGCCGGGCCCCGGGCCGCTCGGTGACCCGCAAGCTGCCGCCGCCGGTGGCGGGCGACGCGGCCGACGCCGAGGTGCTGGGCCAGGTCGTGGCCTACTACCACGAGACGCTCAAGCAGAGCCCCGAGGCCCTGGCCTACCTGGCGTCGCGCCGCCTGGGCTCCGCCGAGCTGGTCAGCCACTTCCGCCTGGGCTTCGCCAACCGCACCCTGGGCTACCGCCTGCCCCATTCGGCCAGCGTGGAGGGCGGCGCCCTGCGTTCCCGCCTCCAGCGCCTGGGGGTGATCCGGGCCTCGGGCCACGAGCACTTCAACGGCTCCCTGGTGGTGCCGGTCTTCGACGAGGCCGGCA
>JBBRXY010000273.1:0-1480 GCA_038238185.1 Acidimicrobiales bacterium
CGCTCTCGCCGGCCCGGCGGCTGCCGCCACCTGCTTGCCGATCTACGTTTCCGTCAGCGGCACACAGACCAGCCCGGCCAAGGTGGCCGAGTTCGCCGCCGGGGCCAACGGGAACATCGCTCCGGCCAACACCATCGGGGGTCCGAGAAACTCCAAGATGGTGACGGCATCGGGGATCGCCCAGGATGCCGCCGGGTACACCTACGTCGCATCTCCACACATCAACAAGCTCCTCGTCTACTCCCCCGGCGCGAGCGGCGATGTCGCTCCCTTCGCCAGTCTCGAGGGCACCAACCCCGGTCTCAACAACCCGCAGGGGATCGTGGTGCGCAACGGCAAGCTGTACGTGGCCAATGGCCCGTTCGGGGGCGGCCTGACGGGGCCTCCCTCGATCGCCGTGTTCTCGCTTCCTCTCGCTGCCGGGGTCAACAACGTGGCTCCTGTCGCGGTGATCGCCGGCCCCGCCACCGGGCTCATCTCGCCCTTCGGGCTGGCCCTGGATTCGTCGGGGAACATCTTCGTCGCCAACGTGAACAACACCATCACCGAGCACGCACCGCCAACCCCCTCCAGCTACGCCTCCCCCGACAACGCCCCCCCGATACTCACCATCTCCACCGGGCCGTCCGCGCCTGAGGGAATCGCCATCCACGCCAACACGCTCTACTCGGCGAACGACAACAACACCATCACCGAGTACTCCCTGCCGACCGGCGCGCTCATCAACACCATCTCCGGTGCGGCCACCGCTCTCGCCCAGCCTCTCGGGGTCGACGTGGATTCGGCCGGGAACCTCTACGTGGTCAATACCGGTACCGCCGGCAACCAGGTGCTCGAGTTTGCACCGGGCGCATCCGGCAACGCCTCACCGATCGCCGTCATCTCCGGCCCGGCCACCCAGTTCCTCAGTATCCAGTTCGTGTACATCGCGCCGTGCTCCGGTCCGCCGGCCCGGCAGAAGCCTCCCGCCGACTTCGACGGTGACGGCAAGACCGATGTGTCGGTGTTCCGTCCCTCCACCAGCGTCTGGTACGTGCACGGATCCTCGGGCGCCGACACCACCACCAACTTCGGCACGTCTGGCGACATCCCCGTGCCCGGCGACTACGACGGCAACGCCACCACCGACATCGCCGTGTTCCGACCGTCAACGGGGACCTGGTACGTGCGGAACGGCCTCAGTACCAACTTCGGCGCTTCGGGCGACATCCCCGTGCCCGGCGACTACGACGGCAACGGCACCGCCAACGTGGCCGTGTTCCGACCCTCGACGGGCACCTGGTACATCCAGGGAGGCGCCACCGTCGGCTTCGGTGCCACCGGCGACATCCCTGTGCCGGGCGACTACGACGGCAACGGCACCACCGACATCGCCGTGTTCCGACCGTCAACGGGGACCTGGTACGTGCGGAACGGCCTCAGTACCAACTTCGGCGCTTCGGGCGACATCCCCGTGCCCGGCGACTACGACGGCAACGGC
>JBBRXY010000274.1:0-1474 GCA_038238185.1 Acidimicrobiales bacterium
ACCTCGACGAGCGCCTCCCCATCCTCGAGGTGCACAGCAAGGACAAGAAGCTCGACGACGACGTCGATCTGTCGGTGGTGGCCCGGGGCACCCCGGGGATGAGCGGAGCCGACCTGTCCAACCTGGTGAACGAGGCCGCCCTGTTCGCCGTGCGTCGCGGTTCGCAGAAGATCCACATGCAGGACTTCGAGGGCGCCCGTGACCGGGTCCTCATGGGGCAGCGCCGTGAGTCGATGGCCATCTCCGACGAGGAAAAGGAGATCATCGCCTACCACGAGGGCGGCCACGCCGTGCTGGCCTACGCCATGGAGCACGCCGACCCCCTGCACAAGGTGACGATCTTGCCGTCGGGCATGGCCCTGGGCAACACCCAGCAGCTCCCGCTCGAGGAGCGCCACATCTACCAGCGCCCCTACATCCAGGACTCGCTGGTGGTTCGGCTCGGCGGCCGCATCGCCGAGGAGCTCATCTTCGGCAACATCTCCACCGGTGCCAACAACGACCTGGTGGGATGCACCGAGCTGGCCCGCAAGATGGTGCGGGAGTGGGGAATGAGCGACCGGGTCGGGCCGATGGCCTGGGGCTCCCAAGGCATGGTCTTCCTGGGCGAAGACCTCATGCACAACCGCGACTACAGCGACGAGACGGCCCGGGTGATCGACGAGGAGGTCGAGCGCATCCTGCGCGAGCAGGAGGACAGGGCCCGAGAGGTCCTGCGGCGCCACCGCTCCGGGCTCGACGCCGTCGCCAGCGCCCTTCTCCAGAACGAGACCATCGACGGTGCCGAGGTCGGTCGCCTGGTCGACGAGGCCGCCGGCCACCAGGTGCGTCGTCCTCCCCGCCTCCCCGAGTTCAGCGGCTCCCCCAAGTCCGCCAAGGGCACCACCTCCACGAACGGCGACGCCGAAGCCGCGGTTGACCCGACACAGGCGCGCCCGCCCCGCTGAGGGTCCCGAAAGCCGGCGGTAGACTTGCCGTGGCCGGCGCATCGCTGGCCGCTCCTCGACGCTCTGCCTCCCAAAGCGCTGGCGAAAGGTCCCCTCTGAGTCGCTTTACCCCCGAACATGCTGCCGCCCTGGCGGGCCCGGACTGGCTGCGCGACCGGCGATCGGCTGCGGCTGATCGCTTCGCCTCCCTGTCTCTGCCGACCGAGGCCGAGGAGATCTGGCGCTACAGCCGCGTGGCCGACCTCGACCTCGATGCCTATGCGCCGGCTCCCGATGTCGGTCCCTCCGCGGGCGCAGTCGTCCCCGATGCCCTGGCGCCGGCCATTGCCGCCGCCGGGCCGAGGGCCGCTCTCGTCATCGTCCGCAACGGGCGGATCTCCCACATCGAAGTCGACGCGGCCCTGGCCGCCAGGGGCCTTGTCGTGGCCGACGGCTCCACCCTGGCCGCCGACTCCGTGCCCGATTGGAGTGACGGCTCCGTGCCCGAACGGAGTGACGGCTCCGTGCCCGAACGCGCCAGCGGTCTC
>JBBRXY010000275.1:0-1473 GCA_038238185.1 Acidimicrobiales bacterium
CACCTTGCGCGACCTTGCGCGACACCTTGCGTGTGGCGGCCAAGACCAGGTGGAGCTGGTCAGTCGAGAGACAGGCCTGGCGCGTCGATGCCGAGCTCGATCGTCCGGTGGGGAAGAAACTCGACAGGCACGTTGCGCAGCACCATCGAACGGCGCAGCGCCTCGGTCGAGTCGTCGGGGACTGGCCCGATCGCGGCGTCGAGGCCCGAGGTGCCGAGTGGTCCGTCGTCGGGGCCAAGGCCGAGCTCGGCTTGGCGCCACGTTTCCAGGCAGCGGGCGGCCTTGTCCCACCGGGGCCGCTGGGTGGGGTTGTCCGAACGCGGGCCGAGGGCGGTGACGAGGTAGGCAGCGGGAGATGCGATCGCTTCGTCGACGTGATCGGCGATGGCGTCGTCGATGAGCTTCAGCCGCCACTCGACAGGCTCTCTGGCGGCCATCACCGCGTGGGGTTCGAGGGCGGCAACCTGTTCGGTGGCGACGCGGTGGGAGTCGATTGCCTGGTTGAGTAATGTCTCGGTCTGGGCGAGCTGGCGCTGTGCTGTGGCCACCCGGGCGGCGTTGGGTCGTCGCAGCTTCGGGTGTTCGACGCTGTCGAGAGCCCAGGTCGCTTGGGTTTGGGCGGCGCTGGCCTGGTCGCGGGCGGCGCTGGCTTGGGCCAGGCGGCGGGCGGCGTCGTCGCGGTCGGCCTGGCCGGGGCCGGTGGCAAGCACGCGACGCAGGTCTGCTCGTTGGGCCGCCAGGTCGCCAGGGCTGCGGCGACGCAACGCCGCCCGTTCGGCTTTGGCCAGTGCGCCCCCGGCAAGGCTGTAGTCGGCGCGCTGTGCGCTGTCGTCGGGAACTGGCCCGAGGGCCCAGGTGACCCAGGAGCCGTTGGGTACAGGGGTAGGTGCATAGCGAGCCCGGTAGACGCCGGCCTGGCCGACGGCCTCGTCCCACAAACGGCGATCGACGCCGCCGGTGGGGCGAGGGCCGATGCGGGGAAGCAGGTCGGCGTCGGGATGCAGACGGGCGGTCCGGGCGATGGTGTCGAGGGCCTGGTCACGGGCCTGGGCGGCGATGGGCGCAGCCAGCGATGTCGAGGCGGCGAGGGCCTCGAGCTGGGCCAGGTTGTGGGAGCGGGCCATGGCGGCCACCTGGGCAGCGAAGGGGTCGATCTCGGTGGCCAACAACTCGTCTCGGTCGTCTTTGATCTGGGTGATCACCGCGGCCAACGCGTTGGTCTCGGGCGCAAGCCGGGGCATTTCCGGATGGGCGCTCGGCGACGGCGACAGGTCGTCCTGGAACACGACGTAGAGGCGGACGTCGTGGGTGGCGCGGGTGACGCCGACGTAGATGCTCTTGGAGCTCGAAGCGTCGGTGGCGATGGGGCGGGCGGCGTCGTAGGTGTCGCCCTGGGCCGCGTGGGTGGTCAGGGCGTAGCTGTGGGCGAGGGCGCCGGCGATGCCTCGCTCCAGGGGCCGGGTCAGGTACTCC
>JBBRXY010000276.1:0-1466 GCA_038238185.1 Acidimicrobiales bacterium
CGGTGGCGGAAACGGTTCGGTGAGAAAGGGCTCGCCGGGCTGGTGGATCGTCCTCGGTCGGGTCGGCCCCGCCGGTTCGGCTCCGAAGTGGTGGCCGGGATCAAGGCGTTGGCGTGCGAGCCGCCCGAGCATCGCCAGGTGCCGTTGTCACGGTGGAGCTCGTCCGAGCTCGCCGGCCAAGCGGTACGGGAGGGGCTGGTGAGCGCGATCTCCTCGTCGACGGTGCGCCGCTGGTTGCACGCCGACGCCATCAAGCCGTGGCGCTACCGGTCGTGGATCTTCCCCCGCGACCCCGACTTCGCCGCCAAGGCGGCCCGGGTCCTGGACCTCTACGCCCGCGTGTGGGACGGGGCCCGGCTCGGTCCCGACGACTATGTGATCTCCGCGGACGAGAAGTCCCAGCTCCAGGCGCTACGCCGCCGTCACCCATCCCGCCCGGCCGGGCCTGGGAAGCTCTCCCAGGTCGAGTTCGAGTACAAGCGGGGCGGGACGCTCGCCTACATGGGCGCCTACGACGTCCATCGTGGCCGGCTGATCGGCACGATCGCCGCCAAGACGGGGATAGTCCCGTTCATGGATCTGGTCGAGAAGGTGATGACGACCGAGCCCTACGCGTCGGCCCGGACCGTCTACTGGGTCGTCGACAACGGGTCGTCCCACAACGGCCAACGATCAATCGACCGGATGGTCCAGGCGTGGCCGACCGCCCGGCTGGTGCACCTGCCCATCCACGCCTCGTGGCTCAACCAGATCGAGATCGTGTTCTCCATCATTCAGCGCAAGGTCATCAAGCCGGCCGACTTCGCCGACCTCGACGCCCTGGCCGACCGGCTCCGCCGCTTCCAGGACCGCTACAACGAGTCGGCGACTCCCTTCGACTGGCGGTTCACCACCGCGGACCTCACCGCCATGCTCGAGCGGGTCGGCACCGCAGCCCAGGAGGGCGTCGCCGCCTGAACCCGGCCCGGCAAGGATGGGGCCATGAAGGCCCCGCCCCCCACGACCAAGGCCAGCCTCACCACCCGGCTCAACGGCCACGCCCGCACCCACTGGCCTTCCCTCGCCGGCATCGACATCCGCTTCCGGGCCAACTTCGCCTACATCGACGGACGCGGCCATGACGGCACCGTCGTCAAGCTGTGCCGGCTCCGCTACGGCGGCTCAGCCCACCTGTGGGGCTTCGCCATCTATCGGGCCAGCCACGACGACTACGAAGACTCCTTCCTCCCTACCGGCACACCCGTCGGCACCGCAGAAGAGGCCCTCGACTGCGCCTGCGGCCTCTACCTCGACCCCTTCAACGCGTAACCGGATACACCGACGAACTTCCGCGCGGCACCACTAGCCTCGATTGTTCGTCCGGCGGCATAGCGGTCGAGGGACCCTGCGCATTGCCGCCGGCTGACGGCCACGGCGCGTGACGGCCGAAGCGAGGCCGCGCTCGACCAGGCGCTCAGTAGTTGGTC
>JBBRXY010000277.1:0-1451 GCA_038238185.1 Acidimicrobiales bacterium
GCGTGACCTGTGGCGGCCCCAAAATCGGTCGTTTCCTTGCCATGTAAGGACTTTCGCGACCACCCCGCGAATCTCCTGCATGGAATTACAAATTTCTCAAACAAACCCAGCCGCCGGCATGTGCGGAACACGGGACTAGCTGCCGATGGTGGCGGCCAACATGCTCAAGCAGAAGAACCCGGCGGCGGCGAGGATGTAGCCCAACAGGTAGGGCGAATGCACCCACTTGAACCCTATCGTCGCCGTCCCGAAGAACAGGACGGCTGATATACCCAGGCAGATCTCCTGAACGAGCTTCCAACTCATGGGCTCTCCCTCCCGCGTGTCCCGCCGTCATCATGTTATCGAGGAGCGGTCGCAGCGGCTGTCGCTGCCCTGGGGTCAGCGCCCCGGGAGACCTTGAAGTTCCAACCGCCGTCGCTGTTGGCCCTTCCCCCCGGTTGCCGTTTCGTGGCCCGTTGCCTGTCGAGCGCGGAGCGCTGTGCCTCCACCCCGCCGGAGGTCGCCCCTGAGCATCGTTGCCGGTGCCATTTCGCCGGCGAGCCCGGATGGTGGTCACCGATGGAGCGCGTGGCCGAGCCTGCCGAGCTGTGGCACCCTCTCGTGGCGCAAGCCGAGCGCCGGTTGGCAGCCGAGGAGTCGACGAACGAGAAGGTGGCCGTCCCGACGCCGACCGCAAGCCAGTCCGGGCGAGGGCGATGGGCCATTGGTCGAGATCAGCCACCTGACGAAGCACTTCCCGTTGACCCGGGGCCTCCTGCGCCGCCGGGCCGGTGTCGTCCAGGCGGTCGACGACGTCTCGTTCACCGTCGCCCGGGGCGAGACCTTCGGGCTGGTGGGTGAGTCGGGCTGTGGCAAGACGACGGTTGCCCGCCTTCTCCTGAAGCTGATCGCCCCCACCGCCGGGGAACTGCGCTTCGACGGCCGCGACATCTCCAGCCTTGGTCACCGGGCCACCCGCGCCCTGCGCGCCGAGATGCAGATCGTCCTCCAGGACCCCTTCTCGTCGCTCAACCCTCGGCGTAGCGTGCGCCAGATCATCGCCGAGCCCTTGGTGGTTCACGGGACCGACCGTCGAGAGACGCGCACCAGGGTCGACGAGCTGCTCGAACTGTGTGGGCTCAGCGCCGAGCATGCACAACGGTTCCCTCACCAGCTCTCCGGCGGCCAACGCCAGCGTGTCGGTGTGGCTCGAGCGTTGGCCCTGAACCCCAAACTCGTCGTGCTGGACGAGCCGGTATCGGCCCTCGACGGGTCGGTCCAGGCCCCGATCGTCAATCTGCTCGAAGAGCTTCAGGACCGGCTGGGGCTGAACGGCAGAAGCAACGGGCGAACGGTGGTTGGCGCATGGGCGGACGACGGGCGATTGGCAACGACGGATGACGTCGACGGAGCTGTCGCCGATCCAGGAGATCGAGCACCGGGTCCAGCGCCGGGCCAAGGAGATCTCC
>JBBRXY010000278.1:0-1447 GCA_038238185.1 Acidimicrobiales bacterium
GATCGGGAGCGCACCGGTTTGGAGGTTGCGGGCCAGGTCCTGCGCGGACTGGATCGTGAACCCGCCCTCGATGTCGGCGCCGTTTGAGCCGTCGATGCCGTCGGGGTTGTCGGTGAAGGAGATGAAGGGGACGGTGATCAGCTGACCATCGAGCACCGCGGCGAAGTGCTGAAAGGACGCCTGGGCGCCCTCGCCGGGCAGCTGCTGCTGCTGGCCGCGCTGGGCGATCGTGCGAGTGACCTTGTGCCAGGCGCTGCGGCCCTTGTCGCTGAATTTGAAGCTGACGATCGGCGACGAGCCGCCTTGGCGCTGGAAGTCCTGCTTGATGTTGGTGAGCTCCTTGCCCGACAGCGCCGGGGCGTCGTTGAGCACGAAGTAGCGGTCGGGCGGCTTCTTGCGCTTCCCCTTGGCGGCGGCGGGCGGCTCGGCCTGGACGACGAGCGTGCCGGTGTTGACGTTGACGACCCGCGTGCCGCGGGGCGCCTCGCCGCCCGGCAGCTCGGAGACGAGGTCGCCGGCGGACTCGGCTGGCCCCCCCACCACCTTCTTCTGCTTGTCGTCGACGAGGAAGGACTGGCCGTTGACGGTCGCCTTGCCCTGGTTCATCGACGGCCGCTTGGCGGCCAGGGTGACGGCGTCGTAATAGGGGATGCCGCCGGCCTGGCCGGCGGACTGGCCGCCCGTGACGTTGGGGTCTGAGGGGTTGGGCTTGCCATCCCGGCCCAGGACGTTGGCCTCCCAGTCATAGAAGAACAGCTGGGCGACCTTGCCCACCGACTTGATCGCGCGCTGGGCGTTCTTGGTGCCGGGCAGGCCGGCGTCGATCTGGTCGGGCCCCGAGCGCTGGATCTCGGGCTCGGCTACGCCGAGGGCGTCGACGCGCTTGCGCATGATCTCGATCGCCCTGTCGACGGCCTCGCTGGTGACCTTGGGCTGCTGCGGCGTGGGGCGGCCCTGGTAGACGAGCTCGACGCCGCCCTTGAGGTCCAGGCCGAGGCGCGTCGTCTTGGTCACGACGACCACCAGCGAGCCGACGAGCAGCAGGCCGACCGTGAGCAGAATGAGCAGGTTGCGGCGCCGGTCGCCCATCGTCAGAGGCTAGTGGTTCGTCCCGTGAGTCCGTGCGCCCGTGGGCGGGACCCGGGGGTTGCGGGCACCGCCGGCGAAGCCGGTGGTCAAGGACGCAGGATCGAAGGGGGCACCGCCGGCGAAGCCGGTGGTCCGGAGGTATTTCGAGATCCGAGGACGCAGCCCGGCGGCCATCCGGGGCCGTCCAAGGGTGTGCGGACTTGCGGGAGGGATCACTTACTTTGCCGGGGTGAGGATGACGAGCAGCCCGCCATCGTCATCGTAGGCGGGGAACATGTCGGCGGTGGCCCGGGCCGGCAGGTCGCCCTCGGCGTTGACCTCGACCGGCTTGCCGAGCACGCGCACCCCCCACTCCAGC
>JBBRXY010000279.1:0-1441 GCA_038238185.1 Acidimicrobiales bacterium
AACGGCTCGGCATCCCGGGCACGCGCAGTTCCACTGCGGGAATCCTCCTCCCGCCGCCGATCCCAGCACCCGCAGCCACACCCTGGCACTCCGTCCCTCGCCGGCCCGGACGTCCTCGATCCCGTCCCGGGGGGTGGGGAGGCGCCGGACCCATGTCCGGCGCCTCCTCACGTCCCGCTAGTCCTCCAACTGAGCGACGTACATCGTCACCTCGGGCGCGCACGCGATCTCGTCGAACTCGGGCGTCTCCCACACAACGAGCTGAGACTCCATGGATCCACCTCCTCTCGGCCAGGCTCCGGCAGGCTTCCTCACGGCTCTAGGACGCTGCCGGAAGGGCGAAGACGATCAGCGCGCTTCCGTGGCCGGCCCCGAGCATGCCAGGGAGGAACCCCTCGGCCCACGCGCCCCACCCGACCGGCACGGCGACGTACTGCCGGCCGTCGACCGTGTAGGTCGTCGGGCTGCTGTGGTGGCCGCTGCCGCACTGGAACTGCCACAGCAACTCCCCGGTGCGAGCATCGAGCGCGTTGAACTCCCCGGAGGGTTCACCGGCGAACACCAGATCGCCGCCTGTGGCCAGGACCGACGCGCACATCGGAAGCTCGTTGCGCCAGCGCCACTTCTCCTCACCGTTGGCGTCGAACGCACTGACGGACCCGGTCATGTCCTCGATATCCACCTGAACGCCCGCGCCCCAGTACGGGATGCTCTCCTTGAACTCTCGGCGCCGCCGGGTGGCCGTTGCCCCGACATCCTGGACCGGGACGTAGAACAGCTCGGTCTTTGGGCTGTAGGCCGCATGGGTCCATTCCTTGGCGCCGGCCGGCCCCGGGTAGAAGTGGACCGGTTCTCCCTCCTTGTCGGGGTACCGCTTGGCCGTCACCTGGCCGTCCCTCGTAATCGCCCCCCAGTCGATTCGGTCCACGAAGGGGGTGATCTGGACCAACGCGCCGTCCGTGCGATCGAGGACGAAGAAGTAGCCGTTCTTGTCGAAGTGCCCGAGCAGTTTGCGCCCGTCCGACTCGAACAGGATGCACTCCCCGATGCTGTCGTAGTCCCACACGTCGTGCGGGGTGCATTGGTAGTGCCAACGAATCTGGCCGGCGTCGACGTCCACCGCGATGATGCTGTCGGTGTAGAGGTTGTCGCCCTCGCGGACGCCCCCGTCGAAGTCGGGCGCCGGATTGCCGGTGCCCACGTACAGCAGGTTGGTCTCCGGGTCGAAGGTGCCGGTGACCCAGCAGTTCGCGCCACCCCGCGCCCAGGCCTGGCCGTCGGCGGGCCAGGTCTCGGAGCCGGGCTCCCCGGGCTTGGGCACCGTGTAGCAGCGCCAGACGTGCTCGCCGCTGTCGAGGTCGAACGCGTCCAGGTGACCGCGCACCCCGAACTCCCCGCCGGAACTCCCGACGATGACCATGTTCTTCACGACCAGCGGAGC
>JBBRXY010000280.1:0-1435 GCA_038238185.1 Acidimicrobiales bacterium
GAGCGTGACGTCCGAGGAGCAGCAGGCGTTGGAGGGGCTGTTCGAGAAGGTCCCGAAGCTGAAGGAGTTGTCCCGGGTCCGACTCCGGTTCAAGGAGATCTTCGACACGGCCCCCGACCGGGCCACCGCAGCGCGTTGGTTGAGGCAACTCCGCCATGAGGCCGCAGACCTCGGGCTGGACCTCGGCCCGTTCTTCGGGACCTACGACCGGTGGAAGACGGAGATCCTGAATGACTTCGAGGCGCGTCAGACGAGTGCGGCGGTGGAGGGGATCAACAACAAGGCGCGGGTGATCACCAAGCGCGCGTACGGGATCAAGTCAGCGGACAGACTGTGGGATCGTCTGATCCTGGACCTGAACCGCGCGTCGGAGGCGATCGGTTGGTCAATCGAGCAGATCCGTGAGCTGGCCCGCGGACTGAAGCCCTTATTCGACCCGTCTCGCACCTAAGGGGGCGTCCAAGAACAAATCCGTATTCTCCTCCATTCTGTTACACTCTTCTCCCAGGACTGATCTCGGGAGGAGGGAGCCGAAGTAATGTCGGAGCCGACTGTCTATCTGTGCCAATGCGACGCCTGTCTCCAGCCCGGCGAGCATCCGGCGAAGCAACACCACGCCCGGATGAACCTGCTCCTCAGCCGACTCGATGAGCAGCAACGCCGCTGGTATGTTTCCGTGGAGTCCACCAGGCTCGGTTATGGGGGCGATCGGGCCCTCTGCCGGATCACCGGCATGAACGTCGAGACGATCCGGCGAGGTCGCCGTGAGATGGGCGACTCGCTCCGGGGGCGGCCCATCGATCGAGTCCGCCTGCCCGGCGGCGGGCGACCGCCCGCCGAAAAAAAGTCCCGGACCTCCCCGAGAAGCTGACCGCCCTGGTCGAGGCCGAGACCGGCGGCGACCCGATGACCCGGCGGAAGTGGGTCCGCAGCAGCCTGCGGCACCTCAGCGGCCTGCTCCGAGGCCGGGGCACGGCCCTCTGCCGGGGGACGGTCGGCCGGCTACTGAAGGGGCTCGGCTTCTCGCTGCGGGCCAACGAGAAGCGGCTCACCGGCCCGCCCCACCCGGATCGGGACCGCCAGTTCCGCCATATCGAACGCACCAGGCGTCGCTTCCTCCGGGCCGGCCTGCCGGTGATCAGCGTCGATGCCAAGAAGAAGGAACTCGTCGGTGACTTCAAGAACGCCGGGCGGGCGTGGAGGCGGAAGTCCGACCCGGTCAACGCCCACGACTTCCGCCAGGACGCCGGCCACCGGGCGGCCCCCTACGGCGTGTACGACCTGACGCACAACCGGGGCCACGTGGCGGTGGGGATCTCGGCGGACACGGCGGAGTTCGCCGTCGATGCGATCGCCGGGTGGTGGGAGGAGCACGGCTCGGCGTCGTTCCCGGGGGCCGGCAAGATCCTGATCCTGGCCGATGCGGGGGGCAGCA
>JBBRXY010000281.1:0-1413 GCA_038238185.1 Acidimicrobiales bacterium
GAGATGCCGGTGAGCTCGGCCATGCGGGTGGAGCCGAAGTTGCAGGCCAGGGAGAGAATGGCGGCGTAGAGGTTGCGCCGGTGCTCCAGCTCAGAGTGGCGGGGACTGGCCCCGCCGGCGTGGGTCAGGTGGGTGGAGAACCCGGTCTCCCGGTCGACCTCGATGAGCAGCTCGGTCAGGGGCACCCTCGGAAGGCGGGCCACCACGGCATTGCGCTGGGCGAGTACCCCGGGGTCGATGACCTCGGCAGTCAGGGCCTTGAGGTGGAGCTGGCCGCCGGCATCGACACTCACTGGGCTGTCGGGGTCGCCAAGCAGGGCTTCGAGGTCGTCGAGGTACCGGCTCATCTCCGCGTCGATGGCCGTGAGCCGTTCGGCGAAGGTGGCCGGCATCTTCGTGAGCTCCATGACCTCGCCTCGCCGGGCTGGCCACGCCTCGATGGCGATCAGGTAGGAGGCGGGGTCGGCGTAGCGGCGGGAGCCCCGCACCCAGATCTCGCCCGAGCGCAACCCGCCCTGGAGGGCAAAGAGAACGCACAGCTCCCAGTAGTGCTTGTAGAGGTTCGCGTCGCCGGCGGCGCGGGCCGCGTCGAGGTAGTGACGCCAGCGGGCGGGGACGAACTCGACCGGGGCATCGTCGGGGACGTGGCGGCGACCCCCGGCGTTCATGGCCTGGAGCAGCACAACGGCATCGAGGACCTCGCTCGGCGACACGCTGGCGGCGAAGCTCAGGGCGCCGAGCACCTGGGGGGCGAAGGAGCGGATGTGGGAGAAGCGGGCCTCCATGAGCTCCAGGTGGCCGCCGTCGCGCGGAAGTCGCTCGTCGTCGGTCCGTGCCGCCGCGGTCAGGCGCTCGGAACCCAATCCCCGTACGCCGGCCCCGACGGCGGCGTCGTCGAGATCGGCGTCGAGCACGACGTCGAGGATGTCGTCGAGCAAGGCCAGGCGACCGACGTCGGCACGCACGGCCTCGGCCTGGCGGGCGTCCACTTGGTCGCGGGCGTTGCCGTCGGTGTTGGCCAGGACCATGTCGAACAGACGCACGATCTCGTCGACGATCTCGGTGTGGGCCGCAGCGAGCGCGGCGAGCAGGATGGGGTGACGGCGCTCGGGTGCCATCTGGCGCAACGCCCGGGGCGTCGAGCGTCGCGCCAGCATGGCCAGCTGGCGGAGACGCTCGGGCGGGATGGCACTGAGGTCGAGGCGGTGCGCGCCCAGGCCCTCCAGGTAGGCGAGCTTGGCGGCCTCCAGCTTCAACCACTCCGACGATGCCGAGGTGGCGCCGTCGTTCAGCCACACCAGGCGGGCCACGCCCAGCTCGGCATCGGTATCCACCAGGGCGTCGAGTTGGTCGCAGCGAGCCGAAGTCAGCTCGGGGTCCAGGCGCCGGCGGATCTCCTCGGCGGCGGTAACC
>JBBRXY010000282.1:0-1412 GCA_038238185.1 Acidimicrobiales bacterium
ACCACCAGCTTGCCCGTGCCGTCGTCCTGCGCGGCGATGGCGTTGCCGTAGTCCATGCCGCCGAGGTCTGTCGTGACCGTGCCGTCGCCGCCGAAGCCCGTGTCAAGACTGCCGTCCGCGCCGTAGCGAACCAGGGCCAGGTCGCCGCCGACCGGGGGGGAATCGCCATAGCCCCAGCCCGTCGGATCCGCGCCAGTGGACCCCACCGCCACGATCCTGTCGTCGCCCAGGATGACGACGTCGGTGGCGGCGGCGGCGGCGCTGCCGAAGCTGGTGCTCACCGACCCCCCGGAGCCGAAGCTGGGATCCAGGGCGCCTGCCGAGGGGCCCTTGGACAGCAGCCGCGCCACGAGGAAGCCCGAGGGCCTGCCCTTGCCGGTCGCCAGGATGATCTTGCCGTCGGCCTGCAGGCCCAGCCCTTCGCCGACGGTGAACTCGTCGACCGTCAGGTTCGTCTTGCCGTCAGCCCCGAACGTCCTGTCAGGACTGCCGTCTGACGTGTAGCGCGCCACACCGATCGTCCGAAAGCGGGTGCTGGGAGGGCCCCCGGTGCCCTGTGCGGTATCCCCGGCCACCAGGATCTTGCCGTCGGGTTGGACGAGGACGCGGTAGGCGACGCTTCTCGTCCTGGCGGTTTCCCCGGGAATCGCGATCAGGAACTCGGTGACCGTCCTGCCGCCCTCTCCGAAGCTCGTGTCCAGGGTGCCGTCCGGGTTGTAGCGGGCGACGGCGAAGTCGGTGGCGATGCCCACGTCGCTGTCAGCCGCTGCGACTGGCCTTCCCAGGACCGTCCCAGCGATCACGATCTTGCCGTCGGGCTGGATTGCGACGCACCTGCCCTGGATGACCGTGTCCACGGTGCCGTCGGCGTCGAACGTCGTGTCGAGGCTCCCGTCGCGGTTGTAGCGCACGAGCTTTGAGTCAGACCCGACGGCCAGGATCTTGCCGTCGCCCTGGACGGCCACGCCGGTGACGCCCGCGACGGCCGGTGGACCGAGGGGGTCGGCCTGGTCGGGGCCCACGTCGGTGATCACGGTGCCCGCCGTCCCGAAGCCGGCATCGAGATCGCCGGGCGCGGCCGCGGCCGAGACGGCGAGGAGGCCCACACACGCCAGCACGGCTGCGAAGCAGACGGCCAGGAGCCGCACGTTGACTGAAACTGCGCCACGGGGCGGCGGGTGGTGGTGGTGGTGGTGGTGGTTCATCGGTCGATGAGGACTTCGACGGCCTTCATCTCACCACCGATCCGCGGCGAGAGGTTCCCGCTGAACAAGACGTAGGCCTGCACCGTGCCCTCACGCCGCGCGATGCCGTCACGCACCGCCTTCGACAGCGCCGCGTCGAGCCTCCAACGCCCCTTATGGATCGCAGCAGTCAACGCAAGCGTCCTCGTCCTGGCATCCACCACATAC
>JBBRXY010000283.1:0-1406 GCA_038238185.1 Acidimicrobiales bacterium
CCGTTTGGCCAGCATGGTTCCAGATGCCCATGCTACGGAGTGCCCAGGTATCCACCAGCCCACACCTCCGACCGTGCAGTGCACCGAGATCGTAGCTCGTGCCCCGGACACGAAACGGCCAGCCGTTGTCAATAACGGCTGAATACTGACCCCTGTCGAGGGCGAGGAAGATCGATGGGAAGACTTCCGAAGTCACTGAACGACGACCGGGGTCCCGCAGGAGGAACGACTTGCGGCGCGACCGCGAGCCCCTGGCGGCGGAGCCTCCGGCAGGACGGCCATGTCGCGTAAGCGGATTGGCTTCCGAGACGAACGAGGCGGCGATGCGCTCCTCGCCGCAGACGGGGGCCGATGGCGCTACCCCGACCGATGGGCCTCCTTGAGTAGGCGCTATCTCAGCTAGCGCGCCGCAGTGAGGTGGAGCCGACCCTCACGGAGGCGGTCAAAAGGTCTCGGTCCCGCCCTGCTAGAGGCGACGTGTTCCTCCGAGCGCTCGAACGGTACCTGCCTTCGGCCCTTCGCCCCGCGTGGGCGGCGTGCGGAGAGTGCGCCGCCGCAAGCCGCGGAGAGCAGCAGACTGTCGCGATGAGCAGCTTCCCGCCGATCACCGTTCGCCACCCTGCGCCTTTCGACATGGGTGCGGATCTTTTCGAGTGACATCACGCAGCGATCGGGATGACGTTGTCGGCGTAGCGGGCCTGGTGAACGCGTTGTAGCTCTCGTGAGAGGTGAAACTGCCAGTACGCAGGGAACTCGTGGTTGGCGCGCAGTGCCCGGAGCTTGAGGACGGCCTCGGCCCCGGCGACGCTCCAGCGGGCGCCGGTGATGTCCATGCGGTCCTTGACGAGGTGACGGCAGGCACCTTCGATGACGCCGGTGGCGATTGGCCACCCCTTCGCCAGTGCGGTCGGGTAATCGAGGTAGGGCCGCTTGGCCAGCAGGTAGTCGGCACAGGTGTCGGCGTTGGCCCGTTTGGCACGCTCCAGCCGACAGCACGTGGCCTTGCGCCGGATGGACGCGGCGACGGTGCTGGCGTGGAGCTGGCGTGGCCGTGCAACACGGCCAGGGCCTTGTCGGCCACCCACGCCTCGGCCCCGGCGTCCCCCTCGGCGAAGAAGCACCAGGCCGCGCTCCACAGGTACTCGAGCACATGGATGAAATCGACGACGATCGGCACCCTCACCTCGCGGGCCTTGGCCTCGGCCTTGATCCGGGCGATCTGGTGGTTGTTGCCGTCGACGAGGGCCACCCATGGACGGCGATGGCCGGGGTCTCTCCGTTGCGCTTCGTCGAAGACCCGGGCGACGACGGCCGCGGCGTTGGTCTCCACGCTGGCCATGAGCCACTTGTCCTTGGCCACCGGCGCCGGAGTGGGAGGAGTACTGGTCCCCCCTCCTCTGGCGAGG
>JBBRXY010000284.1:0-1400 GCA_038238185.1 Acidimicrobiales bacterium
GCCAGCTGACCGAGGCGATCAAAGCGCAAGCGATCGAGTTGGCCATCGTCCGGGGAAAAGCCGGCTGGGCCTGATCGGTGCGCTCCCGGTGCGGGTCCCTGCCGAGGTGAAGGAGCTCGTGTTGAAGACCGTCGACGAGGCGGTCGCCGCGGGGTTCGGCCATGGGTGGGCGTGCTCGTTGTGGCGGGTCTCCGATGACCGGGTGCACCGGTGGCGGGCCCAGCACCGCGTGCACGGCACCCTGGTCGATCGGGCACCGGGTGGGAACCCGATGCACGCGATCCTGCCCGGCGAGATCGACGCCATCCTGGCGGTCGCCGAGCAGTGGGGCCAGGTCGACCGGTCGCACCGCAAGCTCGCTCACCGCGGTTCCTACCAGGAGCTGGTGTGGGTGGCACCGTCGACGTTTCGGCGTGTTCTGGCTGCTCACGGGCTTGTCCTGCCCGAACTGCCGGCCCGCACCCGGTCCCAGAAGAAGCCGTGGCCGGACTGGCTGATCTGGGAACCGAACCACATCTGGATCTGGGACGTGACCCACTTCACCCGCGCCCGCCGGGCGGTGTTCGCCATCGTCGACATGGTCTCACGCAAGTGGATCGACACCCTCGTGAGCGTCGAGGAGACCTCCACCCAGGTGACAGTGATCTTCGAGCACGCTCTCGAGGTCGAGGACCTCCTCGAGCTGTTGACCGACGAACGTCTCGACCTCGCCGTCGACGATCCGGCTCGGCCGATCCTGCTCGCTGTGTCCGACAATGGGCCCCAGATGACCTCGGGTGACACCAGGGCGTTCATGGCGCTCCTCGCCATCGCCCAGCATCACGGGCGCCCCCACACCCCGACCGACCAAGCGTGGATCGAGAGCTTCTTCGGTCACATCAAGGGCGAGTGGCCCCACCTCGAGACCATCGACGATCCCGTCGTGCTCGAAGCCGAGCTCACCCGTGTCCGGATCGAGTACAACACGGTGAGGTTGCACGAAGCGATCGGCTACGTCACACCCGACGACGAACACCAAGGACGAGGAGAAACGATCCGCGAGGCCCGCCGGCAAGGCCTCGCCCGAGCCCGCCAACAGCGGCTCGACAACCACCGCCGGACCCACACCACCCACCCCAAGGAGACCCCCTGAGTTTGTTCATTTCCAACCCGAGCTCCGCGGCAAAGTCAGACACGCCTCAATCTGGACCAGTCCACGGGGGCCGCTCAGCGACGGCAAAGAATACTCACGCGTCTTCGGCACCGGTCCCATGGCCACCGGCGTCCTGGCCTGGTACTCCTACCTCTACAACGACGCCGGGCTCCCCACCACCACCTATGCCCAAGGCAACGGCTGGGGCTGGACCACCAACAACTGGACCAACACCTACGACAACGCCGGCCGGCCCGCTACCACCACC
>JBBRXY010000285.1:0-1397 GCA_038238185.1 Acidimicrobiales bacterium
CGGCAAGCCGAAGGACCGCAGGGTGGACCGCAAGCAGGTCCAGACCGGCATTGCGGTGACCGGCGACGGCGGGATACCGGTGTTCCACCGGGCCTATGACGGCAAGGCCGGGGAGATCAACCAGGTCGTGGCGGCCATGGAGTCGCTGCGGAAGATGGCCGGTGAGAAGAGGTTCCTGCTCGTCGGCGACTCCAAGCTGGTCTCCTACGCCAATCTGTCGGCCATCGTCGCCGCGGGCGTCACCTTCGTCGCCCCGGCCTCGAAGTCCTACGTCGGCACCGACGTGCTCGCCGCCTGTGACAAGGAGCGGGCCGGCGCCGTCGCCTACGTCCCCGAACGCCACACCGCCCGCACCACACCGGGCGAAGCGCCGGTCTATCTGGTCTATGAGGACACCATGGCCATCGCCGGGCCCCGCAAGGCCGACGCCGTAATCGAGCTGCGACGGGTGTTCGTGTGGTCCTCCGGCAACGCCCAGGCCGCCATCACCAACCGGGCCCGCAAGTGCGACCGGGCCGCCGAGGACCTGGCCAAGGTCGCCCGCGGCCTGGGCGGGCGCTACTACGCCACCGAGGCCCAGGTGCGGGCCAAGGTCGAGGCCATCGCCCGGGATCGCCGCGTCGGTGGGTACCTGCGCTTTGCGATCGGCCTCGGCCCCGACGGCGCACCGACCTTCGTATGGCACTTCGACCGGACGGCCATCGACGCCGAGGCCGCCACCGACGGCTGGTACGCCCTGCTCACGAACGTGGCCATGGCCGACGCGTCGGCCTCGGAGGTCCTCCTCCGCTACAAGGGCCAAGAAGTCGTCGAGCGGCGCTACGGCGACTTCAAGGGACCGCTGGCCGTCTCGCCGATGCTGCTGAAGAGCAACCGGCGCATCCAGGCGCTGATCACCGTCATCTGCCTGGCGTTGCTGGTGTTCTGCCTCGTGGAGCGAGCGGTGCGGCTGGCCATCAGCCCCGCTGCCACCATGATCGGGCTCTATCCCGAACGCCGGGCCATGAAGCCGACGGGAAGACTGGTGTTCGCCGCCCTGGCCGGGATGCGCCTCATTCCCGCCACCCCGACGAGCCCGGCTCTCATACCCCGGCCCTCGGAGATCCAGTTGCAACTGCTCGGCCTGCTCGGGGTCGACCCGCTCGCGCCGGGCTGAACGGAAGCTCTTGACCGGACCTCTGCGCCCGTCGATGTGCGGAACACCGGCCTAGAGTTCCGGGCTACCGGACGGAGGCGGCCCGCTCGAGGCGGCGGCGGCGGGCGATGCGGCGACGCTCCCGCTCGGAGGCGCCGCCCCAGACACCGTGGTCGATGCCGTTGCGCAGGGCGTACTCAAGGCAGGGCTCCTTCACCGGGCAGGTGGCGCAGATGCGACGGGCCACCTCGACGCCCACGCC
>JBBRXY010000286.1:0-1364 GCA_038238185.1 Acidimicrobiales bacterium
CGCCGGTGGGATAGCTGCCCTGGTCCCATTCGGCCAGGACCTTGAGGCCGGTCTTGGTCTTGGTCGCCCCCACGAGCTCGACGATGGTTCGGTAGCTGGTGAGGGGCTTGCCCCGCCAGTTCTTGGTGACGAAGCTGAACAAGCGGTGCTCGATCTTGTTCCACTTCGAGGTGCCGGGTGGGTAGTGGCACACGGTGATCTCCAAGCCCGTGTCGGCGGCCAGCCGGGCGAGGCCCACCTTCCAGGCTCGATTGCGGTAGCTGTTCGACCCGCCGGCATCGGCGGTGACCATCAACTGCGTCGCTTTCGGGTAGCGCTCGACGCCCATGACCTGCCACCAGCGACGGATGGCGTTGACCGCGAAGGCGGCGGTGTCGTGGTCGTCGCCCACAGACATCCACCCCTCATCGGCGCCGACGTCGTAGACGCCATAGGGCACGGCCTTGGGGATGTCTTTGTCCGGGAAGTCGTGCACGTCCACCCGCTCGGGGGTCTTGGCGGGCTGGTACTCCCTGCCACCGTTGGCCTTTCGGCCGTTGACCAGCTCCTTCTTTTTGGCGTCGACGCTGATGACGGGGGTGTCTGAGCCCAGGCGCTGAGTGGAGAGCGTGTTGATGTACTCGAACTGGCCGTTGCGATCGGGGTGCTGGGCCCCCTCGAGCTGCTTGGCCGGGGCCTGCAACGAGTAGTCCATGGCCTTGAGCAGGCGACCCACCGTGTCGGCCGACACCCGGAAGCCCTTGGCTACCAATGCCCGGGCCAGGTTCTCGGTCGACTTGGCCGTCCAGCGCAGCGGCGACATGGGGTCGCCCCGCGCCGTCGGCTCCACGAGATCGTCGAGCTCTTGGAGCAGGTCCGGCTGTTCATCGATCAGGAACCGCCGTCCTGCCCCCGGCGCCCGGACACGGTCGGAAGGACCGACGCCGGCCTCGATGTCGCGCGCACCGCTCATCACCGTGTTGCGGCTCAAGCCCGACGCCTCCGCCACCCTGGTCGGCCCGCCGCGGCCCAAGGCTTTGGCCAGCGCTCCCGCCACCAGCCGACGCTGACGCTCATCCAACAATGGGTTCACCGCCCCGAAGAACTCGCTGAGCCCTTCGGGCGGCACCTCCACACGCCGACACTACATCGCGCGTCTAACTGGGCGGTTGACCCTTACCGGGCCTACCTGCTCAAAGAGCAGCTCCGCCAGGCGTTCGCCCTCGAGGCCCTGGTGGCCCTGGCCATGCTCGACCTCGGCGGGCTGTGCCCACCGCTGCCGGGCCGAGCCTGAGACCCGGCCCTCAGCCGGCCACCAGCAGGCCGCTCGGGGTGGCGACCTCGCCCAGGACCACGCCTGCCGCCTGGACCACGGCCGAGCTGAC
>JBBRXY010000287.1:0-1358 GCA_038238185.1 Acidimicrobiales bacterium
ATCCGCCCGCCGTGGTAGAGCGCAACCCGAGGACCCCGAGGCGCGCCAGGTTGACCGCGGCGGCAAGCAGGTTGAAGTCGGCGTCGATCTTCCGTGTCCCCCGCACCCGTGCACGCCGTCCACCGTGCTTGCGGTGCATCAGATGGCCGAGCTTGCGTTCGACCTTGGGACGGGTGGCTCGGTAGTCGGCCTTCCACGCCGGGTCGGCCTGGGCCGCCCGTGCTCGGGCCAGCACTGCTTCATGTGGGCCGACGCTGATCGTTCGTCCGTTCGGGGAGTTGGTGCAGCCGCCCCGGAGCGGGCAGGCGGAACACGCACCGGCGAAGGAGGCGGTCCCGCCGCCGTCGGCGTGCCTGCGGATCGTCACCACCACGTCGTTCGGGCATGTGACGGTGCCGGCGTCGAGGTCGATGGCGAAACGGTCTTTGGCGTAGCGCCCGCCGGGCGCAGTGGGCGGCTGGGTCTTGCAACCCGATGCGATCCCCGCGCTCTCCAGGCGGGATTGGAAGGCGCCGGTGCCATAGGCGGCGTCGCCATAGACGGTGGGTTCGGCGGCCTTGCCTTCTTCGCCGGCGGCGACATCGTCGGCCACCGCAGCAGCCTCAGCGTCGGCAACGATGTCGTCGTACATCTCTGCCGGCACCTCGACGGAGGGACCCTCGTCGTCGTCGTTGGTGGTGGCGTCGTTGGTGGCGTCGGCCTTCTTCTTGGTGGCCGCAGCAAGGAGGTCCTCGATGAGCTCGGTGGCCACGCTGGCGTCACCGGCATTGGCGGGCGTCACCAAGGTGGCGGTGATGATCTCGCTGTCGGGGTCGGTCGCTACATGACCTTTGTGTCCGTCGTAGCCCCGGGCCGAGGTCTTGTGGCCGTGGCGGGCGGTGGGGTCGACCGTGGAGATCACCCGGTCCTTGGCCACTCCCCGGGCGATGAAGAACTTCCCGTCGGCCTCGTCGAGGTCCTGGCCCATCACCGTGGCCAGGAGAACGGCGGCGTCGGCCACCTCATCATCGAGGGACCGGCCGTCGAGGTGCATCAGGCAGGCGTAGCCATCACAGGACCGGGAATCGATGAGAGCCGCTCGGGCGTCGGTGTCGTCCCAGTCGATGTGGGGCTTGGAGGAGCTGGCGTAGTCGTCCCCGCTGGTCATCACCGCCCGCAGTTCGGCCTCAAGGGCGGGGCCCGCCACCTTCAGCAGGCCCCGGATGGCGGAGCGGATGAGGGTGATGGTGTCCATGGTGGCCACCGCGTCATACAGCGGTGTGGAGTCGAGCACCCGCTTCGCCCCCACCAACCCGGCGGCGCCGGCGGCCTCCACGGTCACCTCGAAGATGCGCTTGGGCCGCTCCGAGGTCGCGAGG
>JBBRXY010000288.1:0-1354 GCA_038238185.1 Acidimicrobiales bacterium
GCCGGATCGAGGATGTCAGGGCGGTTCGTCGCGCCCATGACCACCAGCCCCGCATCGCCCCCGAAGCCGTCCATCTCCACCAGGATCTGGTTGAGCGTCTGCTCGCGCTCGTCGTTGCCTTGGCCGATGCCTGCGCCGCGCCGGCGGCCGGCGGCATCGAGCTCGTCGATGAAGATGATCGAGGGCGCCATCTTGCGGGCCTTGGCGAAGAGGTCCCGCACTCGCGCCGCGCCCACGCCCACCAGCGACTCCACGAACTCAGAGCCCGAGAGCGAGAAGAACGCGGCGTCGGCCTCGCCGGAGGTCGCACGGGCCAGCAGCGTCTTCCCGGTCCCCGGCGGGCCGACGAGCAGGACGCCCTTAGGCGCCCGCGCCCCCAGCCACGCGTACACGCTCGGGTCGGCCAGGTAGTCGCGGATCTCGCGCAGCTCGGCCACCGCCTCCCCCGCTCCCGCCACGTCCGCGAAGGTCAGGCTTCCGGCCTCCTTGCCCTTCTTGCGTCCCTTGCCGGTGAACTTGGAGAAGGCCGCGAATCCCGCGGAGGCGCCCTCCTGGCCGATGCGCATGAAGAACGCGAACAGGCAGACGAGCAGGATGATCGGGACGAGGAACTGCACGATGATCTGCCGGGCGGGCTTGGACGCCTGCTGGTCCACGGACACCACGGCACCGCCGTCGGTCAGCGTCTTGAGCAGGGCCGACGTCTGGGCGTCCGAGTGCGGGTAGGCCGCCCACAGCTCGCGTCCAGCGGCAGTCCGGAACAGCACCCGGGCGTCCTCATCGAGCAGCGTGGCCTGGTCGATGACCTTCTGGCGGGCGAGCTGACCGACCTGGCTCAGCGGCACCTTGACGCCCGGCGAGGCGGGCTTGAGCGAGCCCAAGAGGCTGAAGAACGTGATGGCCAACGCGATCGAGGCCAGCAACAAAAAGCTCGAGAGGGGATCCTTGATCAGGGCCTTGCCCACCGCGGCCAGCCCGTCACGGAAGGCCTGCGCCCGCGGCGATGGCCGCTTCGGGGCGCCGCGGCCGGGACCGGGCTTCGGGGGGCTCCCACGCCGCACGGGACTGCCTGCAGCCAGCACGGGACTCTGTGGTTGATCTAGGGGATCGGTGCTCACGGGTGGTGGTCCTTACTGGTGGGGGACTGTCGGTTGGTGAAAGCGGGCCGGGGCCCCGCCCGACATAATAGGGCCCCGGGCGCCGGGGTGGCCCGGGGGGGGACCGGGGCGCCGGGGCCTAATTCCGTGGCCGGGGCGCCGGCCCGCTTTCTCTGACCCCGACAGTCCCCCACGACAAGGACGGGCAATCCCTTGAGCACCGACCCCCTCGACGAACCCAGATCTCCTCTCCGGCC
>JBBRXY010000289.1:0-1331 GCA_038238185.1 Acidimicrobiales bacterium
GGGGCTTCTTACTTCTCTTCTTTCCTCCCCATGGAAAACACCACTACATCACCGGCACACACCCTGACGCCCTGGGTGGACAACCACTTCTGGGTCGGTACCCCGGACGGCACGATGGTGGCTGACTGCGTGACCGAGCAGAACAAGATCCTTCCCTCCGACGTGAAGTACGCCAACGCCGCCTTCATCGTCCGAGCCTGCAACGCCCACGAGGAGCTGCTGGAGGCACTGAAAGAACTCATCGAGGCAGACGAGAATACGCCTTACGCAGTTGTCGGGTCTGGCAGACGGTAGAGCGGACGTTCGAGGTAGTTGCGCACGGCCTGGCGGATGATGGCCCACTTGGCCTCGAACCAGGTCACCCCGGTGGTGAACCGATGGTACTCCAGCCGGACGAACGCCATGAGCGCGCACCCGATGTGATTCCGCTGGCCCCGCTCGGCCCGCACCTGGCACCGCTCCACCCCGGTGAACTGCTTGAGACCGCGATGGTACTCCTCGATCGACCACGACAGCTCGCCGAACAGGAGCCGGGTCGGTTCGCCCATCCCGAGGTCGTTGGTGGCCCAGTGCGTCGTGTCGCCGTCTGGGGCGACCACCCGAAACACCCGCACCTCACCGAACCCCGGCAGCCACACCACCGTCCCGGCGGCCGCGACCGGCTGGCGGTCCAACGCCATCGACTCCCCGTGGTTGATCCGGACCTTCCGGTTCCCCTTGAACCGGGTGACGAAGGTCCAGCCGAAACCCCGGACCTTCTTGAGGTTATCGACGCTCGCGTACCACCCGTCGAACAGCACCGCCCGGGGCCGGAAGCCCCGCCCGTGGGCGGCCGCGAGCCGGTCGGCGAAGTGGTCGTTCTTCGTCTTCCCGTCGCCGTCCTTGTGGTAGACCCGGTAGTCGCACGGGTAGAGCCGGTCCCCGTCCGACCAGAGGGCGGTGATCAGGTTGATCCCCCGGACGACGGCGTGGCGGTTGCCCGACCCGTGGTGGCCGACCAACCCGATGTGTTTGGCCCGGGGTTTGTCGAGGGTCGAGTCGTCGATCACCAGCACCCCGTCCCCGCGGTGGACGAGCGGCCGGACCTCCGCCCACAGGGTTTCCGGATCGGGTTCGAGGCGGTGGAGCAGGCGGGTGAACGAGTCGTGGGCCGGTGCCATCGGGCGGGCGGGTTGGACCCGGGCCGCCTCGGTAGCCGAGACGACCGACGGGGAACCGATGAGGAACTGGACGTAATCCTCGGCGGTCGTGCGTGCGGGGTTCATCCCACCGAACCTAACCGCCGGAATAAGGTTGCGCAAGATCAACCTCGGCCAACTGCGTAAGGCGTA
>JBBRXY010000290.1:0-1323 GCA_038238185.1 Acidimicrobiales bacterium
AAGCGTGAAACTGACGACACGCCGGGTGCTCATGCGTCCAGTGGTACCACACGAGGCGTTCGTTCGCATCCCACATAGAGTGCCGAAATCCACCACGGTGAGCGAGCTTCTTACAGTTTTGTGGTCTTTCCTCAAGAGGCTCAGACCTCCGTGAGTAGTTGAAGAAAGGTGCCTTGAACTGGTCTTTTCTTCGGCCATAGTATTGCATAAATAGATCAATGGTGATAGGGTCGAGGGATGCCCGAGACCGCCGAGGCCAGCCCCCAGGAGCTGGCTGGCATGCCCGGCCCGTGGCAACTGGAGCGGGCAGAGGTGGGCGAGGAGACCGTCGTCAGCTTCGGGGCGAGGGTGCTGTTCCGCATCGGTGCCGGTGACCGGGGGATGCGCAACCTGGCCATGGTGGCCCTCACTCAGGCGGGGACGGCCAGCACGGTGGTGGCCGAGCTTTTCGGGGTGAGCCGCGAGCACCTGTCCCGCATCCGGGGCCGGGTGGCCGAGGACGGCTCGGCGGCCCTGCTGCCCCGGCGGGGCCGGCCCCCCAAGCTGACCGAGGCCCAGGTGGCCCGCTGTCACGCGATGGCCGAGGCGGGCCGCAGCGGGACGGACATCGCCACCGCACTCGGCGTGTCGGCCGCCACCATCTCCCGCCTGCTCGCCCGCCGCCCCCGGCCTGAGCCCCAGCGCCTCGACCTGGGCGGCGGCGATGCAGCGGCATCGCCGGCCGAGGGACCGCCGGCCACCTCGCCGGAGAGCCCCACGACCGAGGGCGCTGGTGGCGGGATGACGGCGCCGCCCGGCCAGCTCGAGCGGATGGGCGATGCCGAGGTGGTCAGCCGCTACGCCGGGGCGATGCTGTTGCACCTTCCTCAACACCCTTGGCGCGGATGACATCCTGGCCAATCTGCCCAGCGGCCCCTCCCGGCGTTATGACACCACCGGGCTGTTCCTGTCCGCCACCTTCGGCTTCGCACTGGGCATCTCCTCGATGGAGGGGGCCAAGCACCTGTGCCGGGCCGACGCCGGGGCCTTGGTGGGACTGGCCCGTTTCCCCGAGCTGGCCACCCTGCGCCCCCGCCTGGGGGCGCTGGCCGACGCCGTCGACCCCCTCGCCGTCCAGGCCGCCTTCGCCAAGGCGCTGCTCGGCGCGGATGAGCGCCCGCCCGAGGTCTTCTTCTGCGACGACCACTTCGTGGCCTACACCGGGGCGGCCCCGGTGGCCAAGGGCTACAACATCCGTCGCCACCTGGCCGAGCCCGGCCGCGACGACACCTTCGTCACCGACGTCAACTGGCGGGCCATCTGCTTCGCCTCCGGGGAGCCGAG
>JBBRXY010000291.1:0-1322 GCA_038238185.1 Acidimicrobiales bacterium
GGCGAGGGAATCTCGGCATAGGCGATGCGCCGGGCCGCCTCGGCGGTCACCCGGGCGGCGACCAGGCCCAGGTAATCGATGCCAGACGGCTTTGGCGGCGGCGGCGCCTCGGGCCGCGCTGCGGGGTGGGTGTGGCGGCGGATCTGACGGGCGACGGCCTTGCCCATGGGCCGTCCCTGGTAGCGGACCTCGATGTCGGTCAGGTCGAAGGGGTCGAAGACCAGCTCCACCTTGGCGCCGGCGAGGGCGGCGTCGAGGCTGTAGTGATTGCCGAACAGGCTGACCGAGGCGGTCTTGTCGGCGGTGCGGCGCTCGGACCACAGGAACGCCTCGTGCAGCTCGGCCGGGGTTGGCCGGCGCAGCGCCCGGGCCCTCATCAGGCGGGCCAGCGGCGTCTCGCCCGTCTCGGAGTGGAGCGCCCGGTGATAGACGCCCTCGAGCCAGGCACCGAACAGCTCGTTGAGCTCGGCCAGGCTCTGGGCCCCGCCCCGGGCGTCGAGCTCGACGAGGAACTGCGTTCGCACCGTGCGGGTAGGGTCGACCGTGCGGCGAGGTGCCAGTATTTCTGGTCCTTTTCCGCACGGTCTCCCTCCGAACCCGCCGTGCCAGTTTCCCAGCAGCGGGCTCTCCAGTGACTATCCCGTAAGCGGGACAGGCTCCCTATGGATGAGGTCATGGCAGTAGCCGCAAACCACCAGGGATTTGCGGCGGCGTTTCGCCATGCTCTGCGCCCAGGGGGCTGGTAGTGGTCCGAGCCGATCGAGCTGGGCGAGGTTGCGGATGTGGTGCACCTGAATGCCATCCGTTCGCCCGCACAGCTCGCATCTGCCCGCCAGGAGCCTTCGGATTAGCTCCTTGTTGGGGTAGATTGGCCCGGTCGACAGACGGTCGGTGAGGACCGCCGTCTTCTGCCGCTTGAGGGGAATACCGCCGAACCTGGCCACCAGCGGCTTCTTGCCCACACGCTCAACGTTGGCCTCGCAGCACACTCTTGGCCCGTGCGGTGTGTCGATCTTGGCCTTGTAGCGGGCCGCCATCTTCGACACCGACGAGCGATGCTTGCGGGCCAACGTCTTGAGCATGGAGGTCTCCATGACCCAGCGCAGCCGGTGAAGTCGGAAGACGTCACCGGCGAGCAAGTAGTACTGGACGAGACCCCGGTACTCGGCCCCGAAACGGCCGACGATGCTGTAGTCAGCCTCAGACCTCCGTGAGTAGCTGAAGAAAGGTGCTTTGACCTGGCCTTTTCTGTGCCGGAGGTATTGCATAATCAGATCAAGTATGGTAGGGTACGGGGGTGCCCGAGACTGCCGAGGTGAGCC
>JBBRXY010000292.1:0-1306 GCA_038238185.1 Acidimicrobiales bacterium
AGGGCCTGTGCCCAGACTACTTGAGCCGAAGGGGCATCCGCGTCTGAGTTAGTCGCGCGATCTATGATGTGGTTGTGGACGTCAGCGATGAGAACCTGGAGCGGTTCTTCTCCCTGACACTGCCGCTGCTCGACGAGCGTGAGCGGCGGCTGATGGCGGCGGCAGTAGTGGAGATGTGCGGCCGGGGCGGCCAAGCGTTGGTCGCCCGGGCGACGGGGATGAGCCGCAACACCCTGCTCGCCGGGGCCGCAGAACTGGCGGGCGGCGCCGTGCGCTCCGAGCGGGTGCGCCGTCCCGGCGCGGGGCGCAAGAAGGCGATCGACCTCGATCCCGAGATGCTGGTGCTGCTCGACTCGTTGGTGGAGCCCGAGAGCCGGGGGGATCCGATGTCGCCGTTGCGCTGGACGGTGAAGTCGACTCGGACGCTCGCAGCCGAGCTGACCCGCCTGGGCCATCAGGCCGGGTCCAGCCTGGTGGGGCGGATGCTGCACTACCTGGGCTACAGCCTCCAGGCCAACGCCAAGGTGACCGAGGGGGCCCAACACCCTGACCGTGACGCCCAGTTCCGCCACATCAACGCCACTGCGGCCGAGCACCTTGCCGCCGGCCAGCCGGTGATCAGTGTCGACTGTAAGAAGAAGGAGCTGGTGGGCGACTACGCCAACGGTGGGGCGGAGTGGGAACCGGCTGGCTCCCCCCGCCGGGTCGGCGTGCACGACTTCCCGGACGAGGAGATGGGCAAGGCCATCCCCTACGGGGTGTTCGACGTCTACGGCAACGAGGGCTGGGTCAACGTCGGTGACCACCACGACACCCCCGCCTTCGCGGTGGCGTCCATCCTCCGTTGGTGGGAACGCATGGGCCGGCTCCGCTACCCCGACGCCACCCGCCTGATGATCACCGCCGATGCCGGCGGGTCGAACGGTTACCGCTCCCGGGTCTTCAAGACCGAGCTGGCCAACCTGGCCGCCACCATCGGGCTGATCATCACCGTGTGCCACATGCCACCTGGGACCAGTAAATGGAACAAGATTGAGCATCGGCTCTTTTCTTTCATCACTATGAACTGGCGGGGCAAGCCCCTCACCACCTACCGGACCGTGGTCGAGCTCATCGCCGCCACGACGACCAAGACGGGCCTGACCGTCCAAGCCGACTTCGACGAGGGCTACTACCCGATCGGGGTCAAGGTCACCGATGCCGAGCTGGCAGCCATCCCACTCAACCGCCACGACTTCCATCCCGAATGGAACTACTCCATCCTCCCCGCGCCTCCGTGAGGCTCAAGTAATTGCAGGACGCGCCC
>JBBRXY010000293.1:0-1304 GCA_038238185.1 Acidimicrobiales bacterium
ACGTACATCTTCAACGGCCGCGACGGGTCGCTGCTCAAGTCGCTCGTGCTGCCCGCGTCGGACTCCCAGAGGGGTGAGAGCAACAACCTGGGCTCCAACCTCGGCTGGAGCCTGGCCGCGCCGGGCGACCTCAACGGAGACGGCCAGCCGGACTACGTCGCCGGCTCCCCGTGGACGGACGTCGGCCCCTCGGCCTTCAACTGTCAGGCGTCCACCCCCGGCTGCACTAAGGACGTGGGGAGGGAGTTCTTCTTCTACTCCAACGTGCCGGTCGCGAGTGGGGGCGGCCTGACCTCGACCGGCAGCACCGGTGGGGCGGACAAGACCGCTCCGGTGGTCTCGCGCTTTGGGTTGACCAGAAAGACCTTCAGGGTGGGTGGGCGGACGCCCACGTCGGGCAGTGCCGCCAGGGCGAAGAGGCACAAGAAGGGCACGACGTTCCGCTACACGCTGTCTGAGGCGGCGACGGTGAGGATCGTCATCGCCCGTGGGCGCACGGGTCGGCGCAGCGGCAGGCGCTGCGTGGCGCCCAGGCGCCGGCTGCGCAACGCCCGCAAGTGCATTCGCCTGACCCTCAAGGGGACGCTCACGCGCACCAGCCACAAGGGTGCCAACCGCGTCGGATTCTCCGGGCGCATCGGCTCAAAGGCGCTCGAGCCCGGTCACTACCAGGCTACGCTGAGGGCCACCGACGCCGCCAAGAACACCTCCAAGCCAAAGAGCGTCACCTTCACGATCGTCAAACGCTAGACGGCGCGAACGCCCCTGCCGGTACCTCATGCGCCGGCAGGGCGGGTAGTTCGCCAGCCGCCCTCCGACCTGCGGCCTCTGTCAGATCCTCACGTCCACGGCGACCTCGTACATCTCGACCGAGGTGCGGCGGCCCATGCCGTCGTCGGGCGGGCTCATCTTGTTGAGGACCTCGTGTCCCGTGCGCATGTCCTCCTCGGACTCGTACAGGCTGACCCCCAAGCCCCGCCCGTTGTCCGGGTCGATGAGCATCAGGAAGCCCGTCGAGGGCACGCCCTCCGGCGGCCCCGACGACGCTTGCGAGTTGGCCTGCTCGGCGCTGCGGCGCATCGCGTCAGCCTGCGCGCCTTCGAACTTCGCCACACGTGCGTGCATCGTCGCACCCCTTCTGGTTGGAGGGGACGACCCTACAGCCGAGCCACCCTCCGGCGCCAGCGAGCCGACGACGGGATGGCGGCTGCAAGCCCCGTCCCGGCCTCCCCCGGGAGCCGCCGGGCCGCCTAGACTGCCTGGATGCGCCGACGGATGAGATCCGCGGCCCTGCCGGTCCATCG
>JBBRXY010000294.1:0-1293 GCA_038238185.1 Acidimicrobiales bacterium
CACGAAGCCGATGCCGTCGCGGTCCCAGCGGTCCAGCTCGGTCGTCTGCGCGAAGTCCGTGTCGCCGCGGAAGAGGATGCTGCGGAAGCCCGCGCGGCGGCACAGGTCGGCGGCGCGGTCGAGGTAGGCGGCCGCCCCCTCGTGGCTGGGGCGGTTGCCGGGCCGGTTAACCAGGAACAACACCTCCTGGGTGTTGGCCAGCGACACCAGCAAGGGGTGGTAGCCCCACTGCCCTTTGTACGAGATGTCTATCCCCTGCTTACACTTCCCGGTGGTCTCGACGATGGTACCGTCGGCCTCGATCACGGCCTGCTCGAAGAAGGCGTCGGGTTGCTGCCCCCAGACGAGGAGGCGTTTGTCGTTGAGGACGTCCATCAGGGCGTCGATGTCGGCGGCCTCGAAGCGGCGGAGGAAGTCGCCGGCGGTGGTCGGGTCGGGGATGCGTCGGGCGCCGAGGACGTCGAGGTAGGTCTCGTCGTTGCGGAGCAGTTCCAGGTCATTGAGGGTCTTACCGCCGGCGAGGAAATTGTAGGCGAGGTTGAGGATGTGGTCGGACTCGAAGTAGGGGACGTGACGCTTGAGGAGGTGGACGCGGGCGTCGAGGGCGTCGGCGAGATTCAGGCGTTGGGCGAGGAGTTGGAAAGCGCCCAGCCCGGCGCAGCGGAGGCCCTTGGTCTTGTCGGCGAGGTCGTAGTGGATGTTGCGGTCCTTGAACATCCGGCGGCGCTGCTCGTCCCACTGGATCTTGCGCAGGCGATGCCGGATACGGCGCTTGCAATTGCGGAGGCGTCGGCGTACCTTGGCCTTCACTTGAAATACCTCCATGCGTGGGGGAAGGGCCGTCGTTGTCACCAGCCCATTACCCTACAAAT
Organism: Acidimicrobiales bacterium; assembly: GCA_038238185.1. Taxonomy (GTDB): domain Bacteria; phylum Actinomycetota; class Acidimicrobiia; order Acidimicrobiales; family AC-14; genus DATAQC01. Next base: position 873 of record JBBRXY010000294.1, read on the forward strand.
GCCGAGGTATTTCAAGCTTTTTCCGACCGCCAGCCCTCCGGACGAGGGGGGAAACGCTTGTTTTGGGACTAGAACGTCACAAGGCTGCCATGTCAAATGGATTTTTCGAGAAGGACCAGACCGGTGTGAGCGTCTCGAAAGTTGGCGTCTTTTTTGTACAGTGACCGTGGTGTTTCCCCCTTTCGCCCGTGACCCACCCCGCAAGGCAGGGCCGAAGCCATGACACGCCCCCCCTCCCCGGGCCCGCAGCAGGCCGTGGCCGAGGAACTCGTGGAGGCCCTCCGCCCCCGGGTCGAACGACTCCTCCGCGAGGCCGCCGGGCTGCTCGCCTCCTGCGCCGACTCCCACCCCTTCGGGCCCACCGAGTTCGCCCTCCGCGACCTCCTCCACGCCGCCGCCGCCGACCTCCTCCAGGACTCCC
>JBBRXY010000295.1:0-1289 GCA_038238185.1 Acidimicrobiales bacterium
CATGATGAAGTCGCCGTCCACCGCCGCCAGTTCGTCGCTGCCGGAGAACGCCGCCCAGGTCGTCAGCCCCATCGAGCCGCCGACCTTCATCCCGTGCATCGTGCCGTCCCTGCCGATGGTCACTTTCACGATGCCGTCTTGCGACTGGCCCTTGTGTCCGAGAACCTTCTCGATCTTGTCGGCGGTGATCGTTCCGGCCTTCGGGGTGTCCCCGGCGAACTTGGTCGCAGGCTGCGGCTCCTTCGCCCGGACCTTCTTGATGGCGTCCCACACGTTCTTGACGGCCTCGGCCAGCTTCTCCGGCTCGCCCGTGCCGCCGATGTGCATGAAGTACACCTTCGGCTCGTCGTAGAAGAAGTGGTTGTGCAGCCCGGTCACTTCCAGCCCACCGGCGAAGGTGGCGTCCATTGCCGGGGTCACTTCGTCCTGGAAGACGACGGTATCGCCCATGACCATCGCCCCGTGCTTGGCGGGGGCGAACGCCGCCCACGAGCCGAGTCCGGCGAACGGCTTGAGCGCCATCCCGTCCACTTTCACGGCCACGTCCGTCCGGGGCCAAGCGATCCGCACGACGCCATCGGGAGTGGTCGTGGCCTTCGCCCCCGCCGCCGCCCCGATCTTGTCGGCGTCCAGCGGGGCGAGCTTGGCGTCGTCCGCCTTGTGGTCGTCGGCCCGTGCCGAGTCGTGCCAGCCGAAGGGCTGCACCAAGGCAACGCCGATCAGCAGGCAGACGGCTCCTCCGGCGAGTAGCAGCAGAGGGCGTCGGGTGTTCCATCGAGTCATTTTGGTTCTCCTTGGTAGTGTCAAGACACTGATGGTTATAGCTGCCGTCAATGCTCGTGCCGATGATGGATGTCCGGGTAGTGGGCGTGAGTGTGGGTCATCGCCTCGTGCCGGTGCGGGTGGCTGTGCGGCTCGCCGGGCGGGTCGTCGGGGGCGTGTTTGTGCTGGTGGTGTTCGTCGTGGACGTGGCTGTGGTCATGCTCCATCGGCTCGTGCCGGTGTTCGTGTTCGTGCCGCTCCGTCAGGTGCAGCCAGACGCCGACGCCCATGAGCGCCGCCGCCACTACGAAGAGGACGGCCAGCCCTTCCTGGAAGATCGCCAGAGACAATAAGGCCCCGACGAACGGGGCGAGCGAGAAGTAAGCTCCCGTGCGTGCGGTCCCCAAGTGCCGCAGCGCCAGTACGAAGCACGTCAGGCTCACCCCGTACCCCAGCAGGCCCACCGCAGCGGCAGCCACGACGGTCGGCAGCGCCGGAAGGTGCGACCCGGCGACGAGGGCGAGGCC
>JBBRXY010000296.1:0-1285 GCA_038238185.1 Acidimicrobiales bacterium
CTCGACCCCGGCGAGGTCCGCCGCCGGGCCGACCAGGGCCGCCTCCGCGACCTCAGCGGCGTGGGCGAGAAGACGGCCGAAGTGGTGACCCAGGCCCTAGCCGGCGGCGTTCCCGACTACCTGGCCCGCCTGGAGGAGGACGTGGCCCCGGCTGCGGCTGCGGCCCCGACAGGGCGGGCAGCCGAGCTCCGGGAGGCGCTGCGGGGAGACTGCCACACCCACTCCAATTGGTCGGACGGGGGCAGCCCCATCGACGAGATGGCCCGGGCGGCACGAGACCTGGGCCACGACTATGTGGTCCTCACCGACCACTCGCCCCGCCTCACCATCGCCCACGGCCTGTCCCCTGATCGCCTCCGGCAGCAGCTCGAGGTGGTCGCCGCCCTGAACGAGGAGCTGGCGCCGTTCCGGATCCTCACCGGCATCGAAGTCGACATCCTCCTCGACGGCGCCCTCGACCAGGGGGACGACCTGCTGGGAGCCCTCGACGTGGTGGTGGCCAGTGTGCACTCCAAGCTGCGAATGGAGGCGCCGGAGATGACCAGGCGCATGGTGGCGGCCGTCAAGAGTCCCCACGTCGACATCCTGGGCCACTGCACCGGACGACTCCTGCCGTCGGGGCCCGACAACACCGCAGGCCGGGGCCGGGGGCGGGGCGCAGGACGTCCCGAGTCCACCTTCGACGCCGAGGCGGTGTTCGCCGCCTGCGTGGACACGGGCACGGCCGTGGAGATCAACTCCCGACCCGAGCGCCTCGACCCCCCCATGCGTCTCCTGCGCCAGGCCGTGGCCGCCGGGTGCACGGTGTCGATCGACACTGATGCCCACGCCCCCGGCCAGCTCGAATGGCTCACCAACGGGTGCGTGCGGGCCGCCGAGGCCGACGTCCCCCTCGAATCGGTGGTCAACACCCGCTCGGCCGACGACCTGATGGCCTGGGCCGCCACCCATTGACCGTTCTTTTCGCGACTTCCAACCCTGGCAGGCTGTCGAAATATCGAGAGGGGGTCTGGGCGGGTCTGGGGGCCGACGATGAAGGGCCTGTCGAGGCGCGTCTGGTGGGAGGCCTTCGAGCACTGCGTTGTGTGGGGCCTGAGGTCGTTTTGGCGCAGGTCCCGAGCGCCGAGCGCTGGCGTCAGGGGACAGCGATGCGAGCGGTTTGGTGGCGGTAGAGCTTGCCCAGGTTGTGGCTGATGTTGATCATGGCCCACTCGCTGGCCGCAGCGGCGAGGCCCCGGCGGCGGAACACCCGGTAGCCACGGTTGTGTTTGGAGTCGCCGAAGAC
>JBBRXY010000297.1:0-1268 GCA_038238185.1 Acidimicrobiales bacterium
CTTCGTTGCCGGTGCGGATGACCTCGGGGCCGGCCAGCACTGCGAATCGCCCGTTGCGCAGGCTCGGGGGCAGCGCAACGACATCCCCGGGGGCGACGCTCCGTCCAGGCGCCCGCCGGACGAGGAGTGCAGCCGCGGCCAACAGCTCGTCGACCCCCACGCGACTTCGTCTAGTACCGGAGGCCGGCTGCCCGGGTGCCGAAGACGTCGGTGGCCATCCTGGAGCCGAGCGTGTTCGCGTCCCAACGCTTTCCGCCGTTGGAGATGGTGGGGCCGTTGGTCCAGCCCTTCATCCACACGATGTCCTCGGCCACGGCCCGGATGATCTGGCCGGTCACGTGCTGGGACTCGTCGCTGGCCAGCCACGCGACAAGGGGCGAGGCCACGGCCGGGTCCATGCGGTTCCACTGGTCTTCGGCGACATCCTCCGGCTCGATGACCTCGGGGGCCCCGGGCATCGTGGCCGTGATGCGGGTGGCGGCCGCCGGTCCGACGCAGTTGACGGTGACGCCGAGCTTGGCCAGTTCGAGGCTCAGGGTCAGGGTGAGCCCGGCGATGCCCGCCTTCGCAGTGGCGTAGTTGGTCTGCCCGAAGTTGCCGACCAGCCCGGCCCCCGACGTCGTGTTGATGACCCGGCCGGTGAACGTCTCGCCCCCCTTGGCCCGCTCCCGCCAGTGCCGGGCCGCCCAGTGGCAGGGCGCCCACGTGCCTTTGACGTGCACCCGCAGCACCGCGTCGAAATCCGCTTCGGACATGTTCCAGATCGCACCGTCGCGCACGATGCCGGCGTTGTTGACGAGCACGTCGAGCCGGCCCCACCCGTCCACCGCCTGTTGCACCATCTGGCCGGCTCCGTCGTAGTCGGCGACATCCGCGTAGTTGGCCACCGCCTCGCCGCCCCGCTTCTCGATGATGCCGACGGTGAGGTCGGCGTCGCGGCCCTGGCCCTCACCGGTGACCGATCCACCGAGGTCGTTGACCACGACCCGGGCCCCGTGTCGAGCCAGCTCCATGGCATGGCCCCGGCCGATGCCATGGCCTGCGCCGGTCACGATGGCCACTTTGCCGTCGAGCATCCCCATCGGTTCACTGCCTCCCTGGTTCCCCACGTTTCTGGGCCGTCAGATCGTAGTCCCGTCCCCGCCCGCCGAATTTGGGTCGTTTTTCCGCATATATGGCGGGGCGCTCTCAACCGGTCATTGCAAGGAGCTCGGCGAGTCGCTCTGATGGTTTCATGAATTCGAGTCGCTTGCGCGGACGGTTGTTGA
>JBBRXY010000298.1:0-1263 GCA_038238185.1 Acidimicrobiales bacterium
CCGGGGTCTCTCCGTTGCGCTTCGTCGAAGACCCGGGCGACGACGGCCGCGGCGTTGGTCTCCACGCTGGCCATGAGCCACTTGTCCTTGGCCACCGGCGCCGGAGTGGGAGGAGTACTGGTCCCCCCTCCTCTGGCGAGGTTGTCCGCCGGGCTCCGGGGGACGGGGGTGATGTCAGAGACGGCGCCGACGGTGGCCATCCGCTTGCGGTTCGCCTTCTCGCCCTTTGACAGGCGGGTGGCGAGCTTGGGCACCGCCGCGGCTGCAGCCTTGGCCGTGGCCGGGCGCAGCGCACCGGGGCACATGACGATGCCCTTGCCGTCGGCGGACAGCACGACCACGTCGGTCGGGCCGTAAGTGTTCAGGTAGCCGATGGTGCGGGCGGCATCCATGGGTCGCCGTTGAACAGGCGGACGAGGGCGTCGATGGCGGGGATGTCGTGTTTGCGGGTGGTCGACAAGTAGCTGCGTAGGTGGGCGAAGCGCTCGGCGCCATGCTGGCTGCGGAAGCAGCCGGAGATCTTGCGGTGCAGCTTCGTGGGCCGCAGGTCACGTTCGGCCTGGTTGTTGGTGAAGGCGACATCGAGGTCGTACATGTAACGAAGGACGTGGCGGCGGTGCTCGGCGAAGGCGGTGACCAGATTGTGCGAACGCCGCTGGTAGTAGTCCCGTTTGCGTCCGTTGGCGGGTTGGGGGTTGGCGGCGAGCCCCTGGGCGACGAGCGCGTCGTAGCGAGCGGCGAAGGCCCGTTGGTGGACCGGCGCCAGCTGTCGAAGGCCACGCTGGCGTGCGTCGTCGCACGCGGCGTTGATCTCCACGAGCAGGCCGGCGAGGCCAGTGGCCCATGCGGTCTGGGTGGCGACGGCGGCGACGTCGGCAAGGTCACGGAGCAGATGAGCCTTAGGGGCCGCGATGTAATTACATGAGCGGAAGTCCGCCCAATGTGTAGTTCCAGTCGCCGTGCCAGTCGTTGGGGTGGAGCGCGATGGCGGCCAGTTCCTTGTCGCTGACCTTGGTCCCGGTCGGGTAATAGCCCTCGTCGAACTCGGCCTGCACGTTGAGGCCGCTTCTGGTTGTGGTGCCGGCGATGAGATCGACGACCACCCGGTAGGACGTGAGCGGCTGGCCCCGCCAGTTGGTGGAGATGAAGCTGAACAGGCGGTGCTCAATTTTGTTCCACTTGGAGGTGCCCGGCGGGAAGTGGCACACCGAGATGGCCAGGCCGATGTCAGCCGAGAGCTTCGCCAGCTCCAGCTTCCACAGC
>JBBRXY010000299.1:0-1234 GCA_038238185.1 Acidimicrobiales bacterium
ACGACGGCCGCCGCACGGCCATGACCACCGGGACGGCCACCAGCAACTGGAGGTGGGACTCCCTCGGCCGGCTGACCTCCACGTGGACCGACGGGGTGGACAACCTCGTGTCCTACGACTATGCCAACCTGCGTGACCCGGCGACGTCGATCACCTACCCGGGCACGCCGGCCAAGACGCTGCTGCGGGAGTTCGACGACGCCGGGAACATGACCAAGGAGACCGACTGGCTGGCCAAGGTGACCGCCTTCGAGCCCGATCCCGACGCCCACCTGGCCAAGACCACCTTCCCCGCCGCATCGGGCCTCAGCGACAGCTACGGCTACGACAAGGCCGGCCAGCTGAGCTCCATCACCGACCGCTCGGGCACCACCACCCGCAGCTCCGTGACCTACGGTCACGACAACGCCAGCCAGGTCGCCTCCGTGGCATCCACCGGCGAACCGGCCGACAACCACTCCTATGGCTACACCAGGCTCAACCAGTTGAAGACGGTGGATTCTGCAACCCTCGGCTACGACGCGGCCGACAACCTGACCCGCACCTCCTCGGGCACCTATCAGGCCTTCGACGCCGCCAACCAGCTGTGCTGGACGGCGGTGACCGCCGGGGCCTGCGACGTACCGCCCGCGGGGGCCACCACCTTCTCCTATGACAACCGGGGCAACCGCAAGACCATGCGGCCCCCGGCCGGCCCGGCGGGCGACTACACCTACGACCAGGCCAATCGGCTGGTCTCGGCCACGGTGAGCCCGCCCGCCGAGATGCCCGGCGGCCTCTACAACCCCCTGCCCCCGGCCCGCATCCTCGACACCCGCGACGGCACCGGTGGCCTCGCCGAGGCGGTGGGCCCGGCCGCCACCGTGGAGGTGGCCGTCACCGGGCGGGGCGGGGTGCCCGCCACCGGCGTCTCGGCCGTGGCCCTCAACGTCACCGTCACCCAACCCACCGCGGCGGGCTTCCTGACCCTGTTCCCCGCCGGTGACGCCCTTCCCCTGGCCGCCAACCTCAACTTCACCCCGGGCGAGACGGTGCCCAATCTGGTTGTGGTCAAGGTGGGCGCCGGGGGCAAGGTGGCCATGTACAACAGCGCCGGGGCCACCCACGTCGTCTACGACGTGGCCGGGTGGTACTCCGAGACGGACTCGGGTAACGCCGGGCGCTACCAGCCCCTGGTGCCGGCCCGCATCCTCGACACCCGCGACGGCACCGGCGGGGGCGTCCGCCTGGGCCC
>JBBRXY010000300.1:0-1226 GCA_038238185.1 Acidimicrobiales bacterium
ATGAGTTCGTGGTCCTCGTCGGCGACTCGGCCAAGGCCCGCAAAGGGTCGTCCTGGGACCACGTGGAGCACGTCCTGGACCGAGCCGACCCGAGCTTTGCCGGGCGGGTGCGCACCGGCCTGTCGACCGGGGAGGGGCTGATCTGGGCCGCCCGGGACGCCGACGGCGCCGATGCCGGTGCCCCCGATCCCCGCCTGCTCGTCGTCGAGCCCGAGTTCGTCTCGGTGCTCAAAGCCACCGGGCGCGACGTCAACACCCTCTCTCCGGTGCTGCGCGCCGCCTGGGACGGCCGGCCCCTGGCCCTGCTCACCCGCACCGCCCCCGTGCGGGCCACCGCCGCCCACATCGCCGTCATCGGCCACATCACCGGAGCCGAGCTCGCCGCCCACACCAGTGCCGTCGAGGCCGCCAACGGGTTCTTGAACCGCTTCTGCTTCATCGCCTGCCGGCGCCACCGCCTGCTCCCCGACGGCGGCGACCTCGACCCCCTGGGCGGCACCGGCATGGCCGAACGACTGGCGGCCAACCTGGCGGTCGCCCGTCGCGCCGGGCGGGTCTACTTCGACGTGGCAGCCCGCGTCGAGTGGCACGACGTCTACGCCCGGCTGTCCGAGCCCGCCGAGGGGCTCGTCGGCTCGCTGCTGGCCCGGGCCGAAGCCCACGTGCTGCGCCTGGCCATGCTTGACGCGCTCACCGACGGCGACACCGTCATCCGCCCCGCCCACCTGCGAGCCGGCCTCGCCCTGTGGGACTACGCGGCGCGCTCGGCGGCGTGGGCCATGCGCCACACCACCGCCGATCCCGTGGCCGAGCAGATCCACACGTCGCTGCTCGCCTCCCCCGACGGCCTCACCCGGACCGAGCTGCGAGACCTCTTCGGGCGCAACCTGCCCGGGGCCCGCATCGACGCCGCCCTCCTCACCCTCGGTGCGGACGGTCGGGCCCAGCGTCGGCGCCTCGCCACCGCCGGTCGGCCCGCCGAGCTCTGGGCCGCCACCGGTCCCGAGGAGCCCCGCCGCCACTGAGCCGGGGTCCAGGCCGGCCCGTCAGGGCCGTCCCGCAGGGACCGGAGCGAAGCGGAGGGCCTTGACGCCGGCGGGCCGGGCCGCGCAACCATGGACCTCGCCCGCCAGCTCTGCTGGCGGGCCTAGTCGCGCCTTGGCTTTGCCTTGCCCTCCCCGGACAACCCTTTGGTCGTTCGGTCGTTAGGCCCACGGATGCTCACC
>JBBRXY010000301.1:0-1199 GCA_038238185.1 Acidimicrobiales bacterium
GCCGGTATTCGTTCGCCGGAGCAGTGGGTGGCGTGGAAATGTGGCGTCTCCCTCGGGCGGGCTCGGGCCTTGGTGTCCATGGCTCGTCGGCTGCCGGAGCTTCCTGTGACCCGGGCCGCCCTCGAGGCTGGGCAGCTGGCCGAAGACCAGGTAGCGGTGATCTGTCGCCACACGCCTACCCACAACGACGGCGAAGTGGCCGAGCTGGCCCGGTCGGCCACCGTGTCCCAGCTCCGGCGCGTGCTCGGCCGCAATGCCTTCGTCAAGCCGGCGGTCGATCCCGATGCTGAACCCGAGCCTGAACCTGAGCCCGAGACCCGGCGGGTGGACTTCGGCTTCGGCGACGACGGCCGGTTCCACCTGTCAGCCGTACTGCCCGCCGATCAGGGTGCCCTGCTGGAGCGGGCACTGGGGGTGTTCCGCCAGAAGCTGTTCGGTGGCCACGCCGACCACACTGACGCTCCCAAGATCGTTTCGTGGGCCGACGCCCTGGTGGCCATGGCCGAGGCGTCGCTGGCGTCGGAGGCCATCGCCCGGCCGCACTACGACCGCCACCTGGTGGTGGTCCACGTGGGCACCGACGACACCGGTCAGCCCAACGGCCACCTCCACCTGGGCCCGGCCCTGCCCGACGGCCTGCGCCGGTTCATGACTTGCGACGCCAAGGCCCGGGTGCAACACGACGACAAGACAAAACCGCTCAGCGTGGGCCGAACCGCCCGCATCGTGTCCAACCGCACCCGCTTGGCCATCGAAGAACGCGACGGGGGCTGTCGGGTCCCGGGATGCGACCGTGCCAAGTGGTTGCATGTGCACCACGTGGTGCACTGGGAAGACGGCGGGGCTACGGATACCTCGAATCTGATGGCGTTGTGCTCCCGACATCACCGGTTGCACCACCGAGGCCAGCTGGGCATCTTTGGCGATGCCGATATATCCGACGGCATCACCTTCACCGATTCCCGGGGCAGGCCATTGACACCGGCCGCCAAACCGATACCTCCCACCGAGCCGGCACCTACGGGCAACTGGGTTCATCCCACCGGCGAACGCCTCGACGACGACTGCGTCGTGTTCTCCCCGCCCCCCGGTACCGCCGCCGAGGTGGCTGCGGCCACCCTGGCCAGCCCTATCCGCGACTACCCCCCGTTCATCGACCTCGACGACCCCGTGTACGGGGTGGCCGACGATGACGACGA
>JBBRXY010000302.1:0-1189 GCA_038238185.1 Acidimicrobiales bacterium
CGAGGAGCCCCCCGGCCAGCCCGGCGGCCGCACCCGGCCCCGGCGCGCCAGCGCCCGGCTACGGCGCCGCACCTGCCGCCCACCCCGGACACGGCCCCGGCTCCGGCGCCGCGCCCCCGGCCCGTCAGGGGGCCGGCCCCGCCCGCAAGAGCCGCCTGCCGCTGGTGCTCGCCGTCGCCGGCGGGGTCCTCGGCCTCATCGTCCTAGTGGCCGTGATCGCGCTGGTGGCCGGTGGCGGCGACAGCGACGTCGCCGGCAAGATCGTCGGCGAGCCCATCCCGGTGGGCAAGGAGCCCTACGACATCGACGTCGGCGAAGGCTTCGTGTGGACGGCCAACCTCTCGACGGACACGATCTCGAAGATCGATCCTGAGAAGGCCACGGCGGAGCAGATCAAGGTCGGCGGGGTGCCGACTGAGCTCGCCGTCGACAGCGGCGCGGTGTGGGTGTGGAACTACAGCGACGCGATCACCCGGGTCGACGCCTCCTCGGGCAAGAAGGGCGACCCGATCGACGTCGGGCCGAACATCGACAGCATCGCGGTGGGCGGTGGCTACGTCTGGCTCAGCCACTCCAAGGACGGCACGGTCACGCGGGTCAACATGAAGACGCAAAAGCTCGAGGGCGCGCCCGTCAAGGTCGGGCGAAAGCCGATCAGCATGGCCTACGGGGACCGGGGCCTGTACGTCGTCAACACCGGCGACAAGACGATCGTCAAGCTCGACGGAACCACCGGCAAGTCGTTCGGCGCGCCGCTCGAGCTCAACGAGGAGCTTGGCGGGATCGCCGTGGACGACGGCGTCATCTATGTGGGCACGACCGACGACGTCACCCCGATCGACGAGCAGTCCTTCACGATCGGGGAGCCCATCCCATTTAAGGGCGGCAGCATCTTCGCGGTCGGGGACGGCTCCATGTGGATCGGCTATCCGCTGGCCAACGAGGTGCGCCGCTTCTCGGCCGAGAACCGCAAGGAGCAGGGCGGGCCGATCAAGGGCGTGAGCAAGGGCGCCAACGACATCGTCGTCGGCGAGGGCGGCCTGTGGGTGGCCAACACCAAGGACAACTCCGTCACCAAGGTCGAGCCCGGCGACGTCTGAGCAAGGACGGGCGCGCGGGGTCGAGCGCATCGACGGGAGGGGGTCGCCGCGACGTGTGAGCCGAACGGTCACCTACGGGTCGAACGTAG
>JBBRXY010000303.1:0-1174 GCA_038238185.1 Acidimicrobiales bacterium
CCGAGCCCGTCACCTCGTCGACATCGAGGCCGACCACCTTGCCGATCGCCACCAGGTCCCGACCGTCGCGACCGAGCCCGTCACCTCGTCGACATCGAGCCCGACCACCTCAACCTCAACTCAAAGGCACCGTGCATCCACCCCGACGAAGCGCCTCAGCTGATGGTTGCCTGACGAAGGAGAACGTCGGATCCTCCGGACGATTCGACGAAGGCATCTTGCATCCACCCCGACGAAGCGCCTCAGCAAGGTAGTACGACTGACGGTATGGAGGGTCGGATCTTCCGGCCGATTCAACGGAGACACCCTTTGAGGTGTCGCTTTGCGACACCTCAAAGGCTATGCTTCGCCCCGATGAGCGGCGCCTTCGGCACCATCGGCTCGACAATCGACGCCAGCCCCCACACCCACCGCCTCGGGGCGCCGGCATGATCGTCAGCGTCACCACCCTGGGTGCTGCCGATGGCGACGCCGCGGGCGCAGCCACCAAAGTGGTCAAGTATCTCGAAGGGCGCGGCCCGGCCGATCAGGGCCGCGATCCCGCCTCGCCACCCGAGCTTCCCGGTGTCGACCCCGACACGGGCATCGTCGGCTACTACGCCGACTCCATGGCCCAGCCCGGCATCTGGATGGGCGAGGGCTTCACCGGCGTTCGCATGGACGGCCTGGTCGACCCGGCCCACCTGCACCGCGTCCTGCTCGGCCAGGATCCCCTCAGCGGCGAACAGCTCGTCGGTGCCGCTGGCTCGGCCCAGCGGGCCCACGCCGAAACCGTCAGTGCTGCGCTGAACGGTCCCGACGACGAGCTACTCAGCCTCAGCGAGGCAGCCAAGGCCCTCGGAGTCGGCGGCACCTACCTGCGCCAGCGCGCCGCCGCCACCGACAAGGCGCGCACGCTCCAGGCCCGCCAGGCCGCGGCCGGCGACGAACTCTGCCCGCTGCCCGCCTCCTACCTCGACGCCACCCGTAACAGTCCCCGCGGCCACTGGAAGGTCACCCGCGCCGAGCTGCGCCGCTTCGCGGCCGAGCGCGAGAAGCCCAACGTCGTCGTCGGCTACGACCTCACGTTCTCCGCCCCCAAGTCCGTCAGCATCCTGTGGGCCACGGCCAACCCGGCTCAACGCGTCGCCATCGAAGCGGCGCTCACCGACTCGGTACGGGTGGGCGTGGCCTA
>JBBRXY010000304.1:0-1172 GCA_038238185.1 Acidimicrobiales bacterium
CGTGCCACTTGTCGGGCTTCAGCAGAAGGGCGGCCAGCTCGGCGTCGGTGATCTGGTCGCCGTCGGGTAGCGGCCCTGGTCCCACTCGGCGCGAACCTTGAGTCCGGAACCTGTCATCTCTGAAGGAGCGCTCCTTGTCAAGTCAGTACCGAAGGTTCCTCTAGGGTTTTCTCGGGCGGGAAGTCGATCTACGTAACTGTCCCGGGGCGCGGCGAATCGGCCCAGGCCCCGGGGATGCAAGGAGGAGGGCTGTCAAGGCCGGCCGAAGGCCGCCCGGAGGGGAAGCCTTGACGGCCCGGTCAGCGGTCGTCGACACCAATGGTCGTGGAAGCCCGCCAGGGCTTCCTTGGCGAGTCTTGTCGTTGGCGATGTGAGTCGGGGCGCCTCCTCGGCGGCTCGGGATCAGGACGCGTTGCGGTTCGTCTCCAGGGCCAGGCGATGCTGGCAGGGCAGCCCGGGAACCCGGGTGCCGGTCATCTCTTCGTCCGCGACAGGCGACATGGAGTGTTTCGGCCGCAGCCAGGCGGGCTCAATCAAGCGCTCGGCCACGCCGCAGGGCGGGGGCCATGACAGGCAACGAGCGCGCACCGGGCTGCGTCCGGTCCGGGTCTCACCCCTTGGCCTCGGCCAGGCAGCGGATCTCGCCGTCGCGCAGGCCGTAGTAGACGAGGGTGAGGAGTTTGCGGGCGGCCGCCACCCGCCCGATGTGCTTGCCGCGACGGTCGCCCACCCGGTGGTGGTGGGCCCGGATCGGGGTGGGACCCCGTTGGCGTTGCACGGCTTCGACCGCGGCCCAGCGCACCAGCCGTGAGCCTTGTTTGGTGATGTGGCCCCGGCGCACGGTGGTGTCGGACTCGTGATGCGACGGGGTCAGACCGGCCCACGACGACAGGTGGCGGGCGGTGGCGAACCGACCGACGTCTCCGATCTCGGCGACGAAGATGGCGCCCAGGACCGGGCCGACGCCGGGGATGGCCTGGATCGCCCACCAACCGGCGTCGTCGGCCAGCTCGGTGTCGATGCGGGCCTGCAGCATGTCGATCTCGCGGTCGACGACGCCGATCAGGTCGCGCAGGGACTCGACGCGCACCGTGTAGGCCTCCCCCAGCGGGCAGGTGTCGAGCAGGGCCTGGCCGGCGACGCCGAACAGGTCGCTCATCGGGACTCGCACC
>JBBRXY010000305.1:0-1165 GCA_038238185.1 Acidimicrobiales bacterium
CGTCGCTGGGCACGGTCCTCGATGACCTCGAGCAGGTCCCGGCAGGCCTCGACGGGAGCAGGGGTCAGAAGAAAGTCGTCCAGGACGAGCAGCGACACCCGGCCGAGCCGGGCGAGCACTCGGGCGTAGCGGCCGTCGGCCCGCCCCAGGGCGAGCTCATCGAGCAGCCTGGGGGTGCGGGCGTAGTAGGCGGTATGGCCCTGGCGGAGGGCGGCGTTGGCCAGGGCGCAGGCCACGAACGACTTGCCGACCCCGGTCGGGCCGGTGACGACGAGGTTGTGGTGACGGCCGACCCAACCGGCCTGGGCCAGGCTGAGGACGTTGGCTCGGTTGAGCCCTCGCGGCGAGCGGAAGTCGATGTCTTCCACCGCCGCGCCGTAGCGCAGCTTGGCGGCCTTCAGCCGGGTGGCCAGGCGGCGGCTGTCGCGGGCATCGGCCTCCCGGTCGACAAGGAGGCCGAGGCGGTCGGTGAAGCTGAGCTCGTCCCAGGGCCCAGGAGTGGCGAGTTGATCGACGAGGGCGGTGGCCATGGCCCCCAGGCCCAGCGCCTGGAGCTTGTCGATGGTCGGATTGAGGAGCATCACGCCTCCTCCTGCCAGTAGTCGGCGCCTCGCAGGTTCTCGTGCTCCGGGGGTGGCGGCGTGGGCGAGGTCTTCAGCGGGAGACGGTCGAGGCCCTCGGCCAGGATGGACTTGACCGAGCTATAGCTCATGGCCCCGGCGACCAGCGCCCGCTCGCAGGCCGCACCCGTGCGTTCGTTGCCGTAGCGCCGAGCCAGGCTCATCAGGCCCAAACAGGTGCGGTAGGCGTGTTCGGGGTGCGGGCGCGAGGTGAGGATCTTCTCCACCAGGGTGGCGGTGGCGGGACTGATGGTGCGGGCCCAGTCGATGAGGCGCGACGGTGTCCACTCGAGGTGGGCCCGGTGGGAGGCCGGCATGTGGGCGGGGTCGGTCACGAATCGCCGCCGGCCGTGCTCGCGGGCGTGGCTGGCCACCCGGCGGCCGGCCTTGAACACCTCGATGGTGGCGGCCGTAGCCCGAAGCTCCAGGCGCTGGCGCACCAGCTGATAGGGCACGGAGTAGAAGCGCCCGTCGAAGGCGACGTGGTAGTCGATGTTGGCCGTCACCTTCTTCCACTCCGCCAGCTCGAAGCGCTCGGCGGGCAG
>JBBRXY010000306.1:0-1134 GCA_038238185.1 Acidimicrobiales bacterium
CGACGTCATCGCCGACGTCCCGGGCCTCGAGGAGGGAAGCCGCGACTACCTGCGCGACGTCGCCGACGACCTGTCACGGATCTCGGGCCAGATCGACAACTACGGCGAGCTGCTCACCAGCGTCACCGACATCTACCTCTCGACGGTCTCCAACCGGCTCAACGGGGTCATGAGCAAGCTGACCATCGTCGCGACGATCTTCCTCCCGCTGACCTTCGTCACGGGCTTCTTCGGGCAGAACTTCACGTGGATGGTCGATCACATCGACTCGGCGACCGCGTTCTTCGGCTGGGGCATCGGGACGCTGGCCGCCGCGGTCGGGGCCCTCGTGCTGTGGTTCCGCAGGAGCGGCTATATCTAGCAGCCGCCCGATAGGCTGCCCGCCTCCCTTCATACGTAGAGAGGTCGATGCCCGTGGTGGTTGACTCGAGCAGGGTGACAGAGGTGGACGCCGAGCCCGGGACCCTCCCGGCGACGATGGCCGCATGGGTCATCCGCCAGGAGCGCGAGGGCGAGCCCACCGACGCTTTCCAGCTCGAGGAGATCGAGGTGCCCGAGCCGGGCGCCTTCGAGGTGATCGTCCGCGTCATGGCCGCCGGCGTGAACTACAACAACGTGTGGGCGGCGATGGGCAAGCCGGTCTCCGTCTTTCGCTACCACCCCGAAGAGGACCACCACATCGGCGGCTCGGACGCCTCGGGCATCGTGTGGAAGGTCGGCGCGGGGGTCACGCGCTGGGCGCCGGGCGACGAGGTCGTCATGCACTGCAACCAGGCTTCCTACGAGGACCCCGAGGTCCACGGCCTCGACCCCCTCGCCGCGCCCTCCCAGAAGATCTGGGGCTATGAGACGAGCTGGGGCTCGTTCGCCCAGTTCACCAAGGTCCAGGCCCAGCAGCTGCTTCCCAAGCCCGGCGCGCTCTCCTGGGAGGAGGCGGCCTCCTACGGCCTTACCTACTTCACCGCCTACCGCATGCTCATCACCCAGTGCGCCCTGCAGGCCGGCGGCCGCGTGCTCGTGTGGGGCGCCGCCGGTGGCCTCGGCGTCTTCGCCACCCAGATCTGCAAGATGGCCGGCGCCCAGTCGGTGGGCGTGGTCTCCTCGCCCGAGAAGGGCGCGCTGGTCGAAGGCCTC
>JBBRXY010000307.1:0-1134 GCA_038238185.1 Acidimicrobiales bacterium
GGCGAAGCCCTCGTAGCCCACGATCACGCTGAACAGGGGCTTGGGACGGCGGGCACCGGCTCGGAGCGCGGCCGAACGGGTGGCCATCTCCACCACGGCGTCGGCCCGGCGCTGGGCCGGGGTGCGGGCCAGGTCGTCGGCACAGACCCCCTCGCCCACCCGGGCCTTGGCCTCGGCCCAGTCGGCATCGAACAGCGCCTTGTCGATGCGCTTGAGCTCGTCGGCCACGATGGCCCCGCCGATGGCGTCGAAGGCCCCGTCGGCGAACCACATGCCCTCGAAGCTGTGCGACAGATGGAAGCGTCGTCGATGGTGGCGAGCTGCATCAGTGGCCGCGGTGCCGTCGGGATCGACGTGGTGGGCCCAATAGCCCAGCACTTTGGCGAACGACCCGAAACGCAAGCGCTTGGCCTCGCCCACCAGCATCTGTTCGTCGCCGACCAGGGCATCTTCGGTGGCGGGGGTGCGGGCGTTGGCCATCAGGTTCACCTGGGCCTCGCCCACATCGCCGGCCAACCAGGCGGCTTCGGTCACCGGTAGATGGCGCAGGGCCCGGCCCAGGCGCACCCGGCGGCGGGCGGTGGGCACGGGGAGGCGACAACGGGTGGCCAGCCAGGCCGCAGTGGTTGCCGCACCGTCGGAGTCGTAGGCGCCGACGGCGTCGAAGGCCGCCGTGGCCCGGGTGGTGATGGCGCCCA
Source organism: Acidimicrobiales bacterium (assembly GCA_038238185.1). GTDB lineage: Bacteria > Actinomycetota > Acidimicrobiia > Acidimicrobiales > AC-14 > DATAQC01. The sequence continues at coordinate 699 of JBBRXY010000307.1, forward strand.
GGCGCTCCAATTGGCGGTGCAGTTCGACCACCACCTCGGCGTCGCCAAGGTCGGCGGGATCGACGGCAGCCAGCTCATCGAGCACCGTCGCCAACTTGTCGACCACTGCGGTACGGACCGACATGCGCCACCCCGACACGAGGGGCTATGACCAAGGGGGAAGTGGTGCCCTCACCCTACCAGAACACCTGTTCGTATGCAAGGAGCTCAGAGACACTTCCGGCGCTGGTTCCGTGGGTTACTGGGTTCCCCACTCGTGCCGTTACTGCGGGCCCAGACGAGCCCTGCCAGGCTACATCTGATAATCTGATCGTGTGGCCGAGATCAGTGCAACCGACGCCGCCCGTAGCTTCGCCGACCTGCTCGATGCGATCGAGCACCGGGGCCAGCGGTACACGATTGTCCGGCGGGGCAGGCCGATCGCCCAGCTGGAGCC
>JBBRXY010000308.1:0-1132 GCA_038238185.1 Acidimicrobiales bacterium
CGGGGCACGACGGCCGAGAACAGGCCGCCCTCGTGAACCTGCTCCATGTCGATGTGGCCGCCGTCGGTGATGAGGACCCGCATCGCCGTGGCCGACGGACGCAGAGCTCGTATCACTGTCTCGCCGTTGGTTTCGTGGCGCCCGAGCAGCCGGTGAGGGTCGTGGTGCTCACCGCTTATCAACGCCGAGACTCCGGCAGCGAGACCGCCGGGATCGCTGACGGGGTTTTCGCCCATGCGTGGTCCAATGCTCTCAGAGGGGCGGCCCGACGCTAGCCCCTCCGGGTGGGGCTCGCTGATCTGACCGTGCCGTCCCGTCCGTGTCCCCCACGGGTGGGGCGACGACGGTGACCGAGCGGTTCCCGGGGCGGTTATTGGCCACTGCGAGAAAGCGAAGAAGGCGTTCGTCGGCTGCCTACGCCCGATCGCCGCGCTCTGGTGGGCCCGCCGAAAAGCACTCGCGACAGGCACGATCGGCCAGTCGCAGTCGTCCACCATGGCGGCGCGCCTGGCGGGCGGCATGAACAATTAGAGGCATCGCGGTCGGCTCCATGTAGGCGACCTCGCAGAAGTCGACGACAACGTCGAGATTCCCCTGCGCGTCGATGATGTCGTTGAGGACGCCGTCGATGCGCGACCAGTCCTCGAAGTCGATCTCTCCGTGGACGGCGACGACAACGGTCCCGAGGGCGCGTCTGATGGTGAACGACGACCGGGGGCCCAGAAATAGTTGAGGGTCGCCGTCGCCTCCCGTCACATCCCCCTTTCCCCAATGGTCAGGGCGCGTCTCCGATTGTTTCGTCATCGGCACCTCGGCGAGGAACATGAGCACTTTGTGGCCACCCCGCCCGGTGGGGTTCGGCCCGGGCGGGGCGGACTTCAACGACCCCGGGCGCGAGCGCTCTTAGCTGTTGGGTCGCCAGGGTCGACGAGGTTGGTGGAGGTCGATGTGCTGCTCTCCCGCCGCCTCAGCATGGACGAGGGTAACGGCGAGCTCGCTTTCCCAGCCGCACGAGCAACGAACCGAGTGGCCCTGGTGATCAGATCATTCGGCCGGCCCAACCCAGGGCCGGCCGAATCGCGCTCCCATTCACGCGGGGGCGTCCGACCGAGGGTTTGGAGCTCCGACAACG
>JBBRXY010000309.1:0-1120 GCA_038238185.1 Acidimicrobiales bacterium
CAGCGTGGTCGGTGACGTTGCGCCGAGCAGGGCGGGCACCTCGACCGACGCCAGCGTGAACGCGAACACCAGCACACCCGACGACAGCAGAGCCGGGCGGATCAGCGGCAACGTCACCCGCGACCTCCAGGACACCAACGCCGAGTGCGCCACCAACACGTGGCACGGCAACCAGGGAGCGACGTTCACGCCCCCCTGCACCGTGAACCCGTAACGCCCCCGAAAAAAGGCTCAACTGACGCTCCCGTGGGTCGCTGAGCCGCCCATCCGCGTGCGCACGCCTTGTCCTCCCTACGTTTCCGGCTGTTCGAAGGCTGGATTCGAGAGGAGTTCAAGGCGTGCGCTTCAAGAAGGTACTCAGAACGATGCTCGGGCTGTGCCCGGCCGTGGTGGTAACGAGCTGGGAGCTTGTCGACGCGACGGGGGACGGCACTCGCCCCAAGGTCGAAGTGCGGGTGCGGCTCAAGGCAGGTCGACGAGGGCGGTGCGGGCGTTGCTCCACGGTGGCGCCGTGGTTCGACCGTGGTGACGGTGAGCGCCGGTGGCGCCATGTCGATGTGGGCTTCGCCACTTGCGAGCTGGTGGCCGACGCGCCCCGGGTCAGCTGCGCCGACCACGGCGTCGTGGTGGCCGAGGTTCCCTGGGCCCGCCACGACGCGGCGTTCTCCCGGGCCTTCGAGGACCTGGTGGTGCACGACGCCATCGTGGCGAACAAGCAGGCGGCGGCAGACCGGTACTCGATCTCGTGGCGGGCGGTGAACAACGCCTGTGTACGCATCGCCACCGAGGCCCTCGGCCGGGTCGACCTGCTGGAGGGCCTCGTGGCGGTGGCCATCGACGAGGTGAAGTACAAGAAGGGCCACAAGTACCTGACCGTGGTGTGCGACCACTTCACCGGCCGGGTCGTGTGGGCCGTCAAGGGCCGCAGCAAGGACAGCGTCGGTGCCTTCTTCGCCGCCCTGGGCGAAGAACGGGCCGCCCGGCTGCAGTTCGTGACGGCCGACGGGGCCGAGTGGATCCGCTCCGTGGTGGCCGAGGCGGCGCCCGACGCCATCGTGTGCCTTGACACCTTTCATGTGATCGGCTGGGCCACCGACGCCCTCGACGAGGTCCGCCGGGG
>JBBRXY010000310.1:0-1112 GCA_038238185.1 Acidimicrobiales bacterium
CCGATTTGACCACCGCGAGGCCTGAACCCTGGAGTGATCACCCTAGCCCCGATCATTCACCGGGCCTCGTGATCTGAGGACTGCCCATCCGCGGAAGTGCCCACCAGGCAAGGGATTCTGACGTTGTCGAAGCGTCGAGAGCCCAAACATGGAGGGCACCTACCAAGTGAACGCTAACAGCGCGCTGTCCGCAGTGGTGGAAGGGTCGGGCACCGGGGTCGTGGCCCACGTCGGGCTGCACGCCCTTGGCAGCTTCGCCGACCGCCTGGGTCTCGGCGATTCGCTGTCGGCTCGCATCCCCATCACCGGCGAACGCCTGCCGTTGCACGACCGGGGCAAGGTGCTGACCCAGGCCATGCTCATGCTCGCCGGTGGCGGCGAGGCGTGCTCGGACATCGAGGCCCTCCGCGCCCAGGAGGCGTTGTTCGGATCGGTGCCGTCGGACTCGACGCTGTACCGGACGCTGCGCTCGATCGGCCCAAAGACACTGGCGGGGCTGTGCGAGGCCATGGCCGAGGCCCGGGCCAAGGTGTGGCGCCGGGCAGGAGCCACGACGGGCACGGCCACGGTGGTGTTGGACATCGATGCCTCGTTGCACCAGATCCACTCGGAGAACAAGGTCGACGCGGCGGCGAACTACAAGGGCGGGTATGGGTTCCACCCGATCTATTGCTTCGCCGATGCCACCGGAGAGACCCTGGCCGTGCGCCTGCGCCCCGGCAACGCCGGAGCCAACAACATCGCCGACCACGTTGTCCTGCTCGACGCGGCCATCGCCGGGCTGCCGGCCGAGATCGCCGTCGGCCACCGCGTCGGTGACGACCCGGCGCTGGTGCGCCGGAGCGTGCAGGTGCGAACCGACTCGGCCGGGTGCACCGATTTCGTCTTCCACGCCCGGGCCCGCAACGTCGGCTTCGCCGTCGTGGCCCGCTCCAATGCCGCCGTTCACGGCGCAATCAGCCGGATCGCCTTCCACGACGACTCCTGGGCCCCGGCGCTGCGCCAAGACGGCGACGAGCGTCCCGGAGCGGCGGTGGCTGAGGTCACCGCCCACCTCGACCTGTCCGCCTGGCCGTCGGGCACCCGGTTGATCGTGCGCCGCGAGCCCCTGC
>JBBRXY010000311.1:0-1108 GCA_038238185.1 Acidimicrobiales bacterium
CACTAGCCCGGTGTTCCGCACATGACTGGGCGTGAGGTGCTGTGCATGGTTGGCCTCTGGTGCTCAGCGGGTGGTGATTGGGTCGACGTTGAGAAGGACGAGGATGCGGGCGGCCAGCGCCGGTGGCGCGGGGATGACGGGCGGTCCGGTAGCTGATGCGGGGATGAGGGGGAGCCGACCGAGGGCTTGGAAGATGAGGCGCCCGGTGGGGCGAGCCTTGGGTCGGCCGGGGAATCCCGTCATCGTCACCTCGGGTGCGATGGCGTGACGGACCTGGCGCTCGACGAGACAGAAGATGAGCAGGGCCAGGCAGATGACACTCAAGAGTGCCTCGATGCGGCGGTTGTTCTTCAAGAAGATGGGGGCGACGGCAAGGGGGCCCTTGAAGCTGCCGAAGCGGCGTTCGACGACTTCCTGGCCCTTGTAGCGGACCAGCACCTCGCCAGCATCAGCGTCGGCGGGTTCGAGGTTGGTGAGCAGGCAATACCAGCCGTCGGTGGCCGCTTCGTCCTCAAGGGCGGCCTGGTTGAAGTGCCACTCCAGGGTGGGTGTGCCCGAAGCGTCGGTGCCGACGGTGGTGACCAGATAGTCGCCGACACGCCGTTTGGTGGCGATCACGGTCAATCGGGCCGTAACCCTCTCGGCGTTCGGGTAGTGGCGGCTGCCCAGGCCGCGGGTGAGGGCATCGAGATCCTCGCGGGCCCGGCCGAGCTTCTTTTCCCGCGCGTTGGCGGCGGCGCCGGCATCGGCGGAGGACCACACGAAGACCCGGCGCAGGTTGATCGCCTCGCCCTTGTGGGACGTGGCCGACGCCATAGCCCAGGTGTCCTCGCCGACGCGGTAGCGACCCCGCCCCGACGGGGCCTTGGCGGCGTCGCGGCGGGCGACGTAATCGACGTCGATGAGGTCCATGGCGTTGGCGGCCCGCAGCGTGTCGGCACCGACGTAGGCCTTCGACGCCGGCGCGATGAAGGTCATCTGCGCCCTGGTCAGGGCGGCGACGTTGCCGTAGGAGATCAGCTTGGTGTCGCCCACCAGCATGAACCGGCGGGGCCCGCACATCGACCGCAGCGACTCCATGGCCCCCACCACCTGGTTGACCTCACCG
>JBBRXY010000312.1:0-1108 GCA_038238185.1 Acidimicrobiales bacterium
CATCTCGGTCCCGGGCGACGTCAACGGCGACGGCAAGGACGACCTCGTCGTGGGCGCGCCCTACCAGGACGTCTACATCGGCCCCGGTACGCCGTGCGGAACCCCCGAGCCCAACGGGTGCAACGAGAATCAGGGCAAGGCCTACGTCTACAGCGGCCCGACCGGGAAGCTCCTCTACGCGCTCGACAATCCGGCCCCGCAGGCCGACGAGGGCGTCTTCGCGACGTTCGGAGCCCGCCCGGGGGCAGCCGGAGACGTAAACGGGGACGGCCGCGCCGACATCATCATCGGCTCTCCCGCCAACGACGTGCCCGCGGGCTGCGGCAACCTCACCCCGATCCCGGCCGACTGTCGCAAGAACGAGGGTGAGGCGTTCATCTTCAACGGCGCCACCGGGGCGCTCATCCGCACGCTCAGGATTCCCGACGCGGACAAGCAGGAGCCGAGTTGCACGACCACGAGCTCCACCGCTCGCTGCGGCAACTTCTCAAACGCGCAGAGCCCCGGAGACGTCGACGGCGACGGCGTCGCAGACCAGATGGTCGCCGCATACGCCCTGCGGCGCCCCACTATCGTCGCCCCCCAGTTCTTCGGCCGCGTGTACCTGTTCAGCGGCAAGACCGGCGCGGTGCTGTCGCGTATCGACCAGCCCGTGGCCGACAACAACGCCTTCTGGGGCCTGGACGACGTCGCTCCCAACACCCCGGGGGACGTCAGCGGCGACGGGGTCCCCGATCTCTACGTGATGGGCTTCAATCAGGACGGCGCCGCCGGGGAGAACGCGGCGGGGCGAGGGTGGGTCTTCGACGGCAAGGCGTCGGTCGCCTCCGGCGCCGGCGTCGTGCTGTGGGAGCCCAAGGATCCGACGCCGCAGGCGTCGAAGGCCTTTGGATGGTCGGCAAGCAGGACTGACTACAACAAGGACGGCAGGCCGGACCTCTATCTCGGTGGCCTGTCGGCGATCAACACCGCCACCTACGTCTACGACGGCAAGGACGGCTCGCTGCTGAAGACCTTGGGCCTGTCGGGCTCGGAGGCCCAGCCCAACGTGCCGGGCAACAACGGAAGCGGGCTGGGCTGGAGCTCGAGGGCGCCCGGCGATCTCAAC
>JBBRXY010000313.1:0-1089 GCA_038238185.1 Acidimicrobiales bacterium
CGTGGCCGGCTCCCGTTACCGCGGTGACTTCGAGGAGCGCCTCAAGAAGGTGCTCAAGGAGATCAAGACCCGCGGCGACATCATCCTCTTCATCGACGAGATCCACACCCTCGTCGGTGCGGGTGCCGCCGAGGGCGCGATCGACGCCGCCAGCATCCTCAAGCCGATGCTGGCCCGCGGCGAGCTGCAGACCATCGGTGCCACGACGCTCGACGAGTACCGCAAGCACCTGGAGAAGGACGCCGCCCTCGAGCGCCGCTTCCAGCCCATCAAGGTGGAGGAGCCCTCGGTGGCCCACACCATCGAGATCCTCAAGGGCATCCGCGACCGCTACGAGGCCCACCACCGGGTCACCATCACCGACCAGGCCATCGTCGCTGCCGCCAACCTGTCCGACCGCTACATCTCCGACCGCCACCTGCCCGACAAGGCCATCGACCTCATCGACGAGGCCGGCAGCCGCATGGTGATGCGCCGCATGAAGACTCCTGCCGACTTCAAAGAGCTCGAGAGCGAGCTGGTCGGGGTCCGCCGGGAGAAGGACGCGGCCATCGAGAACCAGAAGTTCGAGCAGGCGGCCAAGCTGCGCGACCGGGAGAAGAACCTTCTCGACCGCCGGGCGGCCAAGGAGACGGAGTGGAAGGCCGAGGGCATCGACCTGTTCGACGAGGTCGACGAGGAGGGCATCGCCGAGGTCCTCGCCCTGTGGACCGGCATCCCCGTCTACAAGCTCACCGAGGAGGAGACGGCCAAGCTCCTCCGCATGGAGGAGGAGCTGCACAAGCGGGTCGTGGGCCAGGAGGACGCCATCCACGCCGTGTCCCAGGCCATCCGCCGCACCCGGGCCGGCCTCAAGGACCCCAAGCGCCCCAGCGGCTCGTTCATCTTCCTGGGCCCCTCGGGCGTGGGCAAGACCGAGCTGGCCAAGACCCTGGCCGAGTTCCTGTTCGGCGACGAGAGCCATCTCATCCAGCTCGACATGAGCGAGTACATGGAGAAGCACACGGTCAGCCGCCTGGTGGGGTCACCCCCCGGCTACGTGGGCTACGAGGAGGGCGGCCAGCTCACCGAGGCCGTGCGCCGCAAGCC
>JBBRXY010000314.1:0-1085 GCA_038238185.1 Acidimicrobiales bacterium
ATTGCTGAGCGTCCGCGAGACCTGCCGCCTGCAAAGCCGCAGCATGCACGACTACCTGCTCGACGCGATCACCGCAGCACTCCACGGCCGGCCGGCACCATCACTGCTTCCATCCGGCCCCTAGCCCCCTGAATGGGTACCGCCAACTCGTGGCGATCCTCGGAGCGAACACGTATGAGTACCTGTACCCGAAGCGGTCGTGCCTCGAATTGCAGACGTTCAAGAGGAGCTGGCGATGGCTCGAGTTGCGGCTGAGTGCACGCGCGAACGCCCGATAGGGTCTGGCGGGATCGACGCCCAGCTTCTGGCCTCCGCAGTAATCAACCTTGACGGCGTCATAGCCCCAGGCGGCGAACTGCTCGGCGTCTTTGCCGTAGTGCCCAAAGCTCCCTCCCTGGCTTGCACCCCCTCGGCCGCAGCCGTCGGGGCCTGCATCGGTATAGATGCCGGCACGGAGGCCTCTGGCATGGATGTAGTCCGCAAGCCATTTCATTCCATGAGGCCACTGGCGTGGGTCGACCATGATCGCCCCCTGGGAGTCACGCGGGCCTGACCACCATCCCGCGTCGAGCCAGACATACCGGTATCCGGCACGGTTGAGGCCGCGCCGAACGATGGCGTCGACGACGCCGACGATGCTTGCCTCGTCGTACTTGAGTCCCAGGCCGTAGTAGGTATTCCACCCCATGTAGGGGGTGGGCGCCAGGCGGGGGCTCGGGTTGGGCTTCCCCTTTCCTGAGGCCGCCCGCGCGCCCACGCTCCCGGGCACCAGGGCCACCATGAGCAGGGCGCTCACCCCGGCCTTGACCCACCTCGACGTCAAGCTGGAGGCCGACGAATGGTTGAGGCCGAGCACATGGGAGATGCGGAAGCGTAGGCCACTACCGCACCACGAGGTAGGTCTCGACGCCCAGCGGCGCGACACCCACCGCCCGCGCCGTCCGCGGTTACTTCGCCTCCATCCAGTTGGGCCCGATGCCGGCGTCGACCACGAGCGGGGGGTCGAGCTCCCAGGCGTCCTGCATCTCCCCGCACACGAGCTCCCGCGTCCGCTCCGCCTCCTCCGCCGGGCCCTCGAACAGCAG
>JBBRXY010000315.1:0-1072 GCA_038238185.1 Acidimicrobiales bacterium
CGGGCTGCTCGTCGCGCTCTACGCCCAACCAGCAAGCCGAATCTGTCGCATCCCACTCGACACCATCCACCTCCCGGCCGGCGCCCCAGCCACACTGGACACCGGCGGTGCCCGCATCGAGCTCGACCAGGCAACAAGCGCCCTCCTCGAGCAACTCGTCAACAGCCGGCAATCGACACCCGGCGCCCACCGCCGTTGGCTGTTCACCGGCTCCACCCCCGGCCAACCAATGACCGCCGCCAACATGGGCAACCGTCTCCGCCGCCTCGGCATCACACGCGACGCCCGGGTCAGCGCGCTCCACGACCTCACCCGACAGATCCCGAGCCCCGTCCTCGCCGAACTCATCGGCTACAACCCAAACTTCATCGCCGAACGCGCCGCCGTCCTCGCCGCCCCCTGGAACAACTACCCGGCCCTGCGCCGCACCACGACCAGCACACCGGACCGAGCAGCAACACCCGCCAGCCACCCTCTACCGCTCGACGCCGCTGCAATGTGAGAGCCACGAATACGAGACTCCACCAACGAACTATCCGGGATCCCGGATAGCACACATCATCAGGGACGCGCGGTTATCCGGGACGGGTCCCTCGCGACGCTGGTCGGGGCGTCGATGGTGGGGAGTGGGCCCCGGATAATCACGGCTGACGTGTCGGGTTGAGGCTGCCCGTCGAGGGCGGGGATGGTCCCCGTCGTTGAAGGAGGCAGTGATGGGAGCTTCGATCCCGGCCGCCGCGCCGTCGGTGGACGCGATGTTGGACGACTACCGGGACTGGCTGGCGTCGGAACGTTCGCTTCGGTCGTCCACGATCGGGACGTACGTGTGGAACGCCCGGCTGTTCTTGTCGATGGCCTGTGTCGACGACCCGGCTCGGATCGGGTCGTTGACGCCGGCCGATGTCGCTCGGTTCGTGACCGGGCTGGCCGGGACGCGTCGGGCGAGCACGGTGAACACGACGGTGGTGAGCGTCCGGTCGTTGCTGCGCTGGTGCCACGCAACCGGGTTGGTCGCGACGCCGTTGGCGCAGGCGACCCCGTGGCTGGCCCGGGGGCGGGCGTCGAGCCTGCC
>JBBRXY010000316.1:0-1070 GCA_038238185.1 Acidimicrobiales bacterium
GCAATACCGTTTACTTAGTTCCTAGCCTCCGCTCACGTCGAGGTGGAGGTCACTGATGCCGGTGGTGGCGGACGAGTAGTTGTCGGCGGTCTGCCATGGCTCGTCGGTGATGACGGCGTCTTGGATCTCGTCGACGAACATTGAGCGCCACCGGTGCCGGGGGTCGACGGTGAGGGTTCCTTGGCTGGTCGTCCCGTCGGCTTGGTAGGCCAGGATCTTGGGGCGGCCACGGTGCCAACCCAGGGCGTGGGGGCAGAGCAGGCGTTGGTGGCCGTGGTAGCGGGCCTGGACGGGGCGGCGCTCCAGCAGGGCCTGTTCGATCACAGCCCACGCCGGGGGCCGAGGCATGGCGGTCATGACGCCGCCGCCCGTGGGCTACGGAGGCGGACGGCCCCGTCAGCCTGGGTGGGCTGGGGCCAGGGGCGGTGGCGAGATCGTTTGACGTGCCAGCGGGTGTACTTGCGCTTGACGACGCGGGGGTTGGCCCGGGGCCGGCGCTGAGGGAGAAGCCGGGCGGCCAGCTCGGCGACGGCGTGGCGCCACAGCCGGCCCCAGATGTCGGTGGCCTCAGGGGGGAAAGGCGCCCACTTGGGCGATTGAGCGACGCGAGACGCGCAGGGCGGCGACGAAGGACACCCGGTCGGGATCACGGCCGGCGTGGGTGGCGGTGTCGAACATGAGGGCCCGAATGGCGTAGTGGCAGCAAAGGTGGCCCCAGATCTCCTGGAGGACCAGGTTCGGGGACTGGGAGCGCAGCACGGCCCGGGCGCCGCGCTGGTGGGTCTTGAGCTCGTCGAACGCGCTCTCGATCTCCCAACGCTGGGTGTAGGCGCCGGCCAAGTCGACGGCGGGGGCCGTGTGGTGATCGAGGACGGTGGTGATCAGCCGGAACGGCCCGGCGGGTTCGCGGCCGTCCTCGATGCTGTACTCGATGACCCGCACCGTGACCGGGTGCTGACGCCGGCGGTCCTTGGTGGAATGGAACACCTCCGCCAACCACGACCCGTCAGCCAGGTCCTTGACCGGGTCGAGGTTGATGCTGTCCCTCATCCGCCACAGCAGGTCGGCCC
>JBBRXY010000317.1:0-1063 GCA_038238185.1 Acidimicrobiales bacterium
AAGCAGAAGCTCTCCGATCGCGCGCCGGCATGAGGAGCGACGCCCTGTTCATCGGCCTCGAGGTCGACGACGACACCGCGGCGGACCGCGAGCTGGCGGCCAAGCTCACCGAAGTGTGCCCGGTGGACATCTTCGGCCAGGACGAGGATGGTGCGTTGTGCCTCGTCGAAGGCAATCTCGACGAATGTGTGCTGTGCGAGCTGTGTCTCGAGGTGGCCCCGCCGGGCACGGTCACCGTGCACAAGCTCTACCAGGACGGCGCCACCCTCTCGCGCGGCTGAGCCCCGCCGTGCGCAAGCTGACCGCAATCGTGTTGGCGCTGGGCCTGCTTGGAGCCGGCGCCACGGCCGCAGCGGCCCGCGGAGCCGAAGCGTTCGTGTGGCACGCCCAACCGCCGCTCCATCGCCCGCTCGCCCACCAGGCCGCACTGCGCAAGCGCACCTGGGTGGCACGCGTGCTGATCACGGAGTACTACCCGGTGCCCGAGCGGTGGGCGCTGGGCGCCCCCGTGAAAGCGCCGGGGCTGCCCGGCAAGCATCGCGTCGATTGGCTCTACGGGGGCTTCGGGCTCTCGATGCAGGGCACTGGGATCGGACTCGACGGGCGCCTCTACCACATCGACAGCCTCGGGCGGGGGGCATGGGTCAACCGCGCCGGAAAGCCCACCTATGACGGGGTCCAGAGCAACGGGCCCCCCTACTGGCGCAAGGGTGGGTACTGGCGAAACGGCAAGGGCGGCGTGACCTTCCCGCTTCTCGCCGGTCCGTGGAGCAATGGCGCCGGCCGCAGCTTCGTCGCGCCCCCCGCGGGCATCTCCTTCGCCCCGGGCGCCGGGACGTCCGGCCTGCACTACTACCGGACCATCGCCGTGGATCCCAATCTCATCCCACTGGGCTCGAAGGTCTTCATTCCCTCCTATCAGAAGGTCACCGGGTCGGGATGGTTCAAGGCGGTCGACACCGGGGGCGCCATCATCGGCCGCCATATCGACGTCTACCGCCCCCCGCCGGACGTGATCGACGACCCGGGGCGCTCCCTGCGAAATCAGCGCATCCTGGTCGTC
>JBBRXY010000318.1:0-1048 GCA_038238185.1 Acidimicrobiales bacterium
GTTTACCCCCACGGGCGTTGTGCCCTCCCCCACGACTGGGGGGGGTTGTTCCCCCCCCCGCGGGGGGTCACGGGCTTTGGGGGTTGGGGCCCAACCCCCACGCCGCTGTCCCGTAAGGAGGTCGAGAGCATCCTTCAGGTGCAGCCCGAGGGCACCGAGGGCACGAAGAAGACCCGGCCCCATCGGCCCATGTACGAGATCGGCGAGAGCGTCAGGGTGAAGGAAGGCCCGTTTGCCGACTTCTCCGGCTCGATCGCCGAGATCAACGAGGACCAGTTGAAGGTCAAGGTCCTCGTCAACATCTTCGGGCGGGAGACCCCGGTCGAGCTGGAGTTCAGTCAGGTCGCCAAGCTTTAACGCTGGCGGCAGAACAGGAGAGGAAAGTACATGGCGAAGAGACGCGTCGCCGCGGTGGTGAGAATTCAGATCCCGGCCGGGGCGGCCACCCCGGCCCCGCCCGTGGGGACCGCACTCGGCCCTCACGGCGTCAACATCATGGAGTTCTGCCGGCAGTACAACTCGGCCACCGAGGCCCAGCGGGGCACTGTCATCCCGGCCGAGATCACCGTGTTCGAGGACCGCTCGTTCACGTTCATCACCAAGACTCCGCCCACCCCGGTGCTGCTCAGGGCGGCCGCCGGCCTGGAGAAGGGGTCGACCCTGCCCGGCCGGGAAGCGGCGGGCACCATCACCGACGCCCAGGTCACCGAGATCGCCACCACCAAAATGCCCGACCTCAACGCCAACGACCTGGATGCGGCCAAGAAGCAGGTCGTCGGCACCGCCCGTTCCATGGGCATCTCCGTCCGCTAGAAGGATGCGCTCATGACGACGACCACCAAGGGTGGCAAGAAGTACACCGAGGCAGTTCGTCGTTTCGACCGGGAGAACCAGCACTCGCCCGGCGAAGCGATCGACCTGGTCAAGAGCCTGGCTTCGGCTCGCTTCGACGAGACCGTGGAGTTGGCGGTGCGCCTGGGTGTCGACCCGCGCAAGGCCGATCAGATCGTGCGGGGAACCGTGGCGCTCCCGGCCGGCACGGGCAAGA
>JBBRXY010000319.1:0-1046 GCA_038238185.1 Acidimicrobiales bacterium
AGAGCCGGTCGGGGGTGGCGAGCTCGTAGCGGGGCAGCTTTCGGGCCAGGAGGCGGTAGCAGTTGCCGGCCACCACGGTGAGGGTGGTGTCGACGTCGACGTTGAGGGGCAGCCCCGACGACAAGGCGTTGAGGTGGAAGCCGGAGATGTCGGCGTCGAGCTCGTTCTCGATGATCATCCGCTCCGCGTAGCGCCCGAACAGGTCCTTGGCGGCGGTGGTGAGGTCGTTGGTGATCAACAACGTGGGCTGGGGGTGACCGATGTTGCGCACGGCGATCTGGCGCAGCGGATGGTCGATGCCTTTGAGGCGGATCACCTCCTCGTGGATCTGGGGGTGGCGGTAGCGCCCGGCCCGTCGCAGGTTGTGGGTGGTCCACGCCGAGGCGGGCAGGGCGGCGAGGCCGGCGAGAACCTTGGGCCCGCGTTGGCGCAGGGTGAGGAAGGTGATGGCACGCGCCGCCAGCTCGTCGAGCATCGCGTAGGTGGTGAGCTTGGAGTCGAACACCAACAACCCGGGGTCGGCGCCGGAGACGCGGGCCCAGTACTCGGCGAAGGCGATCACCTCACGGGCCTGGGCGGCCTTGGTGATGTCGGCGTTGGCGTAGACCATCTCGGTCGAGGCGTGGTCCTGGGCGAAGAAGGTCAGCACCGAGCGGGTGCGCTGGGAGCGCGACGCCACGTAGTGGTCTTCGAGGGGGACCTCCTCGCCGTGGTGGCGGATCGTGTGGAAGTCCAGGTTGAACCCGCCCTCGCCGGTATAGAGGCCGACCTGGCGACATCGGCGCCCAAGGCCCTCCAACAGCGCGACGTTGGACGAGCGCCGCACCCGGTAGGAGTAGCTGGTGAGATGCGTGGCCTTGGGCAGCGCCACCAGCCCCGCCGCCAGGCCCAGCCCGGGGTCGGCCCCGAGCGGGAAGGCGTTGGCAGCCCGGCCGCGGCGGCTGGCCTTGACCAACAACAGCGAGGCCAGGGAGTGGAACGACGACAGCACCTTGGTCCCCGGGTAGGCCGCCGCCCCCACCAGGGTGTCGAGGCCGAGCTCGGCC
>JBBRXY010000320.1:0-1038 GCA_038238185.1 Acidimicrobiales bacterium
AATATCCTTAGGACTTTCGATTTGGACTATCTTGCCGTCGTTGGTACGGCTCTAATTGACGACCGAGCGTCAATCGACAAATTTCACTGTTTGGTCCCGTCCTCTGGAACCGGGGGAAACCTAGACGACTCGGCACTTGAGTTAGTAAAGGATGCAATAGGAAGCTATGACGGGCGGCAGTCGACAGCTGAGCTACCATTTTCTATCCGAGAACTAGACCCCAACCAGCCCACTGATTCCGCGCCCGTCTGCTATCTATCGATGGCTCCCATAGGCCTCGATGTTCCTAGGGGTCCGCGAGTGAACTAGACGCGCGACGTACACTCGTTTGTGGAGATCACGAGCGAGGCTTTAACAGCGTACTTCGGGGTGATCCTGCCGCTGCTGGACGAGCGCCAGCGCCGGCTGGTGGCGGCGGCCACGGTGCCGATGCTGGGCCGGGGCGGCCAGACCCGGGTGGCGGAGGCGACCGGCTTCAGTCGCAACACCCTCATCGGCGGGGCCAAGGAACTCGAGGGCGGGGCGGGCCCGTCGGACCGGGTGCGCCGCCCCGGCGGAGGGCGCAAGAAGGCCACCGACATCAACCCCGACCTGCTGGCCGCCCTCGACTCCCTCGTCGATCCCGAGTCCCGGGGCGATCCCATGTCGCCGTTGCGCTGGACGCTGAAGAGCACCCGGCGCCTGGCCGCCGAGCTCACCCGCATGGGCCACCAGGCCAGCTCATTCCTGGTCGGCCAGCTCCTGCACTACATGGACTACAGCCTCCAGGGAACCTCCAAGCAGAACGAGGGCGCCCAGCACGCCGACCGTGACGCCCAGTTCCTTCACATCAACGCCCAGGCCAAGGCCCACCTGACGGCGGGCCAGCCCGTCGTCTCCGTGGACTGCAAAAAGAAGGTGCGACACGAAGTCGCTCGTAGCGAGCGGGCTCGCAGATTGGAGGTCCGGCCTATGCCGGGTGCGTAGCTCCGGGCCAGTGCTCGATGGCCTGGCCCCACCCTCGACGTGCGTCGCTGGTAACGGCGGGGTGCGGAGCTC
>JBBRXY010000321.1:0-1036 GCA_038238185.1 Acidimicrobiales bacterium
TCCCGACTTTCTCCGCTCCCCACAAGGCCGAAATCGGCCCACGGCCCCATCCCGTGACGGGAGGATGCTGCGATCCCTCATTTACCCGATTGCCACCAGGCAGAACGACCAAAGCTCATCAGCGAGAAGGTGGAAGACCCACTTCGGGGGACACATATTGGCAGTATCGGTGGCCGACTATCAAGCCCAGCGTGAGCTGAAATGCTCGCCAGTGCTCAGGAACCTTCGGCCACCGGTATGACCAGAATGTGTCCCCCTATGTCGTGGCCGGGCGTGGGGGAACGGCAAGCAGTGCCGCCCGCCACGGGGTGTGGGAGCCCCCGCCTTTCTCCTGCCGTCACCCGCGCACTATCCCAGAGGCACGCATCGACGACCACGCCGAGGGCTGCCGGTGGCACAGGCCGGGCCGGCCTACGTCGGGGGCGCGATGGTGGCACCCAGCTGCTCGAGGTGGCCGAGGCGGTCAAAGAGGAACTCCTCCTCGGCGATCCGGCCGCCCGCGATACGGAAGCGCCCGAAGCCCCTGTTTGTCCACTGCTTGCCGGTGGGCGGGATGCCGTGCCAGGTGCCGGTGTGGCCGCCGCGCGAGGCGAAGCGCACCATCACCGTGTCGCCCTCGCCGACCAGCTCGACCGGCTCGATGCGATGCTCCGCCCCGTAGGTCTCGACCGCCCAGCGGGCCCCGTCGACGAAGCCCTGGGCCAGCTCCGGCGTGGCGAACACGTCGGTGAGCGTCGCGGCGTCCTGGGCGTTGAGGGCGGCGAAGAAGCGGCGCACGAGGGCCTTGTTCTCCTCGACGGACATGGCATTCCCCTTTCCTACGGGCACAGGCGCGACGAGGGGCCGGGACCGGTTGTGGTGCTCCTACCAGGGTACCACACTCGGCCAACACTTCGGGGGGTCTTCCCCCTTCTCGCTGATCCTTTCCCGACTTTCTCCGCTCCCCACAAGGCCGAAATCGGCCCACGGCCCCATCCCGTGACGGGAGGATGCTGCGATCCCTCATTTACCCGATTGCCACCAGGCAGAACGACCA
>JBBRXY010000322.1:0-1018 GCA_038238185.1 Acidimicrobiales bacterium
ACCCGGCTGACGAAGAACGACGCCACGCTGTGGACCCGGCCCAGGTCGCCCTCGCATGCCTCCAGGCCGGAGAGGTAGGCCTCGATGACCTCGGCGTAGCGGTCGAGGGAGAAGATCAGGGTGACGTTGATGCTGCGGCCTTCGGAGATCATTTGGCGAATGGCCGGGATGCCGGCGGCCGTGCCGGGGATCTTGACCAGCAGGTTGGGCTGGGTGATGCGCTCGTCGAGCTGGCGGGCTGAGGCGATCGTGCCGTCGGTGTCGTTGGCCAGGCCCGGCGCCACCTCGATGGAAACGAACCCGTCCGCTCCGCCGCTCTCGTCGTAGAGGGGCCGCAGCAGGTCGAGAGCGTGCTCGACGTCGTCGATCACCAGATCCCAGTACGCGTCGTCGACCGACTCCTTGCGCTCCATGAGGGTGCGGAACTGGTCGTCGTACGCGGCCTGGCCGACGATGGCCTTCTGGAAGATGGTGGGGTTCGAGGTGATGCCCCGTATCCCCTCGTCGATGAAGCGCGACAACTCGCCGCTGGTGAGGTACCCCCGCTTCAGGTTGTCCAGCCATGGGCTTTGGCCCTGCTCGGAGAAGAGTCGCTCGAGTCGCGTCATGCCCCGACGCTATTCCTCTTCCGGGCGCTCTGGGACGGCTACTGCGTGGAGAGCAGGACTACCGACGCGGTGAAGCCGTGCATGAAGTTGTGCCCACCGATCGGGCCGAGCTCGCCGGCGCAGAACATGCCGGCCACCGGCGCCCCGGCCAGGCTCTCGGAGACCACCATGGCGTCGTGATGGGGTTGAGGGAACAGGTTCGTCCCCCGGCCGTTGCAGGTGAAGACCAGGGCGGCCTCGGCGGCGCGGCCGCCCACCATCCGGCGGAGGTCCTGGTCGGCCGAAGTGGCGTCGCGCACCTGGAATTGGGCCGTGGATCCCACCTCGACGATGTCGCCGACCCTCAGGGCCCCGCTGTTCGGATCGGCCCCGACGACCGTTCGCACCAGGAAGTCGCCGGGACCGAAGTC